>CAZMFG010000001.1:0-48220 GCA_964565525.1 uncultured Thermodesulfobacteriota bacterium
CGGTCCTCGGGAACGATGATCTCCCACCTCAAGGGGGGGTTGTCAATAAACTGCTCTTTTGTGTACCCCGTAATGCGCTCGGCGGAAGACGACATGTAGCGGATCGTTTCGTCGGGGTTCACCCAATACTCCCAATCGTAGGTGAAATCGGTTATTATCCGGTATGCAAAATCGACCTCCTCCAATTCCAAGCGCACAACCTGCTCTCGCTCGGCGGCGCCGAAAATGATGCGCAGATCTCCTTCAACGATGTGCTGGAATTCATAGAGTAAATCTTTGTAGGTCGAGGCCTGTGGGTTGTCCTTGCTATCGAGCACACAAATTGTGCCGAAGATCTCACCGTCGGGCCATGTCAGAGGGAACCCAAGGTAGTAGGTCATGCCCACCTCAATATCCGGATTGTGCTCCCACTGAGGGTCTTTGAGCGCATCGGGAACCAACAGGGGCGAGAGTTGCTTCATGACCGTTTCACAGTACAGCCCGGTATTGAGGTTCGCCCGTTCCCCTTGCTTATAGGGGTTGCCCTCGGTTGCGCTTGATATAAAGACCTCGATCTGCGGCGGATCGACCCGCATGATGAGCCCTGCCGGCACGCCTACTGTCTTAGCCATGAGGTCTACGACCCGTTGCCACTTAACGGCAAACTCATCAGGGATGGCGGGCTTTTTGGATGTCTTCTTGGCTTTGTCATGCATACGAGTATATACTCCCTACCCCCTTGTGGAGCGTGTATGGGAACCTGTTTCGGTGAGCACGAGTGTTCACCGGCACAAACCTCATGATGTCTAGAAATAGTATAATCTAACAGCGATAATAGCAAGATGAGAAAGGCAAGGCCTTTGAAAACGCTGCCTGTGCGCCCTATTCGAAGGCAAACTCCTTCTCGTAAAAGACCCGCAGACAGGCATCGACAACCACGGGATCATACAGCGTGCCCTTGTTGTGCAGGATTTCCTCCAATGCCTCCCCGATGCCATGGGCCGGTCGGTAGGGCCGGTGTGAGGCCATAGCCTCCACCACGTCGGCTACCGCCAAGATCCGCGCCTCCAACATGATCTCATCACCCGAAAGTCCCTGAGGATAGCCGGTACCATCGAGCAATTCATGGTGTTGCAGGACGATTTTGGCAATCGGCCGAGAATACTCGATCCCATATAATATATCATGACCTATTTGGGGATGGGCCTCAATGATATTGAACTCGGGTTCGCTTAATCGAGTGGGCTTGATGAGGATCTCAGTCGGGACATTTACCTTGCCGATATCATGAACAATGGCTGCCAGACGGAGCCTCTCGATCTTGCCCGTAGGAAGTCTCATTTCCCCGGCAATGGCACAGGCGAGCTTTGCCACCCTTTTTTGGTGACCGGCGGTAAAGGGATCCCGTATCTCGGTTACCGCGGCGATGGCACCGATTGTTTTTTCCAGACTCTTTTTTAATCTCTCAACGCCCTTCTTGAGCTTCTTTTCCGTTTGGGAGTGTTTGGTAATTTCATCCTGCAGCTGTCTGTTCGCTGTGGCAAGCTCGGCCGTGCGCATCCTCACCTGCAGTTCTAAGCTGTTATAGGCGTCCAACAATTCCTTCTCCGCCAGGCCGAGCTTTTGCGTAAGCCGCAACAGGGAATACACAATGGGTGGGGACACAAGGGCAGGGACAAGGATGGAGGAGAAAATGCCAACAGGCACAAATGCATCTAAAAGAGTACCAATGAGCCAATACAACAAAAAGGAAGAGAGCATGGCGCACAAGGTAGCCATAATTATCACCTTAATGATTCCGAACCTCCGCAGGAAGTTGCGCAGCATTATCTCTCGCTTTATCCGTCGTGCAGCTCTATCACGCATTGTCTCTCTCTGGCCTCAGTATCATACGCAGTTGTTGTCATCCATATAGTGCGGCAATGATACCGACAATACCCCTCACAATAATCTAAATATAATATGCAATAAATATGCCTTATATGGCACTATAAGCCCTATAACTACACGATATAACTGTAAAAACAAGATAACAGATGCCCAGCCGTCTGACAATATAAAAATACGTCACGATACGTGTTTCGTACATTGACATTATCCAAGGGCTGGGGTAATGATATCGTACGTACCATTACCATCTCTTACTTTGTCCTAATACTTGTCATGCTACTCAAGCGAGACCGGAGATGAGAATTAAACCCTTCGCTTTTTTGACTGCGGCCTTAATGCTCTGCATCCTCGTATCTCCTGCGTACGCAACCGATCGGTACGCTGCGGAAACGGGAAAGGGATGCATATTTTGCCACCAGGAGAGTACCGGCGGGCCGCTCAAGGCCGTCGGCCTTGCCTATATAAAGAACGGCTATCAGTACCCCATCCCCGAGCGGATACTGGATAAGGCCGATGCCCTGCAGGGGCCCGTTCATACAACACTGAGGTTCATCATCGGATACCTTCATCTCCTGGCGGCCGTCGTATTTTTTGGCGCCATCTTCTATATACACATCTTTATCAGGCCTGCTCGGCTGATCGGGGGGATTCCAAAACATGAGCGCATCCTCGGCGTCACCTGCATGGTCACCCTTGCCCTCACCGGCACCTATCTGACATGGTCGCGTATCAGCAGATGGGGGCAGTTTTTCGACAACACCTTCGGCCTCATGCTCTTTGTCAAGATCCTCCTCTTTCTCACAATGGTAGGTATCGGCATTGCCGCCATCACGGCCATCAACCGACGCATGCGCAGAGATACGCACGCGTCCGAGGGCCCTCCCGATGCCGATCACATCACCCGTGCCGATGTAGGCTATTTTGACGGCACTGATGGCAAGCCCGCCTATGTGCTCTATCAGAATAAGATCTACGATGTCACGGCGAGTCCCAAATGGAAAAAGGGGAGGCACATGGGCAGACATGGTGCGGGCACGGACCTCACCGAGGCCCTGGCAGGGGCGCCTCACGGCGTAGAGGTCCTGAAAAACGTGAAGTATGTGGGAAAAGTCGCCGAGACAGGAGACATGGCTCAAGGTCTTACCTTCGCCCAAAAAACCTTTGTCAAGATGGCCTACGCCAATCTGGTGATTATCTTCTTGATCCTCGGTTGCATCAGCGTGTGGCGGTGGGGTTTTCCCGTGCGCTTGATCCCTGAGACGCGTGCCGCCGTCCTCACCGGGGATACCTGTATCGAATGCCATCAAGAGATAACCCCCGGCATCTACCAGGATTGGAAGGCGAGCGTTCACGCAAAGGTGGACGTGGGCTGTTATCAGTGTCACAAGGCCGGCGAGGCGGATACTCTCGTCAGCAAGGCCCACCTGGAGAACACCCCCGCCCCCATCGCTGTGGTGGTAACCCCTCAGCAATGCGGCGGCTGCCATCCGAAGGAAGCAGCCCAGTACGCACAGAGCAAACACGCACACACCCACGAGATCATATGGAAGATCGATCGCTGGCTCAATGACGGTATGAACAACGCCATCGAACGCACAACCGGATGTTACGCCTGTCACGGCACCGTGGTGAAGCTCACCGAGGGTACACCTCTACCGGGCACGTGGCCTAACGTCGGCGTAGGCAGAAAAAATCCGGACGGCAGTCTCGGCAGCTGCACGAGCTGCCACACCAGGCATAAATTTTCAGTAGTAGAAGCGAGGAAACCAGAGGCCTGCGACCAGTGTCACCTCGGACCTGATCATCCCCAGATCGAGATCTACAACGAGTCCAAGCACGGGACCATCTACCATGCCGAGGGCCAGGGGTGGAACTGGCGTCCTGATGATGGGCACTGGCAGGCGGGGAGAGACTATCGGGCGCCGACCTGTGCAACATGCCACATGTCAGCGGCGGCCGATGTGGCCGCAACGCACGACGTCACCGAGCGGCTTGCCTGGGAGCTACAGGCCCCCTTGACCGTGAGGCCGGAGGAATTCAAGCCCTTCCCCGCAGATACCAATTGGAAGGCCGAACGGGAAAAGATGAAAAGGGTGTGCCTGCAGTGCCATGCCCGGCAATGGACCGATGCCCATTTTGTGAACCTCGATGAGGTGGTGGGCAATTACAACGACACGTACTTCAAACCGATAAAGGGGGTAATCGATTCTCTCTACACAGCGGGCCTCCTTTCAAACCGCAGCTATTTTGACGAGGAACTCGAATGGCAATTTTATGAGTTCTGGCACCATGAAGGGCGCCGGGCCCGGATGGGGGCCGCCATGATGGCGCCTGATTACGCCTGGTGGCACGGCTTTTATGAGCTGAAACACCGCTTCAACCATATTAATCAAAAAGCGGAAGAACTGCAAAAAGCGGGGAAGGTTTATAGGTACAAAAAATTTCCCGGGAGATTTGAACAATAGCCCCTGCCCCTGTTTGGCTGCGAACAGCGACAACAACCAAGCCTCAAAAATAGTAGGTGGCCCACAGAAAGACGCTGTCTTGCCCCCGGAGTTGGAAGGGAGTACCGGGTATCCTGAACCCGCCGTATTCCGTCCCCTGGCGACCGTAATACACATTCCCCCCCACGGTGACCTGGACATCCTGCAAACAATCCCACACCATCCGGGGTTGCACCACACCCGAGGGATCGGCCAGGTTGTTGATCACCGTCAGGTATAAGTTGAGCAGGGGGTGCAGCTCCACCCTGAGGTGGCCGCTCAGGTAAGTCCTCCCTAAGGTAAAAAGCTCCCCCCGGTCCACCCGTTCGCGGACATCCTGATCGAGCAGGGCCGAGGGGTAATCTGCTTCCCCGATGCCGCTGTAGAAAAACTCCACGAATCCATACCAGTTCTTCTTCCACCATACCCACGAGTAATCCATGTTGGCCACCAGGGAGAAATAGTAGTCTTTACCCCTCGTATCGTTCAGAATGGTCCATATCCCATCCACGCGCCAGGCCGCACCCCCCAGGTATCCCGTACTACCGATACCAAACACCGCATCTTCGTAGTGCTTGGCAGCCATGATGTCAAACTCTGTTGTGCCCCAGGCGAAGTGAATCTTTCCGGCGAGTGAGGAATGGTTCCATTGCACGGTATCCTTGAACGGGTCTTTCCTCGGCACATAGAGAAGGTGGACACCGCCTCTGGTACCCAGGTTGACGTGGACCGAGGCCATATCGTCGCCGACCTTGTAATCCCGCTCAATGTCCGTCGGCGCAAAGGGGTTACAGATGTCCATTGGGTTAAAGAGCAGACCGTTTCCCCACGTCACCGCCTGCCTGCCGATGGTGACAACACCCCATGTCGGCAGCAGGGTCAGGGAGAGCCGGTCGAACCGATGGTAGAGGATATACTGGCCGTCCTCGTGGATGGTCCAGGTCAGGTCCATCAGACGGCGATCGTCCTCCAGGGGGCCGGCGATCATGAGACCCGTGGTGAAGAGGGAGGGGTAGAGGTCTTGCAACTCTTTCAGCTTGCGCCGGGTATCACCCCCTGAGAGGATGGTCTCATGGTGGGCCTCGAAATACCCCCACGTCCCCAAGGAGACCTTGCCCTTAAGCCTGGCCTCGGCGGAGCCGTCATAGTGCGGTCCGGTGCCTACCGGCTGGAAGAATGACTCCGCGTCGGCCCATGAGATCCCCCCCCGCGCCTTAAGGTGTCCGCCCAATTCCCAGTCGATCTTCTCGTACCAGGGTTCAGTCTGCGTTTCAGCATCAGGAGTTGCGGCTTGAGGGGTGTCATCGGATGATGCCCGTGCGTAACGCGGAGAAATGAAGATAAATGAAACGCCTGCGAGCAACAACCCAATAGCTAGTAAGGACTTTTTAAAAACCGTAGTGACTGCCCCCCTCGTGTTTTTCGGTTGCAGTTTTTGTCATCGCCTGAAGGCTGAAGGCCCTCCTGCCTCTCACCCCTTCCGGACCGTTTCTTCCCAAATGCGGCCGTCTTTGAGCTGGATGAGCCGGCGGGCATAGTCCATGACCATCTGGTCGTGGGTGGAAAAGATAAAGGTGACCTGTTTCTTCTCGTTCATCTGCTTCATGATCTCCAGAAGACTCGCCCCGGTCTTGGAATCAAGGTTGGCAGTTGGCTCGTCCGCCAGGACAATGGACGGATCGGATACAATGGACCGGGCCACCGCCACCCGCTGCTGCTGCCCGCCGGAGAGCTCGGCAGGACGACGGTCGTACATCCCCCCAAGGCCCACCTCGTCTAGGATGGCCCTGGCCCGTTCCCTGCGCTCGGCGGGCGGCACGCCCTGCAGGAGCATGACGAACTCCACGTTTTCTTGCGCCGAGAGGACCGGAATGAGATTATAGGCCTGGAACACAAAACCGACCTTATGCAGACGCAATTGTGCCAGTTGCGATTGACGCATGGTATTGAGGACATTCCCATCCACCACGATGCGCCCGGAATCCGCAGAGTCCAACCCCCCGATGATGTTCAGGAGGGTGGTCTTCCCCGAGCCCGAAGGCCCGGCTATGGCCACAAATTCCCCTTTTTTAATGGAGAGGCTCACGCCGTCGAGCGCCTTGACTGCCACGGTGTCCTGTTGGTAGGCCTTTTTGACCTTGGTGCATGTTACCATTGCCATCGCGGATCTCCTTCCATGAGCGATCAGGATCAACTCAAAACATCGTGCCTCACGTATGTGCCAGGGCCTCCACCGGGGTGAACCGGGCCGCCTTCACGGCCGGGTACAGGCTCACCACCAACCCCAAGATGAACACCACCAGGTTGGCCATTAAAACGTCTTGGCCTACGATATGGGGATAGATTACCCGGGACATACCCCAATATTCCATGCCCGCGGCGAGCGCAGAGAGGTCGATGCCGGTCCCGGAAAGGACGAGGACACTCAAAAACCCCACCGCATTGCCGATGGCCATGCCGAGTATCAAGAGACAGAATGATTCGACGAGAACCCCTCTGACGATCCACCACGGCTTCATGCCGAGAGCCTTGAGCAGACCGAACTCCTTGATCCGTTCGAACACCGCCATCAACGTGGTGTTCACGATGCCGAATCCCATGGCGATAAAAACGACTAAAAACCACAAGAAGATGAACCAGTCGTATATCTTCATGATGGCGGAGACCATGGGGAGGATCTCTTGCCAGGTATTGACTTCATACTCTGCTGCGGGGAGCTCGGCCCGTAAGGTGTCGGCCACATGGTCTGCCTCGCCGTGCTCGGCAAGGAGGACGACGAACTCGGAGATCCCGTGTGATAACCGCAGCATCTCCTGCGCTGCGGGGAGGGTGACGAAGACGAACTGTTTCTCCGTGGCCTCCATCTCGGCCCGGTAGACCCCGACGATGCGGAAGGCCCGTGAGGCTATCTCTCCCTCGGTATCTTGGGACATAAGGATCAGCTTGTAGCCCAAGTGGGTATCGAACCGCTCTGCCAGGGCCTGGCCTACCACAATCCCGTAGGGGTCGTCGGACTTCAGATAGCGCCCCTCCGTAATTGCCCCCCCGATGAACGAGACGGCCGCCTCTCGTGGGGGATCGATACCCACCATGGTGACACCGGTGGAGTGCCGGGCATTGCTCGCGATGGCGCTGACTCGAACCCGGGGGACCCACTGGGCGTCGGGGGGCAGGACTGCGGTGAGGGCGGCCTCCACCCGGGCAGGATTTTCTATGCTGTTCTGGACGGCCGGATCGCTTCGGTACCCCTTCTCGTGCACCTGGACATGCCCGGTGAGGGTGGCGATGCCGTTGCGGACGAACTGGTCGGCGATCCCCCGCATGAGGGCGCCCAAGAAGATCATGCTCCAGACCCCGATGACGACCGCCGTCAAGATGACCAGGGTCCTGCGGCGATTGCGCCAGATGTTTCGCCATCCTATTTGCAAAAACATGAAAAAATTCATCTCTGTATTATTAAAACCTACCTGTCGCCCTGCTCACCGATCACCGGCCACTTGTCCCTCCCCACCGATCACCGTTTACTGATCACTGGTCACTGATTACTGATACACTCTACACCGCCCTCATCGCCTCCACCGGGCGCAGGCGCCGGACCTTCAGGGCCGGATAGAGTGCGGTCATCAAGGTAATGACCAGCACCAGACCCGCGCCGACGGCGATGGAAAGGGGTGAAAGCTGGGGATACATCCGTTCAGGCAACCCGTACTGACGCAACATCTCTGAGGTGCCGGAGATGACGATCCCATGCACCTGGAAATACCAGGTCACCAGGCTGCCGGCGAGGATACCGAGAGCGGTGCCCAACAGGGTCAGGGTCGTCGATTCAAACAGCAGCAACCTGGTCAACCGCCCCGGTGTCGTGCCCAGGGCCATAAAGACGCCGAACTCCCTGGTCCGCTCGAAGATGACCATGAGGAAGGTATTTAATATACTGAAGGCCACCACGACGATTAAAATGATATAAAAGATGAACCCGCTGATCAGGTCCATTTTGATGCTCTGGATTAGGCCGGGCATGAGCTCCATCCAGTCCAAGACTACCAGTTTGTTCTCTTCGTCTATCGTCTTGAGACCGGCTGCAACGGCGCGTTTTACCCGCGGTACTGCCTCCAGGGATACACAGAGGGCAACCACCTCGTGGACAGCCCCCCTCATGCTATAGACCTCCTGAAAATAGGGGAGAGGCAAATAAATGAAGTTGCGATCGAATTCGTCCTGGCCGTACCGGAAGATCCCCTTGACCCGAACCACAGTGGCTGCGATGGAGCCGTCGCGCCCCTGACCCAGGAGGACCACCTCATCACCAACCCCTACGCGCAAATTCTTGGCCAGGAGCCCCCCCACCAAGGCTGCATTGGTATCTCCTTCGGTGAAATAGTGTCCCTCGCGGATCAATTGTTTAAGGGTGGTCACCTGCGTCTCCCTTACCGGATCAATCCCCCTCACGGCAACCCCATAGGTCCGCTCTTTGGATGAGACGAGGGAGAAAGCGGTGGCTCGGGCGGTATGGGCGGTCACATCTGGAATGCCTTCCAGAATGCGAGTGACCGCAGTTGGATCGGACACCACGAGGTGCATGTCCTGTTGCTCGTGGTATCCCGCGGCCTGCACCTGCAGGTGCCCAGTGTGGACCTTTACCGCAGCATTGATCATGGTGTCATAGGAGCCGAACTGCCACGACAACATAAAGACCAACAGCACGGTGGCGAAGGCGATGGCGGCCATGGTCAAGACGGCCCGCCTCGGGTGCCGCCAGATATTCCGCCACGCCATTGTGAGGTCCATGGACATGCGCACCTACCGCCGGGGGTTCCGCAAGTTGGAAAGGGTAAAGAGGTTATCGGGCAGGTCATCCCTGAATTCGAGTTCCCGGTAGGTCAACTCGGTATACTCGTCCTCGACATCGGCCTTCTGCATCCTCCATACCGTGGGAAACAGCCTCCCCCCCATCATCTGGATCTGCGACCCGGTCATGGCCTTGACCAGGGTGAGGTCCTCATCGTAGAACTCCTCCTGCAATAGGATATGATCCTCCCTGATCTTGAGCCGCTGCATGCCCCACACCACCGGCGCAGCCGGCTTCGGCATCGATTTGATCACGTACACCTTCTTATCCTCATGGGTCTCGGTGTCCACCAGCGTATGGGTGTAGTCATCGAGGATACTGTCGGACTTGGCCAGGTCGTTATTGGAGAAGTCCGAGCCCATCCAGGCCTGGGACATCATGGAGGGGGGGATCTTGATCACTCGATTGACCTTGGGGTTGTACATCCACATCTCCTTGCCCCGCTTGAGGGTGCCGTTGCCCTTGTCCTTGGAGGGGGCGATGATCACGATGAGGCTGTCGGATCGTCCTTCAGTCCAGGCCTCGATGGTCATGGGTCGCTCCCAATCCGGGCGATGTATGACCATTTCCACCACGGCGGCGGAGGCCTTGCCCCGCCAATAATCGAAACCCGCCTGCACGATGGCCTGGGCATCTTGGGCCTTTGAGCTCGTGCCGGGACCGACACAGAAGAAAATGATTAGCCCGAAGACCAAGCATGTCCTTTGCATCATATCACGCTCCTTGGCTACAATTTGAATATTGTACCTATATTAAAACGGTTTGAAAAGCACACAACGCTAAGAAATTATAATGTGGGGGTTAGAGATTGTAAGAAAACAACGAGAAAACCCTTGATTCTCCTAAGCCATACCCCATGCTTTTAATTTGACACCAAAGCGGTTTCTGCTAAGCTACCAAACATGAGTTGAAGCATATACCATAAACAAGGAGGATACGATGGCAAAAAAACCGCATAAAACGGTCGTTTGCCAGATCTGCAAAAAACGAAAGGCGTTCAGCGAGGTGCTCCCAGGATCCTTGGTCCGCGATTCTGTGGTTGAGATCATTCGGAAACAACATTCCGATTGGTCCGCCAGCGGCTTTATCTGTCTCGATGACCTGAATCACTTCAGAACGGAATATGTTCGCAACATCCTTGCAGCGGACAAGGGCGAGCTATCGACGCTGGAAGAGCAGGTTATGCAAAGCCTCACAGAGCAAGATATCCTGTCCAAGAACATTAACGTCGAGTTTGAGGGGCAGCTGACACTCGGGCAACGCATGGCAGATAGGATTGCCGAATTCGGCGGAAGCTGGCGTTTCATCTCCATCTTTGCTGCCGTGCTCCTGGTATGGATCGCCATTAACTCCATCGTGCTCATTTTGAAACCTTTCGACCCTTACCCTTTCATTCTTCTCAACCTGGTCCTCTCGTGTCTCGCTGCTATTCAAGCACCCATCATTATGATGAGCCAAAACCGCCAGGAGTCCAAGGATCGCCTGAGCGCCCAACACGATTATCTGGTAAACCTCAAGGCGGAATTAGAGATCCGTCATCTGCACGAAAAAATGGACCACCTCCTTATGCATCAGTGGCAGAGGCTTTTGGAGATCCAGGAGATCCAAACGGAGTTGATGGAGGGGCTCGCCCTCAAGACGCCGCGCGGACGCAATGTCTGAGGGCATAAAGACGAGTGTAATGCACGGGAGCGGTTTCGGGCACTTACAACGGCGCGAGATCCTCTGCGCCAATCGCCGCCGCTTCCTTGTTGCATAGTTTACGGATCAGGCGATAATTCTACCCGATCGGCTCTCTTTTTCTTATAATGATAACGGTGTAACGCCCACAGCAACAAGCCGATGATAACCATTGCCCCGAGAATAATGACTTCATAGTGTTTGATGTCACCGAGTATGACCTCCAGCGTATGACCAAAGAGGTATCCGCCGGTCCCGACGACGACGGCCCACACAAAGGCCGCAATGACATCCAAGATGATAAATGTTCTTCTCGACACAGAACTCATACCAAATAAAAAAGGTATGATCGTACGCATCCCGTACATAAATCGAAATCCCAGGAGCAGGGGGGTTCGAAACCGTTCCAGGAGCCGATGGGCCCAATCAATACGGGCCTTCCACAAGGGAAATTTGTCCAGCACCCACTGGGTATGCTTGCGACCGAGATAAAAAAACAACTGGTCACCGCAGAGGCTGCCGATAAAGGCAGCCAGTATTACCCAGGGCAAGGCCAAATAGCCGCGCTGGGCGGCAAATCCTCCCAACACCAAGATGGTCTCTCCCTCGGTAAAGGTGCCTACTAAAACAGCCCAATAACCGTAAGTTTCCAGGAAGGATTGGAAGGGAATCATGGATTGGTGGGCATCTGCAGGGGGGAAATTACAGGGGCCATAGGAAGGTCACTTCCTCCCCAGTGCCGATATGCTCCTCATGTATTGTGTCACGCGTCCATCTCTCAAGGTAAGGAAGTATACCATTTCGAGCATCAATAGCAAAGTACTTTTATCAAGGATTGACGCCGGGTACCGGATAAAAATAAATTGACACTATCAGGAGTAGTCTCTTAGAATAAGGGGGGTGGCGGACCCCGTGGTATCGCAATTGCCAGGCGATCCAGATTACCAGAGAGAGCTTCTTGATTATCCTCCTGGTCGGCTTTCAGGTAGCAACCAGTCTGAGCGAGATATGTCGTCATGAATAGGTGGAATCCATATATAGTTTCAAAAAACCGTTGATTTCTTCCTCTCGTGACCGAGAAAGGCGGAGAACCGGATGGAACAAGGGAAAAAAGGGTATTCATTCAATCGGGTAATCACCTCCGTTGATGAACACCCGCATATCTATATCGTCCCCACCTCTGAGAGGGGAGGGGCCTCAGAGGAACCAGCCCCTCCTGAAACGGGGCGGTCAGCAAAGGTACGGGGAAAAGCTCAAGAGCCCTCTGTGTCATTCTTCGGCCATCACATAGGCACCCTCCTCACCCCCGGCAAAGCCGAAAAGGATAAATTTTCCCCCATCGAAAAGGAGCTTGACTCGAGCCTCGATGTTATTCGCAACAAATTCCAGAGGATACAAGCTTCCCATACCCTGCAAGGAGAGAGGATATCAGAGGAAGAAATAAAGCACCGGCGCTTTATCGATGAACGAAACAGGGCGCAAGAGGAACTCTTCGACGATATTATCCGCTCTCACCGTGAATTCGGGACCAGCCTCACGGCGGACGATCTGTGGTCGCTCCATGACGTGTTGCACAAGGAGGCCGACCACGAGGCAACGTGCTCCAAGGAGACATCGTTTCATGAACATATCGAATGCAATCTCCTGAGTTTTTTGCGGGGGAAAGCCGGAGAGCAGGCCTGGCAGCAGGTGGAGGGCTCTAGTGCTCGATCGCATACTCCCTTCCCCATCCCCTCTTCCATGATAGATCATGCAGAACCGGAGCGCACGGAACAGATCAGGAAAGAAAGAAAAAAGCAGGCCCGGGACGACCTTTTAAAGATGCCTGCCCCCCAATTGGCCGAGTTGATTTTGGGCAATGTCCCTGTGTGGGTCTATTCATACCCGACGAAAGATACCTATCTGTGGCACTTGACGGTCCTCCAGGGGGTCGCGGCGGGATTGGCAGCACAATTCCTCATGGAGTACCTTGCCATCTGGGAAAAGAACTCCGCTGAAATTCTCAAAAAAATTCAGAAAGAGTTCATGGATGAGATTAGGGAACTTCGACAGCGAGGTGAGTCAGCGGCAGATATATCCAAAGCCTTCTCTGTGTCCATGGAACTTCAGCGGATTAGCAGGGAAGAGATACCTGAATACATCTGGAAGTATATCTCCTCGAAGCTGAAAACGCCGCGAGGACGAGACCACTAACCGCTCCTTTCCACATTCCCTCAGACGAGCAGTCGCTTGTCTC
The DNA here is from genome assembly GCA_964565525.1 of uncultured Thermodesulfobacteriota bacterium. Lineage (GTDB taxonomy): Bacteria > Desulfobacterota > B13-G15 > B13-G15 > RBG-16-54-18 > JAFGNJ01. Next base: position 13,118 of record CAZMFG010000001.1, read on the forward strand.
TGTCAAAACTTTCTTCAGGGCTTCGCGTCCATACAGGGGTCATTAGGTCAATCGCATCCCTACAATCTTGTTCCTTCCCTTACGAACCCTGCGATGATTCAACGTCATTGTTTTAAGTCTTCTGCGCCGATACAAATGCATAAACCAGAGCATCGCACCTATAATAACAACGACACCCAGTACTTCGAGTTCATAGTGTTTGATGTCCCCAATAATAATCTCCAGTGCATGGCCAAAGAAATAACCCCCAACGCCCATCGCCAGTGCCCAAGCGAAGGCGCTCACGACGTTGAGCATAATGAATATTATGGTAGGTACTCGACTCATGCCAATTACGAAGGGGGTCACCGTCCGCAGTCCGTACATGAAGCGGAAAGAGATAATCACCATTGTACGGTAACGTTCTAGCAGCCTCTGCGCTTTATTGACACGCGCTTGCCAGCGCGGATGTTTGGCCAGCATGCCGTGGCTGTGCCACCGACCGAGATAAAAATAGAGCTGGTCTCCAAATAGCGTTCCGGCAAATGCAGCTAGAATTACCCACGGCAACTGTAAATATCCTTGGTGTGCCGCAAGCCCACTGAGAATAAGAACGGTCTCACCCTCGAGGAACGTGCCAACGAAGATGGCTACATAGCCATAGGTCTGAATGAGAGATTCTATCGTCATGGAGGACGTCTTAACGTGGTCTTTGTTATCTCTTCCCTGAATGTCTTACTACAATGACTAGCTGGCCATCAGCGTCAAGGTCTCCAGTTACATCTCAACCTGTGCGCCGATTTCTATCGCCCGGTTTGGGGGTATGCCGAAGTGTAGGGTCGCTTGTTCTGCGTTCCGTGACAGAATAGCAAACAGCCGCTTGCGCCAGGAGAACATTCCACCCGAGCGGCTCAATACCAACGTCTCACGACCTAAAAAGAAGGTCGTCTCCATGGGTTTGTACTCCATCCCATGCCGTTCTGCGTACCGGAGGATCGTCGGAACGTTCGGCGTCTCCATGAAGCCGTAGTGGGCAATGATCCGGAAGAAGTTCGGAGCAAGCTCGTGGATTTCGAGCATCTCGGACCATGGAATCCTTGGAACTTCCTCGGCAATGAGCGTCAACAATATGACTCGCTCGTGCAGGACATGATTGTGCTTCAGGTTGTGAAGCAGGGTGCGGGGGATACCAGCAGAGTTGCTATCCATAAAAACCGCGGTCCCCGGTGATCGAAGGGGCGGATGGTCCGTTAAATCTCTCAGCAACACGTCGACCGATATCTGTTCCTTGCGAAACCACTCTCTGAGAAGGGTCCTGCCTCGCTTCCACGTGGTGAACAAGACATAGACAAGAGCAGCAATGGCAAGGGGAACCCAGGCCCCTTGTCCGATCTTCGGGATGTTCGCCGCAAAAAAAGTGAGATCGACAACGAGGAGACACCCCGCTAGGGCCGCGGCCTTCGGCATGCTCCAACCCCAACATATACGCATACAGGCGAACGCTAAGATAGTGGTCAAGACCATCGTCGTCACGACGGCAACGCCGTACGCGCCCGCCAGGTTAGCGGATGAGCGGAAACCGAGTACCAGTCCCACCGTCCCCCCCAAGAGGATCCAATTCACCCAGGGTACATAGACCTGTCCGATCTCTTCAGGGGAAGAGTGGCGTATTTCCAGCCGAGGCACATACCCGAGCTGCATGGCTTGACGGGTCAGCGAGTATGCGCCGGAAATGATTGCCTGCGAGGCGATAACCGTTGCCGCCGTCGCAAGGCATACGAGGGGATAAAACCCCCAGGGAGGCGCGAGATAATAGAAGGGGCTGGCCAAGGCCTCAGGCCTGCGGAGCAGCAGGGCCCCCTGCCCGAAGTAATTGAGCAGCAACGCAGGCAGCACCACCGCGAACCAACCCATCCTAATGGGCCTCTTGCCAAAATGCCCCATGTCAGCATAGAGAGCCTCCCCCCCCGTTACCACAAGAAACACCGCACCGAGCACGAAAAGGCCCGTAAACCGATTCCTCATAAAAAACTCTATCGCATACAGCGGGTTGATGGAGGTGAGGACTTCGGGGACGACCACGATCCACCGTGCGCCAAGAACGGCGAGCACACAGAACCAGAGAAACATGAGGGGCCCGAATACCGCACCCACGGCCCCGGTACCCCGCCGCTGGAAGAAAAACAGGGCACAGAGGATTGTGATAGTTACGGGGATTACATAACGGTCGAAGAGGGGGGTGGCCACCGTGAGCCCCTCGACCGCACTGAGGACCGAGATGGCAGGCGTGATCATCCCATCGCCGTAGAGGAGGGCGGCTCCGAAGATACCGATGCCGAGCAGAACTCGACGGTACCGCACCCTGTTCCTTTTCTGGGAAACGATGAGCGCGAGCAAGGCGAGGATGCCGCCTTCTCCATGGTTGTCCGCGCGCATCATAAAAGTCACATACTTAAAAGAGATAATAATCATAAGCGCCCAGAAAATGAGCGAGAGGACACCGAGGACATTTCCCTGACTGATGGCGATGCCGTATTCTGTAGAGAAGCATTGGCGAAGCGCATAGAGGGGGCTCGTCCCGATGTCCCCAAAGACAACGCCGAGCGCACCGATCGCCAGCGCGCGCGTCTTATCAGAATTGGGTTCTGCGGGTGTGAAGTTTTTATGGGCTGTCATGGTATCGCTGCAACCGGATTCTGCTGATCGTGGACGCGGTCTTGTATCCTACAACCAAAATCAGCGATGCAGTGTATATAATGCACGCTACATTTAGTATTTTGGGCATCCATAGTTGAAGTCCTACAGTGATGAAAACAGAGGACAAGCTAGTATGCTGCATATTGAGGCGAATGGCAACATATTTCATTCAATCTTCAATATCACGCTCAAGCAAAGGTCGGATTTCCCTCCCGGTAACCACTCGGTAAGCCGTTTCTATTATGAAGGCCAATCCAATCATAATCACCAGCAACCATAGTTCTCTCGGTGATATTCTCGCCCTCTGCCAGATTAATGCACCCAAAGCACTCAGGCAGACAATAACACCAAAAACAGCTATCCACCTATGACTTTCGGTTTTTGCGCACAGCCGAACGTTAGCACCATTCACGCCTGCAAAGATAAGCAAAAAGCCGGCACTCCCCATCATGGCAATGCTGGAGAGGTCAAACAGATTAGCAATTAATAACGTTAGGCCGGAGGTAACGAACAAGCCTTCGATAGGGCGATTCCAAATCTTTCTTTCCAGCATCTCCGGCAGTTCTCCGTCTTTAGCAATGATATAGCTGATGCGGGAAGCGCCATAGAGCGTGGCATTGATTGCAGAGCCCGTCGAAAGAAGTGCCGCAATTGCTATGAGCGTAAAACCAACACCGCCTAGAAAAGGTTGAGCACCAACCGCAAGCGCGTAATCCTTAGCCGCTATAATGTTAGGTATGGGTAGATTGCCCACAACCACTGCGGAGACGAGGACATACAGGGCGATGACAAATCCGACTGCCGAATAATAAGCACGGGGCAGTATGTTTATGGAATTTTTCACATCCTCGGCCGTATTGGCGATGAGCTCAAATCCCTCGTAGGCCAAGAAAATGATCATCCCCCCGGCGAGCAGCTGCATGGGGCTGGTCCACGTCGCTGGGGTGAGTTGCTGAACCTTAACACTCCATAACCCTGCCCCAATGAAAAACAGCAAAATTGCAACCTTGATCCCGACGATCCATTCTTCAGATTCTCCCACGGCCTTGGAACCTACAATATTTAAAGCGGTGAGTAAGATAACGACACCACTGATGAATATGTGCTTCCAAAGCGGCTGGGTAGAGAGGGGGAAGAAACTCGCACCATAGCTGCCAAAGGCATACGCATACAGAGAGAGCATCACAACGTAACTCAACCAGAGCAGTACGTTAAGCCCTCCGGTGAACACCCCTGACCCGAATGCCTGATTTAAGAATTCAACGGTTCCTCCCTGGCTTGGATAGGTAATCGATAATCGAGCATATGAATAGGAGGTAATCAAAGCAACCATACCTGCCAGGGCGAACGCGATCGAGGTGCCGCCTCTCGCAAGCTGTACGGCTAAACCCAGTACGGCAAAGATGCCACCCCCCACCATGCCCCCGATACCAATGGCGACGACGGACCAGTATCCTAAGGGTTTGTTATTGCCCATTTCAACTCAATCCGATGGTCTCTGCGTCTTATCCCTTGACTGCCTTGCTCAAGAAACCGGGGTGTTGAGGATCAAAGATCCGGTATGCAGCGAGTTTTACCCGGTCATTAAACAGGAACCACGCTAGGGCATAGCCCCAGATGAACAGCGCCCACACCCAGCCAATCGGGGTCATAAAGAGCCCATACACGGCGATCAACGTAGCGATACATTGCGTGGCCACCACCGCTCCGAACAAAATCGGCGCGGGCTTAAAGGACCAGAAAGGCCCCCGCGTGCGGGTAACGAAGATGGTCAGGTGACCGGCAACCGACAGCTTCAAATACATCATAGATTGAATCATCTCCCTGTTGATATGAAAGACGCGCTCCCCCAAATAAAAGAGGCCGAAAGATGCCAGCACCCCGGCAAAACCTAATACGGTAGCGACACCTAATACCGCCTTCATATTCCAGGCCTCAGGCGCGTTGGAGTAACGGGTGCGGTCGTAGGCGATGGATAAGATCGCGCCGTCGTTGAGCACCGCCAGCAGAACGATCATGAGCGCCGTCACCGGGTAGAAGTTAAAGACCAATATGGAGAGGGTTATGAATAATAACACGCGGATCGTCTCGGCAATGCGGTACGTGGCATAGCTGTTCATGCGCTGGAATATCTTGCGGCTTTCCTTAATGGCGTCGATAATGACGGAAAGACCTGGTCTGGTGAGCACGATATCAGCCGCCGATTTGGCCGCATCCGTTGCGCCGGTTACGGCAATGCCGGCATCGGCCTTTTTCAAGGCGGGGGCATCGTTGACCCCGTCACCCGTCATCCCGACGATATGCCCTTTGTCTTGGAGCAGTTCGACGATGTGGTACTTATGCTCGGGAAAGACCTGGGCAAAGCCGTCGGCATCTTCGACGACGCGCTGTGCCTCTTTGTCAGGTTTTTCCAAAAAGGAAGACGCCGGCATGATATTAGTGCCCAAACCTACCTGGTGCGCGATCTCCTTGGCAATGGCGGCGTGATCGCCGGTGACCATCTTAACCTTTACCTCCATGGATTGAGCCGTCTTGATGGTCTCTGCGGAATCCTCGCGGGGAGGATCGTACAGCCCGATCAGGCCGACATAGCGCCATTTCTCATCTCCATCCGTTCTGGCCACACCGAGGGGACGATACCCCTTGGAGGCAAAGGAATTGACCAATTCCTCGACTTTCGGGCCCAAGGCCTTTTGGTCGGCAACGAGCGCAAGAATGGCTTGAGGCGCCCCCTTGGCTGCTTTGAAGCGGTTGCCGTCGGGATCCTCAACGGTGGCTATGGCCCGCTTGGAGTTGGGATCAAAGGGCGTAAATTCCAAAACCTTGTAGTTGCCGGGTTCATGGCTCAGTTCGTCTTTCTCCTTGACCTTGGCGATAATGGCATCATCGATGGGATCCTGGTTCTCCTCCTTGGACGCCAGGGTTGCAAGGAGTAAGACTTCGTTCTCTTGAAATCCTTCGAATGGTTTAACCGCTCCGACGGTGATCTTATTTTGGGTGATGGTTCCGGTCTTATCCGCGCACAGGACATCCATGCCCGCCATTTCTTCAATAGCAACCAGTTTGCTCACGATGGCTTCCTTTTTTGCCAGTGCCATCGCCCCCACGGCCATGGTGACCGAGAGGACTGCTGGAAGTGCAGCCGGTATGGCGGCAACCGTCAGAATCAAGGCAAACTGGAGGGTCTCCAGCATGCTTTCGTGACGGAAGAGGGCTACAAGGAAAATAATTGCCACCAGCGCGAGGGCAAGAAAAATCAAGTAATCGCCGATCTTGATGACCGCCTTTTGAAAATGGCTCTGGGTCTTGGCTTCTTCCACGAGCGTGGCGGTCTTGCCAAAATAGGTGCTCATCCCCGTCGTGACTACCAGCCCGTTCATCTCTCCCTGGCGGACAATGGAGCCGGCGTACGCAACATCCGAAGGATGCTTTTCCACGGGGAGCGACTCTCCGGTCAGGGCCGACTCATCGGTCAATAAATAATCACCCTCAAAGAGCTTAATATCGGCCGGGACGATCACGCCCAGACGCACGCGCACGACATCTCCCGGAACCAATTCCCGGGCATCAAGCTCAATCCATGTGCCGTCGCGCAGCACCCTGGCCTTCGGCGCCAGCCGTTGTTTCAGCAATTCAATGGCATTGTCCGCCTTGTGCTCCTCCCAGAAGCCCACGACGGCGTTTAAAACCAGCAGGGCAAAGATGATCCCGAAATCCTCCCAGTGACGCACGATTGCCGATAAGATGGCTGCGGCCTCGATCATCCAGGGTATCGGTCCCCAGAAGTAGCTCAATAATTTGAGAATTGGGTTGACCTTCTTTTCGGCAATCTCGTTATAACCGTACTCTTCCAGCCGCTTTTTTACGTCTGAAGCCGAAAACCCCTTCTCGCTCGATGAGAGCCTTTGAAACAGCTCTTGTATAGAGGCCTTTTTTGCCCCCTCTGTACTGATAGTATTCTGATCCATAGTAAGTACCCCCTCCAAATCAGACTTTATTATGGCTTTTATCCTTTTTCATAAAGAATCTGTCTTGATAATGGCCATAAATTTCAAAGCCAAGCTTCCTGGAGAAGCATAAAGATGGCATATTAGTTTTTAAGATCTCACCATAGACTGTTTCTACCAGTTCGTTCTTTTCCAACGAGTCCAGGAGCAGACCAAGCGCTTGTTGGCCGTGTCCTCGTTTTCGATCTTGAGGGTTAAAAATGGTCAGTGACAGCCATAGACTTTCCCCTATCTCAATGTTGTAAAGCCCGACCAAACCGATAATTCTCGGTTTACGGTTTTCTACAGCTTCAATGACATACACTACATGAAAGGTGTTGATCATCCATCTCCAAAAAGAGAATGAAGATCTAAACAGTTTGTTTTCAACGCCATATGCTGCCAACGAAATCTCCGAATCGAACAACGAATATAATACAGGCACATCTCTAAGCCGATACAAACGCAGGGTGGCCGCGTCATTGTTTATCCGGCGATCGAATCTGATGATTTTGACCCTCCACAGATGAGAGATTCTCTTCCCCAATTTGGATAATGGACTTTCCATGCGTTTCTCATCTCAACAGAATGCAGACCAAAGAATGACGCAATGTGCAAAAAACGATGGCCATTCTCATATCCCAAGGTCGGAGCGAAGCTGCAGGAAATGAAGGATATCGGTCCTCGAGACGATTCCCCGGATCTTACCGTCTTTCACAACAGGGACCTGATGAATGCGTTTGTTCGTGAGCTGGGCCAGGACCTTGTTGCCGTCATCGTCGGGAGAGACCGTCATCAGATCCTTTCGGGGGATCATGGTCTCCTTGACCGTGGCTGAGGGCCATTGGTCCCTGGGGATTTTCTTTACATCGTCCAGGCCGATGATTCCCTTGATGTCTTTCCTATCCGCCACGATGAATGCATGGTCCCGGTGTTTGAGGATAAATTCGTCTACCAGCTTCTGGATCGGGAGATCTTCGGAAACGCTTTGGACATCCGTTTCCATCAGGTCTTGTGCCCTCACATGGCTGAGCATCTCTTTCACGATGATCTGGTGGTAGCCTCGCCCCGCTGCACTGTAGAGAAACCAGCCGATCATCATAATCCAGATCCCATTGATAAACAGTCCTCTAAACATCATAAAAAAGCCAAGAGCGATAAAGACGAAGGCAAACCCTTGACCGAAAGCTGAGGCAATGCGCGTCGATTTTTGCAGGTTGCCCGTGAACTTCCAGATGATGGATCGAAGCACGCGCCCTCCATCCATGGGAAATCCCGGCAGGAGGTTAAAAGCACCGAGAAACACGTTGATGAAAGAGAGATATCGGGCCATTGCAGCAAGAGGTTCACTGACAGGACGGAGAATGAAAAACAACCCATAGCACACAGCGGCAATGGCAAAACTCGTTAGGGGTCCCACGAGGGCCATGAAGAATTCTTTTGAGGCCTCTTTGGGTTCTTCGGTGATTTGGGCGACTCCCCCGAGAATGAACAGGGTGATTCGCCTGACTTTTTCACCCTGCCTGATTGCCACCAGTGAATGCGCGAGCTCATGGCCCAAGACCGAGGCAAAGAGCAACAGGGACGTGGATGCCCCCACAACCCAGTACTGCCACACTGGCCAGTGAGGATATCCGCTGGGGAAATAGTATGACGACATAATCCAGGTAAAAAGCCCAAAGATGACTAACCAGCTGGCGTCGATGTAGATGTCGATGCCGAAAATTCGGCCTATTCGCCATGAAAGTTTCATGTCTGTCTCCTTTCCATTACGTTTTTAAGGAAGGCCTTCGGAACAGCACCGAAGACCCATACCTGGGGCCCCTCCTTTTCTTGACTCACAACGATCACTTCATACCAAGCATCGGGAGTAGGACGATGCCGATGAAGTCCTGAAGAAAGTGCATCACCATGGGAGCTATCAAGCTTTGTCGCCACAGGTAGATCAGCGCCAAAACTAATCCCATGGCACCGATGGTTACCACTCCTGCCGATCCTTCGTAGCCATGCCCAAGCGAAAAGATCGCCGCCGAAAGCACTACTGCGGCGGCAGGACTTGTGGTGACTGCCTTCAAGCGCAGGAGGAGGTATCCCCGGAAGATGGTCTCCTCCGCCGCCGCAACAACAACGACCAAGAGGGAAGCCAAGAGAAATTGCGCTATACCTTTGGCCGCCAGGAATGAAGGCAGTGAAGTCGAGGAAACGGAAAGACCGATTGCCTGTAAGGCCTGTTCGAGCAAAACCATACCGTAGAATAAGGGGATGAAAAACCAAAGCCCCAGAGCGATCTCTTTCCGGACGTTTCTGAATGTCCAGCCAATCCTAGTGATGGGTTCACCGTTGCGCCACAGAAAAAAGAGAATCAAACCGACCAATCCGAGGTCACGCAGAATGTTCGAGACTGCCGTAAGCACAAAACTCAAATTTCCCTGTTTAACGACGAGAAAGGAAAGGGACATGGACGGCACAATCAAAAAAAGAAACACAGATACCTCTATAAGCTGTACACCCCGACTGGGTCGCTTCCCATGCTTGCGTTTGGCCCCAACGCTCTTTGAAACCGCTGTTATCGATCCCACCGATCCTCTCCTTGACCATCCTGCGTCAGTATAGTGCCTCAGAGACAAATACGAAGCGCTTTTCCCCTTTGCACAGCCCTATGATCCTCAGCCCGTGTGCTCGACATGATCTTACAGCTCGCTCCTTATCGCGTAACCACCTCCACATATTTCTTTTCGCCGTACGGTTATAAAACACTCCCCGATCAAAACAATTCGTGTTTAACGAATAAAATCGAACAGGACATCTTTCGAAGCAACTTTTCATTATCACGACCGAATAGAAGGTGCTCTAGACGCCCTTCCTCATGAGCAAGTAAGATCATAAGCTCTATCTTCTCGGCTTCCACAATCCTTACAATTTCATCTACCGGATCTCCCTCCCTGATGAATTCCTTTATAGGCATGCCCCGGCTTTTCTCTGAAGTTATAATATCATCTAACTCTTTTTTTGTAGCCTGTCGTGCCTTTTGATATTCCTCCTGTAGTGATCGCATGTAAGGGATTGGCAGATTCCACCCTTCCAGGCTGAAAGGGTCATGCATGACATGGAGTACAAAAAGTTCAGCGCCATACTGTTGTGCAAGCGAAACCCCGTAGTGAACAGCCTTACGACAATATTGGGTCGACCTGCTTATGGCAAGAATACGTTTGACTTCATCCATAACTTTCCTCCTTCAATGAGAAATGTAATTGCTCTTCCTTATTTTTTTATTTGGCTGCACTGAGAAAATTCCCTTTCTAAAACTAAGGATTTTTGCCCGTTATTTGTTTGGCTACTGATTCTGTCGCCTTCCTAATTTCTTCCGCATCACCCAGGTAATAATGATCGCGTGGCCTCATGTCGTTATCTAATTCGTAAACCAAGGGGAACCCCGTAGGAATATTAAGTTTTGCGATCTGCTCATCAGGGATACTATCAAGATATTTAACCAAACCTCTGAGACTATTGCCATGGGCTGAGACGAGGACTTTGTTCTCTTGCCGCAGGCTTGGCACGAGTACCTCGTGCCAGTAGGGGAGCACTCGATGAATGGTATCTTTGAGGGACTCGGTGCGGGGTAATTCGTTAGCTGTTATATGAGCATACCGTTGGTCAAAACGCGGATGCCGCGAATCTGTTAAGTCCAATGCCGGCGGGCGAACATCATAGCTGCGTCTCCACTGCTGGACAATCTCATGGCCATATTGTTCGGCTGTTTTCTCTTTATTAAGACCTTGCAGGGCACCATAGTGCCTTTCATTAAGCCTCCAGGAACGATGTACGGGAATCCACATAAGGTCCATCTCATCAAGCATAATCCACAGTGTTCTGATAGCCCGCTTGAGGACGGAGGTGTAGGCCACATCAAAGGAGTAGCCCTCGTCATTGAGCAATTTCCCGGCGCGATGAGACTCTTCCTTGCCCTCCTTTGAAAGATCCACGTCTGTCCAGCCCGTAAACAGGTTTTCCAGATTCCACACACTCTCACCATGCCGTAACAGCACCAGTTTTATCATCGTTTTTTCTCTACCGTGAATGATATATGTTTAAGGCTTCTTCTACACTCTTTTCTTCCACGGTTATGGCAGAGATGGCATTGCACATCCTGATTGCCTCTTCAAGGGGCTTTTGATGGATGTTCCTCCCGGTGGCATTTCCCGCAGCGCCGCTGACGTGAATCTGGTCGTGGAGTCTCTTGAGAAACGACTCTACCTCATCACTGGACCCACCCGCGCACACGACCTTAGTACGACCTGCTGCCCGGACGGCCTCCTTGAATACCTCTCGTGATTCAGAGCCTTCTTGCTCGGGGTAGTTTACCTTGGCAAAATCACTGCCAAGGCATGCCGCTACACCGGTGGCACCTGCGATTAGATGGGGATCTTTCTCGTCTTCCACGGCCTTACCACGGGGGTAGATCCATAACACGGTTATCAAACCATGTTGGTGTGCCTGGTACACAATCTGAGCCGCCTGCCGTAACATCTCCACTTCGTGCTCGCTCCCAAGATAAATCGTATAGCCAACCGCTCTTATATGAAGTCCGCTGCTTTCGCGAAAATCAACTGCTTGTTGAACATCAAACCACTGCTGGCTGAAGGGATCTGAAAGGGACGTCTTCAGAAGATGCGTTTTGGAATTCAACTTTACCAGATAAGGGATATCGGGATAATCCATGCCGTATCTGGCAATCAGACCGAGTTGGGTAGCGAACACACCGATGTTTGCACGGCTTGCGATTCTGAACAGGTGTTCTGGATCGCTATCATCGAGGTTGATCCCTTCGCCATAGAAATCCTTATTGAGGTGCTCCACTTTCTGATCACCGGCAAAGAGCATCAGCCTCCCGCTCTTCCTGGTAACGGTTTCATAATTGGCAATATAGCGTTCCTGCAGTGCCTTTGGGACGTCCAGGGGGACGATTACATTCTGTGCTTGTATGGACATTTCGCCATCCTCCTCTGCCTTAGAGCGTTTGCACCGTTATCTCGGGAACGAGGTGTAAGAAATCTTCCCTTTGACAAAGTGCTGTTCCATCCCTCAGGGTAGTAGCCGTGCCAGCAGCTACCGCATAGATCAAGGCCTCTTTGATGGGTTTATTCGTTGCCAAACCGTAGACAAACCCGGCTACGGCTGAATCCCCCGCGCCGATCGTATTTTTCACGGTTACTGCAGGGGGAGAGGCCAGATACCGTTCCTTTTCCCCTGCCAGCAGAATGCCCCTGGCCCCCATGGAAACAAGGACGATCCCGATGCCCTTCTCGCGTACCCTCTGGGTTACCCGTGCGATCTCATCGATCTCTTTCAACTCCTCATCAACAAGACGACTCAATTCATGGACATTGGGCTTAATGATATCCGGGAGGCCTTGTATGCCTGCTCGCAGGGCCTCTCCATCGGTATCCAGTATCACCCTTGCCCCCTTCCCTTTTGCCATTTCGATGAGCCTGCGGTAGATTTCCGGATGGATTCCAAAGGGAAGACTCCCACTGATGACAACCATGTCAGGCTTATCAAGCTTTTCAAGCTTGTGCACTATTTGCATCAGTTCGTACGGCTTGACGTTCGGCCCCCTGTCGCTGAAAACGACTTGCTTCCCAGAGCTGATCTCATTGACAATGACGTTGGTGCGGGTTTCATCGGCAATCCTGGTAAAATCACAGTTTACTCCCTCATTGACCAATCGGCCTTCAAGTTCTTCTCCGGCAAACCCGCCGATCAAGCCCAGGGCCTGATTCTCAGCCCCCAGCGTTGTCAACACCTTGGATACATCTATTCCCTTACCCCCTGCATACCGTTCTTCCCGTTCAATCCGGTTGGCATCGTCAAATTGTATCTTATCAACCCACACTGTCCGGTCCAGGGCTGGATTGAGAGTGACCGTATAAATCATATCTCCTCGCAAAACTTATGCATGGCCAGTAACAACATTTTGCGGATGACCACTAAAGTATGCTATTATATTTTCAGCGCTGGTAAGCAGAATCCGTTCTAACGCCTCCTTTGTATTAAAGGCATTGTGCGGCGTGATGATTGCGCGCTCTGAACGCATGATGGAGAAGCTCTCCATGGCTTCCCTCAGCGTGATAGCCGCGAGGTCATCCCGTTTAAGGAATTCTTCCTCGAGCCACACCTCTTCCCCCTCAAAGGTATCCAAGGCCACACCTCCCACCCTCCCTTCGCGTAACGCAGCGGCAACCGCCGTCGTATCGACCACTTGCCCTCGGGACGTGTTCACCAGGAGGGCCATCGGTTTGAACAAGCGTAGTCTTTCTGCGTTGATGAGGTGGTGCGTCGACGGATTGTAGGGAATATGCAGACTAATAATGTCCGCCTGCTGTAATAGTTCTTCCAGGCTCACAAACGTCACGTCGTACCGATCGATGATCTCCTCATTTGGCTTCACGTCATAGGCGATAACCTTCATGCCGAAGGCCCATCCAAACCGCGCCATATGACTGCCGATATTGCCCGTACCGACCACGCCGAGCGTCTTCCCCTTTAAATCTATACCCATAAGGCCGGTACGGCTGAAAAATCCCCGCCCTACCTGTTCAATGGTTGGTTTAAATTTGCGGGCAAGGGCTATGATAAGACCAAAGGCGTATTCCGCTACTGTGTTATCACCGTACGAAGGAACGTTACATACTGTGATATTACGGGCCTTACAGGTCTCTAAGTCAATATGATCAAATCCGGTGGACATGGTATCAATTACCTTTACTTCAGGCAGTAGATCAAGCACCTCCTTGGTGATCCTGGATTGGATAAATATCCCTATACCGTCCACATCCTTCGCTATGAGGGCACTATGTGTATCAAGAGATTTTTGATGGAAGCTCAACTCAAAGGTCTTTTCTCCAGCAAATGCCCTTGATAAGACAGCCTGCTCTGTTTCATCCACATCAAAAAAAGCAAGTTTCACCATCATAAGCCTCGTTTTTGTATAAAGCCCATAACCCGTAAGTTTTACACTGCTAGTTTAGCCTCTCGTGACTTAAAATGCACTCATTGAAAAACAGTACGCTTATTGGTTCATACAGCATCAGCAATACAAAATCTGATATCATTGTTGAGCAATATAATCAGCCAGATCGAGCAGTCGGCGTGCATATCCATATTCGTTGTCGTACCAAACAAGCACCTTTGCCACTCTGTTGACAATCACCCGGGTTGATGGTCCATCGACTATCCCAGAATGTGTATCGTCGATGATATCGGCAGACACCATTTCGTCGTCGCTATAATCCAGAATACCCTTGAGCTCCTCATTGGCAGCCTTTTTGTACGCTGAATTGACAGTTTGAACCGAAACATCCCTTTGCAGGTGGGCCACAATATCTGTTATAGCTCCGTCGGGAATGGGGGCCCTCACGGCAATGGCGTCCATTTTCCCTTTGAGTTCAGGGATAACCAAGGCGGTAGCCTCTGCTGCCCCCGTTGAAGTCGGTATGAGAGAAACCGCTGCGGCGCGCCCCCTGCGCAGTTTACGGGCCGCCCGGTCCACCAATGCTTGGCTGGCTGTGTAGGCATGAATCGTTGTGGCCATAAGGTATTCGATCCCAAAGGCGTCGTTTAACACCTTGACAGCTGGGGCCAATGAATTGGTCGTGCACGATGCGTTTGAAATCACATGATGCCGCTGAGCGTCATATAATTGTTCATTGACCCCCATCACCACGGTCAAGTCGGCACTCACAGAGGGGGCACTAATGATGACCTTGGATGCCCCCGCTTGTAGGTGTTTTACTGCGTCCTCCCGTTTTCTAAAAAGCCCGGTACATTCCAAAACAATATCGATATCGAGGTTCTTCCACGGAAGTGCTAGAGGATCCTTTTCGCTGACGACGGTTATCTTCTGTGAGCCGAGAGTTATATAATCTGATCCGGTTTTTATGGGAAATGTAGCCCTTCTATGCACAGAATCATACCGGATGAGATACGCAAGTTCATCGATTGGGGTCAGATCATTGGCTGCAACAATTTGGACAGTATCCGGTGCATCGATGAGATAGTGTCGCAACGCCATCCTCCCGATGCGTCCTAATCCATTAATAGCAATGTTCTTCATGGCAACTCCTCTCTCTTTACCATGTTACCTTCCCATAACCTGCTTCGGAGACACTTCAATTCATTCCTTTATTAAGTTCGTCTTTTTGTAACACTCGGTTGGAGTCTGTATATTTACGGCTCAATCTTCATTGAAGGATCAGCCTTACCAATAATGTTAAGAATACCCTTTCACGTTTAGTCATATGTTTGCGGGAGCACTATAACGCCTATAACAAAGATTAAAAAAGACCGGAGCAAATGTCTATTGGACCTTGGTCTTATATGGGGGAAAAGTGGCCGGTGGCACGTGATCAATGATTGCTGTCTATTCTTTGGTGGGTTTAATGCCCGCCTTCTCGGCCAAGCGGACTAAATCGGCGAGCGAGCCGACGCCAAGCTTCTCAAGGATGCGACCGCGGTGGACCTTCATCGTCTTCTCGGAGATGCCCAACTCGTACGCAATCTGCTTGTTCAGCATGCCGATGATGACGTAATGAAAGATTTCATATTCGCGCGGGGGGAGCAGTGCAAGGCGCCCGCGGACCTCATGCACTTCGGCATATTTCACTCTTGCCTGCGTGTCTTGTTCAATCGTCTCCCTCACCGCTGTTAAGTTAGTCTTTTTGAAACAATCGGTTGGAAATTATACATCTATGACTCAACCTCCATCGAAGAATCAGCCTTACCAATAATATTAAGCACTTCTTGTTTCTTTTCTTCTTCAGTTGTTGCGTCGTTCGCTTCCAGATTGAGACGCATGAGGGGCTCTGTGTTGGACGTCCTGAGGTTGAACCACCAGGTATCATATTCTATTGATAATCCATCGAGATGATCTTTTCTTGCATCGGTATAGTTCGCCTCGAGGGCAGCGAAAACGGCTTCTTTATCCTTTACCTGGATATTGATCTCTCCCGTTGCGTAATATGTTTGGAGAGGGCGAATCAAGCCTGAGAGCGGCATATTTTTTAAAGATAACAAGTTTAACATCTGAATCATGGTAAAAAGGGCATTGTCGGTAAATCCCATGTCTTGATAGTAGTAATGCCCGGAAAGTTCGCCGGCAAACAGGGCATTTACTTCTCTCATGGTGGCCTTGATAAAGGCGTGACCTACCCGAGTACGTACCGCCTTGCCCCCCAGACGGGTAATGGTCTCAGGTACAATGCGGCTTGAACGCAGATCGTAAAGGATTGTTGCCCCTGGCTTCTTTGCTAGGAGGAACTCTGCAATGAGGGCGGTCACCAGATCCTCAGGGATCCTCTCCCCTTTTTCATCGATAAAGCCGCAACGATCAGCGTCCCCGTCAAATGCCACACCGACATCTGCTTTTTCCCGACGGACCATGGCCTGCAAATCACGGGTGGCAGCAGGCAGGAGGGGATTGGCAATGTGATGGGGAAAGCTCCCATCCGGTTCCATATAGAGAGGCACCAGCGTCCAGACGGGAAATTCCTTGAAGAGGGAAAATACCTCAGGCCCGGCCATACCATTTCCCGCATCCACCACAATTTTTAAGGGCTTTGGGTTGTGGACAAAGCTGCTGAGTTTTGCGATATATTTCTCTGACATATCGAGTTCCTGATAAGAACCATCTGTCGGATGACTTCGCTGTACAGGCAGCTTTTCAATAACCAAACGTTCCAGCTCGGGCAGCCCCCGGTCTCCGCTCAAGGGGATGGCCTCTTCCCGGCAGAGCTTTAAGCCGTTCATCCCGCCGGGGAGATGGGACGCCGTCACCATGGCTCCACCGTCAAACCGCCCTGCGATGATAGCATAATAGAGCAAAGGGGTGGTGACCATCCCGATATCGGTGACCGCGGCCCCTGATGCGACAGCTCCTTCTATAAAGGCCTTGGCAAGCGCTGAGGCAGAAAGCCGCATATCGCGACCGATAACAATGTTCTTGGCATTGAGTAAGCGGACAAAGGCAGCCCCGATTTTCCTTGCCATCACCTCATCTAATTCATCGGGATAAGAGCCCCGGATATCGTAGGCCTTAAAAATACCTCCCATAGTCCTGCCTCCTATGCCTCCTTCAAGGCTTTGGCGTAAAACTTCTCGATATATTCCTTGACCATCCGCCGCGCGGAAAACCTGGAACCACTGCCTTTTATGGATTCCTTCATGACCTTGACCCACCCATGCGGTATACCGTCATCGGAAACCTCGTAATAGAGGGGGATGATCTCCCTTTCCAGAATCTGGTAGATGGCCTCGGCGTCTGCCTGATCCCTGTTTCCGCTCACTTCTTTCTGACCAAAGGCCCATCCGTTTTTCCCATTGAAGCCCTCCATCCACCAGCCATCCATGATACTCAGGTGGGGCACGCCATTTAAGGCAGCCTTCATCCCGCTGGTGCCACTGGCCTCCATAGGGGGGAGGGGATTGTTGAGCCAGACATCCACTCCATGAACCAGGTATTGTGCCAGTTGTTCTCCATAATCCTCAACAAGGGCGATCCTGCCACCCAATTCTGGATCCAGGGCCGCATTAAATATCCTCTGCAGGATGCGTTTGCCCGGGTCATCCGCGGGATGGGCCTTCCCGGCAAAGATGATCTGTATGGGACGCCAACGGTCATTGAGGAGTTTTTTTAAACGCTCGATATCATAAAAGATGAGGTCCGCCCTCTTGTAGGTCGCAAACCTACGGGCAAAACCCAGGGTCAATACCGAGTGATCCAACAACGTTCCACCGGCGCGCACGACCGATAGGTTGACATGATCCGTTACCCAGCGTTGACGTATGCGTTCACGAATCGCGTCGATCAACTTGATTTTTAACCAATAATGAGTCTTCCACAACTCCTCATCGGGTACCTCGTCGATCAGCTTCCAGAGGGCCTCGTTATCATGATCCGCCAACCAGGTGGGGCCGAGATACGTATTAAAGAGGAGCTCCATCTTCGGTTCTATCCAGGTGGGAACGTGCACACCGTTGGTTACATAATCGATGGGAACCTTCTGCTCCGGTATCTCGGGCCAGAGGGACTGCCACATCTGACGGGCCACTTCTCCATGGCGTTTGCTGACACCATTGTGATGGCCGGATAACCTGAGGGCAAAGGCCGTCATATTAAAACCCGCGTTAGGATCTTTGGGATTGATCCCCAACTGTAAAAAGGTGTCACGATCCAGCCCTAAGTTCGACCAGTAGGAGCGAAAATATTTTTCTATCAGTTCAAAGGAAAAGACATCATGACCGGCTGGAACCGGCGTGTGGGTCGTAAACACGGAGGTCTGGCGAACCCGCTGAACAGCCTCCTCATAACGCATCCCCCCCTGCACGCGCTCCCTGATCCGCTCCAACAAGGCAAACGCGGCATGTCCTTCATTCAGATGGAGGATTGAATGCTTGATGCCCAGGGCATCCAACATTTGGGATCCACCGATGCCCAGTACGATTTCTTGCCGCAACCGCTGCTCTATATCGCTGACATACAACCGCTGGGATATCCTTCTGTTCCAGGGATCATTGATTTCTATATCGGTATCCAACAGGTAAAGGGGTATACGGCCGACAGCTATCCGCCATACAGCCACATGGATCGGAGGGTCTATCAAAGGTACCTTGACCACAATCTGGTCTCCGGTTTCGTTGAGGACTCTGAAAATCGACGCTGCATCCCGATCTAGAGTTTCATTGATGTTCTCCTGCCAGCCGTCCTCTCGGATGTGCTGGCGCAAGTAGCCTTGCGGGTACATAAAGCCTACCGCAACCACAGGGACCTTTAAGTCGCTGCATTCCTTGATATAATCACCGGCCAAAAATCCTAATCCACCGGCATAAAACGGCAAGGAATGATGAAGCCCATACTCTGCGGAAAAATAGGCAATGGGATAGTGGTTTGGGTCAAGGACATGTTCTGAAAAGTATCCCTCTTGTGCGTCCATATAGTTTCGGAATTCAGCAAGCACCTTATCATAGTGACGGAGATATTCAGGGTCACGCGCGGCTGATTCCAAAGCTTCTCTGGGAAGCTCTGTAAGCACCTTGACCGGATTATGGCCGCTCTCCTTCCAGACTTGCCGGTCCAACATCTTGAAAAGCACCCTGGCCGCCGGGTGCCAGCTCCACCAGAGATTCGCGGCCAGATCTCCTAAACCGCTCAACTGCTGTGGGAGATCGGAGGGTATACCCTGTTTGATTTCCATTGGAGTCGCTCCTTCCTGCGCCTCTTGTTCTATTTCAGTTCGATCGACATGGTTTCACACATCATCTTCATTGATAGTCTGTCCACCTAGGGCGACGGCGAGACCTCTTGGAAGAAGGAAACCGTCGTGTCCCCGTATCTGCGCTGTTGCGAGAGGACCAGGCCGAGGGGAGGGATGATTTCTTCCTTCGACGAGTGCTCCGTCACGATAACCCCTGTGGGACTGAGGATTCCCCGTCGGGCGATCTCTTCGATGGTCTTCCCTCCCAGACCCTTGCCGTAGGGGGGGTCCATGAAGATGAGATCAAAGGCCTCCCCCCTCTCTCCCAAGACCGCTATCCCCCGTTTGGCCGTCAGGGGGAGGATCCATGACCTCGATTTCAATTCCAGGGCCTTCAAATTCCCTCGGAGTATGGTGAGGGCGCCCTTCCCCTGTTCCACGAAGACCACCTCCTGGGCCCCGCGGCTGAGGGCCTCTATCCCCAGGGAACCGGTGCCGGCGAACAGATCGAGGACCCGCTGAAAGGTCCACACCGGACCAAGAATATCGAAGATCGCCTCGCGGACGCGGTCGGAGGTGGGGCGAATCCGCCTCCCCTGGGGGACCAACAGCCTCCTCCCTTTAAATTCCCCTCCGATGATCCTCATGATCTATCTACGTGTTGTAACCGCTCCACCACCGCAGCCATGTGTTCGTAGTGGGTCCCGGTCCAATAGATCTTCCGGCACGAGGGACACCGGGAAAATTCGTGGTGGGTATGGTAGATATACTCGGGGACCTCTTCCTTCGCCTCCTCGGGATCTATCGCCTCCAAGGTGGCGTTACAGACCAGACAGCGGGAAAAGAGCATCTCCTTGTTGACGGGGATGCGAAAATGTCGCATCACCTCCTGGAGCTGCAGGAAGGGGTTGTCTTCCGCGATCAGCAGTGCCCGCACAGGCCCCTTGCCCTTGTAGAGCTTGGTGTCCTTGGTGATAAGGGTCCTGCCTTCATCCTGTGCCCGACACAGCAGACCCCGCAGGTCATCGGAGCGCCAATAGACGGTATCGTAGCCCAGGATGCGGAGCCACTTGGCCAGCTTCCCCACGGTTTTGTCGGCGATAAAGATCATCCAGCGGAACGCTTGATCAGGTCAAAGGCCTTCTCGCGGGCCTTTGCCATAATCTCTTCCTCCCCCTCCACCCGGCCGCCCCGCATGAGGACCCGCCCATCGCAGATCAGGGTATCGATGCAGGAGCCGTTGGCGGCGTAGATGAGGTCTGATGCCAGGTGAAAATGGGGGGTGAGCTGGGGGTTGTCCAGATCCACCAGGGCGATATCGGCCCACCGCCCTGCTGTGAGGACACCACTTTCCAGTCCGAAGGCCCGGGCACCCTGGGAGGTAATCAACTCTAAGGTTTCGGAGGCGGGCATAACGACCGGGCTATTATTGTAAAACTTCTGCAAGAGGGAGGCGAACTTGGCGGTCTCCAGCATGTCGAGGTTGTTGTTCGAGGAACACCCATCGGTCCCCAGGCACATAATCACCCCGTTGTTTCGTAACTGGGGGTAGGGAAAAACCCCTCCCACGGAGAGCTTTAAGTTGGAGATAGGGGTATGCACTACCCGTACCTCGTGGGCCTCCAAGATATCCATCTCCTCCTCATCGAGCCAGACGCAGTGGCTGGCAGCGAGATGCGGACCCAAAAATCCGATCTGCTCCAAGTATTTCACGGGCCGCAACCCATGATCTCGTAGGCACCCCTGGACTTCTTCTTCGGTCTCGGAGAGGTGAAAGTGAACCAATACCCCCTTTGCGCGGGCGAACTCGGCGCACCACCGCAACGCCTCCTCCGAGACCGTGTAGATGGCATGCGGCCCCAGGGTAAAGGTCACGCGGGGCCCGAATGCATCACGGGCTGCATAGAGTTCTTCGTTGAGCGCTATCTGCTCCGCGGCCTTTGACTGATCGAAGAAATCGATGAAAACGGCGCTTATGGCGGCCCTGATCCCCATCTCCTCAACGGCCCTGGCCGTACCCCGCCAGTGCCAGTACATGTCGTTGAAAAAGGTCGTCCCTGACTTGATCATCTCCAGGCAGGCCAGCTTGGTCCCCCAGTAGACGTCCTCCTCCGTCATGTGGGCCTCGACAGGCCAGATCTTTGTCTCCAGCCACTCCTGCAGGGGCATATCGTCGGCATATCCCCGCAGCAGTGTCATGGCGGCGTGGGAGTGCCCGTTGACGAACGAAGGCACGGCAGCCTTCCCCTCACCGGAGATTACCTCTGCGGCCTTCACCTCCAGCTGATCGCCGATCTCCTTAATCCTGTTCCCCTCGATGAAGATGTCCGTTGTCTGGCCGTTCAAACGTACGCCGGTAATCAAGATACTCATGCCATCTCCTCCATCACATTCATCACGACCTTATTGATCGTGACACCGTTCTCCTGTCCCTGCCGGACGATCTCCTCCTCGGTCAGGGGTGTGTCGATAATGCCGTGGCAGTAGTTGTCCACCGAACAGATGCTGGCGTAGGCCAACTCCATCTCTTGGCAGAGGGTGGCCTCGTGGGCCATGGTCATCCCCACCACGTGGCCGAGGTTTTTCAGCATGGCGATCTCCGCCTTGGTCTCCAGGCGGGGGCCGATGGTCTGGATATAGACCCCCTCCGGGGCAAAGGCCACCCCCGACCCCTGGGCGGCCTTGATCAGTTGTCCCCTGAGCCGTGCATCCAAAGCAGGGGTGATGTGCACGACACGGTCTTCGTAAAAGGTCGGCATCGCCCAGGGGCTGAGATAGTCGTGGGGGATCACGATCCATCCGGGGGGGATCTCCTTCCTGAGGCTCCCCACCGAGTTGACCCCGATCACCTCAGTCACCTCCAGTTTTTTGAGGGCGTAGATGTTGGCGCGGTGGTTGATGCGGTGCGGTGGAATCCCCTGGGCCCCGTGGCGAGGGAGGAACACCAAGCTTCTACCCCCCAGACGACCGATGGTGAAAGAATCAGACGGCGCCCCATAGGGTGTTTTCATCACCGTTGTCTCCGTTATCTCCATCCCCTCAGGGGAGAAATTGCCCCCTGCGATGATCCCTAGCATTACCCCTCCTTCTCACAGAACATAATACGAGAAAGGGGAAGGGGTTGTCAATTTTACCACGTTGAGCGTTCCGGCTTGAGACTTCGGCGTAAGCCCCATTCGGACCGAACACAGTCGAACGCTTGAGTCGAAGGCATATCCTGGTCTTCAGGCCGGAGAGTCGAAAGGTTGACTCACCTCCGGCGAAGATATATATTTAAAGTAACTTAAGAAAGGAGAGAGATGTCAAAGCTGACACGCAGAGAGTGGCTGAAGCTGACCATGGCCGGCGCCGGGGCGGCCCTAGCCCCCTGGCCGTGGAGGACGTTTGCCTCTGCCGCAACCGCACCCCCTCCCGACCTAGTCATCTCTCACGGGACATCACCTGCCCTGATCACGGAGGCGGCCCTACAGGCCCTGGGCGGCATGAACCAATTCGTCTCCCGCGGGGATGTGGTCTTGGTGAAGCCAAACATCGCGTGGGACCGCACCCCTGAGCAGGCCGCCACCACCAATCCGGAGGTGGTGGCAACGCTGGTGCGTGTATGCCTCACGGCCGGTGCCAAGGAGGTGAAGGTCTTCGACTACCCCTGCGAGGATGCCCGCCGCAGCTATGTGCGCAGCGGGATCATGGAGGCGGCCAAAGGGGCGGGAGCAAAGGTCAGCTATGTCGACGAGAGACGGTTCCGCAAGATGGACCTCAAGGGGGAGGCCCTCCAGGACTGGGAGGTCTATAAGGAGGCGGTAGAAGTAGATAAGATAATCAACTGTCCCATCCTCAAGCACCACAGCCTGGCCCGGCTCACCATGGGGATGAAGAACCTCATGGGTCTGATCGGCGGCGACCGTTCGCGGCTCCACTGGCACCTCGATCAGGCCATCGTGGATCTCGCCGCCTTCTTCAAGCCGACCTTGGTCGTCCTGGATGCAGTGAGGATATTGACGGCCAACGGTCCACAGGGGGGGAGCCCGAAGTATGTCAAACAGCTCAATACCGTGGCGGCAGGGGTGGATCAGGTGGCCGTCGACGCCATGGGGGCAAAGCTCTTCGGCCTGCCGCCCGAGGAAATGGAGCACCTCCGCATCGCCTCCAAGCGGGGCCTGGGGCGCATGGACCTGGGGAAGCTGAGGATTAAGGAGGTCCAGACCAATTCCTAAGGCTAAAGGTAAGCGGCAATCCTCCCCCTTTCCATGGTGGCGGCTGAGACGCATCAGTCAGTGGTCCTTCCTGGCGCTCTTTCTCTGCCTCTTCATCCTGACGGCCTACAAGGGGACGGATGAGATCGCCTATCCCGTCCGTATCTTCCTGCACTTTGATCCCTTAATCCTCATCACGACCTTCCTCTCATCCCATGGTATTCCCCTAGCCCTCTTGTTATCCCTTATCACGGTCTCCTTCACCCTCGTCTTCGGCAGGGTTTTCTGCGGGTGGGTCTGCCCCCTGGGGACGTTGAACGACTTCATGGGCCGCCTCACCCCCAAGGAACGGAGAAAAAAGCACCTGGGGGATCGGGCACGCAGGCTCAAGTACTACGGCCTCATTGTCATCCTCGTCAGCTCCCTCTTCACCCTGCAGATAGCCGGGCTGGCGGACCCCATCTCGCTGCTGATCCGCTCCCTGGCCGTGGCCGCAGAGCCCGCCGTGAACCTGATGACCCATACCGTCTTCGACCTCCTCTACCGCGCCGATATCCCCGTGGTCACCGCAATCTCCGAGGCCATCTATGCCGTTCTCAAAAAATATATCTTGGCCTTTCATCAACCCTTCTTCTATCAGGGGATCTTTATCGGCCTCATCTTCGCAGCTATCCTCCTCGCCAACCTCTATCGGCGCCGTTTCTGGTGTAACGCCCTCTGTCCCCTCGGGGCCCTGCTGGGGCTCATTACCCAGATCAGCCCCTTCAAGAGGGTCGTAGGAAAGGGCTGCACTTCCTGCAACCTCTGTGTGCGGGAGTGCCGCACCGGCGCGGCAGCGGACGTGAAAGGGAAGTGGCAAAAGACGGAGTGTGTGATGTGCGGCGAGTGTCAGGAGGACTGCCCCGAGGATGCGGTGAGGTTCGGTTTTCTCCCCGCCAAGGCGGGAAAGGTTACAGGGGTCGATCTGGGGCGGCGCGGGGTGATCGCCTCCCTGGTCACCGGGATCTTTATCGTCCCTCTTATGCGAACCAACCCCCTCACGCAACGACGAACGGGGCGGCTGATCCGCCCCCCCGGCGCCCTGCCGGAGGATGAATTCCTGCGCCGATGCGTGCGCTGCGGTGAGTGCATGAAGGTCTGCCTCACCAACGGACTCCAACCCGCCCTCTTCGAGGCAGGACTGGAGGGGATCTGGACCCCCCGCTTCGACTTCCACAGCGGCTACTGCCAATACTACTGCACCCTCTGCGGTCAGGTATGCCCCACCGGCGCCCTCAGGGAGCTCTCCCAGGAGGAGAAGGCCGGCACCAAGATCGGTCTCGCCTATATCGACAAGAACCGCTGTATCCCCTATGCACAGGGGGTCGAGTGTCTGGTGTGCGAGGAGCACTGCCCCACGCCGGACAAGGCCATCAAGTTCGAGCAGGTAGAGACAATGACCCCCCGGGGGAGAAAACTGATCAGACGTCCGGTGATAGACCTCAAGCTTTGCATCGGCTGCGGGATCTGCGAATACAAGTGCCCGCTGCACGACCAGCCCGCCATCATCTGCACCCGCCTCGGAGAATCCAGGGCGGACGAGCTGCTGCCTTTTTAACCCTGAATATTCAATAAAGGCCCTTGTTCTGCCGAAATAGCGAGGGGCTTTCCCCTCATCTTCCTCTGTAGAGGAAGCACCCATGCGGCAACCCTCCCCCTGAAAGATTAAAAAAATTTAATCTCCCGTTAATGGGCCTTTAATCTTCATCGAGTATACTAGTGTTCAAAAGAGAGGCGAGGAAGCGGATGTATTTCAAGTTGGTGATGGAAGGGGGTCATGTCGGGGCGGGGAAGAGTTATGAGATGGTGCGGTATTTTCAGGGCAACGATATCTTCGCCATCCTCGCCGGGACCCGTTCTATCCCTCGCTTGAAGAAAAAGAGGTTCGGTGGGGGCATCAAGCTCATCAAGGAGATCTCCTGGGGAGAATATCTCACCGGCAAAGGGAGAGAGAAAAGAGATCCTTATCTCAACCCAAGCGCTCCTTCTGCCATGGTCCCCGCGTGACAGATATCATCAGGTTCTTTGCGTAAAACCACCCGTCCTACTGGCGTGAGAGGAGATGTCCTTAGATTCTAGGTTTGGCTTATGAGGCCTTAAAATCTAAGGGCGCCCCTCACGTCGGACCGACCAGCCGCCATCATCTGCTCCCGCTTCGGAGAATCACAGCCAGAGGAACTGCTACCTGTTAAACCCCCAATAGTTAGTAATCCAAGTGCCGTCCATCAGCACGAAGAAGGGAAAAACCTTTTCTCCCTTTCTCTTTTTCCTTTCCCCATCGGCTAGCTGTGAGGTCCCAGCCCCATCGTGGAGAGGGTGGGGGTGAGGAAGATATGACTATGACTTGCCCCCACATCTTCATCCCCTCCAGAGGAGAGGTATGTGCTTATTGTTTAAGTAATGTATTTAACCATTAGGAATTTTCGGCCAAGCTTTTTTTCGACCCTCTCTCCATCTTGCCCAAATCTAACCGCCCGCAATACTTAAACTTTTTAAATTTTTGTCAAATTTTTTAAAATTCCTCTTGACAAATAAACTTAACATGTACTATATGTTGTGGTACAGAATTTGGACAATACAATATATTATGTAATTAAACAATTAAATCACATGTCATTCAACCACTAAATCATAGAAACCAACAAGGGGAAGGGGTGGGAAATCATGATTTCGGTCATTGATATCAGAGAGAGAAAACTGGATAACGCCCTCGGTGATACCACCGATATGGCCCTGTTCGTGCGCACCTCCGAGGAGAGCTTGCAAGGATGGGACCGTCAGCGGATCGTCGATGCCCTGATGCGGGAGACCTATATCGACCCCGATACCGCAGAGGCCGTCAGCCAGGAGGTGGAGGATATCATCAGGAAGAGCGACATCAGCATGGTGACCGCCCCCCTCATCAGGGAACTGGTGGATGCCAAGCTCATCGAGCGGGGCATGGAAGAGACCCGCAAGCAGCATACCCGGCTCGGTATGCCGCTGTATGACGTCAATCAACTGATCATGCACCCCAACAAGGAGAACGCCAACGTCCCCCACGGCCCCGAGGCCACCAACCTGACCTTGGCCGAGACCATCAAAAAGGAGTACGCCCTCCTGCATGTCTTCTCCGAGGAGGTGGCCGACGCCCACATGCGCGGGGATATCCATCTGCACGACCTGGGGTTCATCGACCGTCCCTATTGCAGCGGTCAGTCCCTGGAATATATCAAGAAGTTCGGGCTCAACCTCCCCAACTCCCTCTCCATGGCCAAGCCCGCCAAGCATCCGGAGGTGCTGTTGGCCCATATGGTGAAATTCGCCGCGGGCCTCCAGAGCCATTTCGCCGGTGCCATTGGGTGGGATGCGATCAACCTCTTCTTCGCCCCCTACCTCGTGGGGATGGGGGATAGGGAGGTCAAGCAACTGGCCCAGATGCTCATCTTTGAGTTCTCGCAGCAGGCCGTGGCCCGCGGGGGACAGGCCATCTTCACCGACATCAACCTCTACTGGGAGATCCCCAAGCATTTTAGAGACGTCCCGGCCATCGGGCCCAATGGGGAGTTCACCGGCAAGACCTATAAAGATTATCTGCAGGAGGCCCAGCGCTTCGTGTGGGCCCTCTTCGACGTCTACCAGGAAGGGGACGGAGCAGGGCGCCCCTTCTTCTTCCCCAAACCCCTGGTCCACATCACCGAGGACTTCTTCAGGGCACCGGGTCACGAGCGATTCCTCAACCATATCTGTGCCATCGCCTCGGAAAAGGGCAATACGTACTTTGTCTTCGACCGGGGGGAGACTGCCAAGATATCTGAGTGCTGCAGGCTGAGTTTTAAGCTTGAGGCCTCGGACCTGGAGGACGCCAAGCAGCCGTGGAAGATGCGCTACAGCGCCCTGCAGAATGTCACCCTCAACCTCCCCCGTATCGGGTATATATCAGAGGGTGACGACACCAAACTCTTTGAGAAGGTCTCCCATTTCATGGAGCTGGCTGTCAGAGCCCACCTGGAGAAGAAGAGCTTCTTAGAACGGCTCCTCTCCCTGGGGGACGAGGGCCCCCTGGCCCTGCTGACCATGAACCAAGACGGGGAGTCGTATCTCCGGATGCACCGGGCCACCTACCTTATCGGCATGGTGGGGCTCAATGAGATGGTAAAGGCCCACACCGGCCAGGAGATGCACGAATCCAAGGAGGCCTTTAAATTCGGTTTACAGGTGATCGCTCAGATGAAGCTCCTGGCCGACAAGATGAGCAAGCGGTTCGGGATGCGATTCGTCTTGGAACAGACGCCGGCGGAGAGTACCGCCTATCGGTTCGCCAAGCTGGATATGCGGTTTCACTCCCCCCAAGCCGGTCACATCATCAAGGGTGACATCGCCCGCGGGGAAGTCTATTACACCAATTCCACCTATCTGAGCGGTGACGCCGTAATGAACCCCATCGAACGGGTAAGACAGGAGGGACTCTTTCATCCCCTTATCGATGCCGGCTCCCTCACCCATATCTGGCTGGGGGAATCAAGGCCCTCACCGGAGTCATTGGCCAACTTCGTGACCAAGACGTTTCAGCTGACCCAGAACGACCAGATCGCCTTTTCACCGGAGTTCACCACGTGCAACAATTGTGCGCGCACAGCCAGGGGCCTAATGGACCAGTGCCCTTACTGCGGCTCCGGTGATGTGGATGGTATCACCCGCATCACCGGCTACTTCACCAAGATCTCCAGTTGGAACAAGGGGAAGCTGGGGGAATTGCGGGACAGGTATCGCAATGAGGCCTTTATCAAAAAGAGGCCGGATGGTGATAAGCAGGACCAGATTACCGTGTGATGAGGAGGTTATGTAAGAATGGGCTCAATCAAGATCTTTACCAAAAACGAGTGCCCCAAGTGCCCCGCGGCTAAGGAGATTGGCGGCATCCTGCAACAGGAGGGTCTCCCGGTCACCTTTTATGACCTTGAGACCCCTGATGGCCTCGCCGAGGGCGCCTTTTACAGCGTGCTGTCTACCCCCACTATCATCATCGAAGATGAGCATGAAAAAATTCTCGCGGGGTGGCGGGGATCGGTTCCCACCCTGCAAGAGATCGAGGGATTGATTAGGGCATGATGGAAGCGATAACACACGCAGGCGTATCGCTACCGCAAGAAGGAACCCGGCGGCAAGGCGTTCAGGAAACCATCAGCATCAGGGGCTTCCTGGAGACCTCCTTTGTGGATTGGCCCGGCAAGGTGGCCTCGATGCTCTTTTTGCCGGGGTGCAACTTTCGGTGCCCCTTCTGTCACAACCACCAACTGGTCTTAGATCCAGGAGGCCTTGAGGATATCCCCCGCGCGCATATCATGGCCCGCCTGGCCGAGCTGAAGGGGTGGGTGGATGGTGTGTGCATTTCCGGGGGGGAGCCTACCATCCACCCCCACCTTCCCTCCCTCATGGTCGAGATCAAAAGTGCCGGGTTGCTCGTCAAGCTCGATACCAACGGAAGCCGCCCCGAGATACTGCGGTCTCTGCTGGAAAGAGGCCTGCTAGACTGCGTGGCCATGGACGTCAAGGCCCCCCTCGACGAGGTGAAATATGCCAGGGCAGCGGGAGTGCCCGTGGACCTGGAGAAGATACGCGAGAGCATCTGTTTACTGAAAAAAGGAAAGGTTGACTATCACTTCAGAACTACTATTGTCCCAGCCCTCCACAAGGAGGAGGACCTGCTCCACATAGCCCGCCACCTGAGCGGGTCCTCCTCCTTGACCCTCCAAAACTTCAACCCGGAGGACCCGCTTGATCCCACATTGAAGGGGACCTCCCCGTACACCGAAGAGTGGCTACAGGAGATGAGGGAACGAATCGCCTCGATCCTCCATCACTAAGATCCGCACGAAGTACCTTGCCATTTGCCCTCAATATTATTATAGTATACTAAAATCGGCATAGAGTCCACAGAATACTTCAGGTGCACGTAAGGGATACCTATCTCATCAGATTGCCCCAGGGAAAGGACCTGGCGGAGGCTGTGACGCAAGAGTGTCGGCACAGGGGGATACAGATGGGGGTTGTGTCGGTGATCGGGGCGGTACAGGGGGCTACCATCGGATACTACGATCAAAGTGAGAGGGTCTATCGGAGCAGACATATCGACGGTGGCTTGGAGATCGCCTCTTGTCACGGGAACATCACTCTCAAGGACAGCGCTGTCATGGTCCACGCCCACATCATCCTCGCCGACGCTGAAGGTAACACCTATGGAGGGCACCTTATGTCTCCGACCACCCTGTTCGCCGGAGAGGCCCATATACAGGAACTGGAAGGGAAACCCCTGGAGCGGGAATACGATGGGACGACCGGTCTCTTTCTGTGGCGGGAAGAGGACGATACGGAGGTCGGCACCGAGGGGTAAGCACCATCGAAACCAGAGGAGGAAAACGCACACATGTTCAAAGAAGCAGACGAACTTTTTGAGAGATTGAGAAACGTACATCTCCAGGCGGAACGGCATTTCTTTTCGCTGTTGGTC
The DNA here is from genome assembly GCA_964565525.1 of uncultured Thermodesulfobacteriota bacterium. GTDB lineage: Bacteria > Desulfobacterota > B13-G15 > B13-G15 > RBG-16-54-18 > JAFGNJ01. Next base: position 42,750 of record CAZMFG010000001.1, read on the forward strand.
CCCAGCAAAGTCCATCCCACGGCAGAGGGTAAGTGGCAACCCCTGGCCGATGTCTACGAGACGGATGCGGCCTGGGTGATCAAACTGGAGCTTGCCGGAGTGCGCAAGGGGGATTTCTCCGTCACCGCCAACGAGGGGATCGTGACCATCAAAGGGACCAGGAGAGATGAGTTCGAGGGGGAGTGGCGCACCTATCATCAGGCCGAGATCAACTACCATGAGTTCGAGCGCAGCTTTCCCCTGCCGAAAGGAACCGATACAGGAGATATCTCTGCCCTGTACAAAAATGGTCTCCTGACCATCACCATCACGAAGCGCTCCACCCCTCCCCGCGAGCGAAAAACAATAACCATTACCATTACCTAACGGTGAACCAATGGACGAACGAAAAGAAGAGGCCCAAACGGAAATCCTTGGGATAAGCGACGAAGGGGAAGCACCCAAGATTCCTCCGGAGCTCCCTCTCCTGCCCATGGAGGATATGGTCATCTATCCCCACACCTTGGTCCCCCTCATTCTCAAGGACCCGCAGCTCGCCGCCGCTGTCGACGAGGCCCTCTCCCATGAGCGCATCGCCGGGGCCGTGATGCTCAAAGATCGAGAGAAAAAGGAATTCCACTCAACGGGGTCGGCCATCCTTATTCATAGGATGTTGAAAAACCCCGACGGCACCTTGCGCATGATAACACAGGGGTTGGCCAAGATCGGTATCACCAAGATAATTCAGGAAGATCCCTTTCCCAAGGCACAGGTGCAGGTGTTGGAGGAACGGCCGGAGCAGAACGAACGCGTGGAGGCCCTCATGCGGGCCGTCATGGGCCAGTACCAGAAGATGATCACCCTCGTACCCTACATCCCCGATGAGCTTCAGGCGGCTGCCATGAACATAGAAGACCCCTTCCGACTGGTCTACTTCATCGCCACCTTCATCAAGATGAAGCCTGAGGACAAACAGGAGATACTCGACCTGGAATCCGCCGAGGAAAAATTGAAAAAGATCTCCTCCATCCTGCAACGAGAGGTGGATCTCTTGGAGCTGGGCACCAAGATCCAGTCCGAGGTCCAGGACAAGATGACGAAGGGGCAACGTGAGTACGTCCTCCGCGAGCAGCTCAAGGCCATTAAAAAGGAGCTGGGTGAAGAGGACGAGCTCCAGGTTGAGATCAAGGAGTTCCGCGAAAAGATGGAGGCCGCAAACCTCCCCGAGCACGTGGAGAAAGAGGCCGAGCGGGAGCTCGCCCGCCTCGAGAAGATCCCTACCGCCTCTCCCGAATATGGGGTCATCAGGACCTATCTGGAGTGGCTGACCGAGCTCCCCTGGAGCCGGGAGACGGCGGACAATATGGACTTGGACCGGGCACAAAGGATCTTGGACGAAGACCACTACGACCTCGATAAGATCAAGGAGAGGATTCTCGAGTACCTGGCGGTGAGAAAGCTCAAGGAGGATATGAAAGGCCCCATCCTCTGTTTTGTCGGCCCCCCGGGGGTGGGGAAGACCTCCCTCGGGCAATCCATCGCCCGGACTTTGGAGAGGAAATTCGTGAGGCTCTCCCTCGGAGGGGTACGGGATGAGGCGGAGATCCGGGGGCATCGGCGGACGTATATCGGGGCCCTGCCGGGGACGATCATCCAGAGCATCCGCAGGGCGGAATCACGCAATCCGGTCTTCATGCTCGATGAAATCGATAAAGTGGGGGCCGATTTCCGCGGCGACCCCTCCTCCGCCCTCTTGGAGGTCCTCGACCCGGAGCAGAATGCCGCCTTTCGGGACCACTATCTCGACATCCCCTTTGACCTCTCCCAGGTCTTTTTCATCACCACCGCCAATATGCTGGAGACCATCCACCCCGCCCTGCGGGACCGGATGGAGGTCTTGATGCTCCCCGGCTATACCAACCATGAGAAGGTCGCCATCGCCCAACGATATCTCATCCCCAAGCAGACGGACGCACACGGCTTGGAGAAGGAAGAGGTGCGTTTTACCGACGAGGGGATCCAAAAAATCATCTCCTCCTATACCAAAGAGGCCGGGGTGAGAAACCTGGAACGGGAGATCGCGAGGGTCTGCCGCAAGGTGGCCTTCAAGAAGGGACAGGGGCAGCATACCGGGGATGTCATCACCCCGGATGCACTGCGGGAGTACCTGGGGCCCGAGCGGCACTTTCCCGAGGTGGCCATGCGTACCTCCCGTCCCGGCGTGGCCACCGGTTTGGCCTGGACCGAGGCAGGAGGCGAAATCCTCTTCGTCGAGGCGACGAAGATGCCGGGCAAAAAGGGGCTCTCCCTCACCGGGCAATTGGGGGAGGTGATGCAGGAGTCGGCCAAGGCGGCCCTGAGCTATGTGCGTGCCAAGGCAGGCGAACTGGGGATCGCGAAGGACTTCTTTGAAAAGTACGACCTGCACATCCACGTCCCCGCCGGCGCCATTCCCAAGGATGGACCCTCAGCGGGGATCACCGTCGCCTGCGCCGTGGCCTCCGAGCTCACCGGGCGCCCGGTGAGGAACGATGTGGCCATGACCGGTGAGATCACCCTCAGCGGCCTCGTACTCCCGGTGGGGGGGATCAAAGAGAAGATCCTGGCGGCCAAGGCAGCGGGAATCAAGAAGGTGATCCTCCCGGCCCGCAACCGGGGGGATGTGGAGGAGATCGGCGAGGAGCTGAAGGGGGGGCTGGAGTTCGTCTTTGTGGAGTCGGTTGACGAGGTCTTCCCGTTGGCCTTGACCGACTCCGTCGGAAAAAGCAAGGCCTCTCCCAAGCGGAGACCGGCGAAGGGTTCACGATAGCACCATGTCCCTGCAAGAAATAAACATCAAGAGGCAGGCCGAAGGCCTGGAGCGTAACCTGAAGGGGATCCTCCACCTCCTCGAGGACAAATATAGTGAACTTCAGCAGTTGTGCCGGGTCTTTAACCCGAAGCGGGGCTACTCCCCAACGGCGGTCAGGGACATCAAGGAACTATACAAGATGGCCACTGCCAAATTCGCCGAGGCCAGGGCCTTGCAGCAGGTAATCAGGGGCAAATACCGGGGGTATGTGCAGGTCGATGCACAGGTACAAAGGGCATTGGACGAGTTCTCCCTCATGTACCGGAAGGACTACCGCTTCTTTGAACAAAATCACAGCACGTGGCAACGGGAACAATATGGGCGGGAGGAAAAGAGGGTGCCTCCCCGCGTCCTCTCCCATCTTTACACGGTCTATCGAGAATCACCAGCCCTCCCCTCCCTCATCCTCTGTTTTCAGGGCGACCCTTCTTCCTTAAAAACGCTCAAAGATCGGGTCCAGCTGGGGGAACGGGACATGTGGGATGCGGTGGAGGGGGAGTTGTGGCTTTTCATGGCGGGGGTACAACACTCAGAGGATCCCCAGCTCAAGGGCACGCTTATCGAGACCCTCCTGTACGATCTGAAGGGGAAAGTCAAGGGGGTGGTCTTAAAGCTCACCACGGGGGATGCGGTGCGGGATGAGACCCTGCAGGGCATGCGCCGAAGCCTCGCCGCGGTCCCGGCGGGGGAGATCAAGATCCTGTAATCCGCCCCCGCAGTTGGCCGCAGGCGGCTGAGATATCCCCTCCTCTGCTCTCCCTGATGATGGTCGTGTATCCCGCCTCCATCAAGACCTTTTGAAAACGAAGCACAGCCGCATCCTGCGGCCTGCGGAATACAATGCCGGGACACTCATTAAAGGGGATGAGGTTTACCTTGCACTTAATCCCCCTGAGGATCTGGGCCAGCCCCCTGGCATCCGCCTCGGAATCGTTTACCCCCTGAATCAGGACGTATTCGAAGGTGATCCGCTCTCGGGGCGGGAGGGGGAGGGCACGACACGCCGCTAACAGGGCGTTCAGGGGATACCTCCTGCTGATGGGCATCAGGTATGCCCGGACCTTCTGGCTGGAGGCGTTCAGGGAAACGGCCAGTCGGCACGACACCCGCTCTGCACATAGCCTTTGCATGTGGGGGATAAGCCCGACGGTGGAGAGCGTAACCCTCCGGCGGGAGAGGCCGAATCCCAGGTCGGAGGCCATGATCGCCAGGGCCTGTTTGACGCGGTCGTAGTTAGCCAGGGGCTCCCCCATCCCCATGAGAACGCAGTTGGTGATCCGCCCCCCCTGGCCGAGTTCCCTGGCGACCCCTACGATCTGATTCAGGATCTCCCCGGAGGTGAGATCCCTGACAAACCCGCCCATGCCGGTGAGGCAGAAGCGACACCCCATGGCACACCCCGCTTGTGTCGAGATGCAGAGGGTGAGGCGGCCGTCATCGGGAATCAGGACGCTCTCCACCTGAGCGCCGTCCTGCAGCCCGAAGAGGTATTTCCGCGTTCCGTCCCGGGAGTGCTCCACCGCCAGGGGCCGGGCGGAAGAGATGCGAGCCGTGCGGCCCAACGTTGCGCGCAGCTCCTTGGCCAGATCGGTCATCTCTTCGACAGAGGACGCCCCGTGGCGGTAGAGCCACCGCATGATCTGCCTGGCCCGGTAGTGCTCCTTGCCGAGCCCGGCGATGAGGGCCTCCAATTCCTCAAGGGAGAGATCTTTTAGGTCTACCACCATGTGTTCAGTATCGTCCTGTTTTGGAGGCATTATAGGGCCGTGGCAGAGGGATTGTAAAGGCGTTAGATTGTGATTCTCGCAAAGGTCCTGATGCAGCTGCCGGGAGTGGTAAAAATTTCAGTTGATCTAAACCCAAAAAATAGTGTAGCGTAGAAACAATGGCGAGAAAAAGGTCCATAGGAATCGTAGCCCTCGCAGCAGTGCTCCCGATTTTGTGCCTCTGCGTGGCCTCCTGTCAAGTGGCCCTCCCCCTTGCCCTGACAAGCACGTCCATGGGTGTCGCCTACTACTACATGAATACGGCGGAAAAGACCTGTGTCTATAATTTTGATACCATGACCAAGGCCTCCCTGTCGACATTGGAAAGGATGGGATTTACCGTTGGCGAGCAATCCACTGATAAAGATGGGGATCACAAAATAGAGGCCGAGGCAGAAGACCTAGATGTCACCATCACCTTAAAGCATATAACGGATAAATGCACCAAGATTAAGGTAACGGCCAGTGAAGACGTCGTTATTAGGGACAAGGCCACCGCCTTTGAGATCATCTATCAAACCGAGATAGCGGCCGAACGACTAGCGAGGCGCAGCAGGCGTTCACGCCGTTGAGTCAAAGAGTAGAACCCTACACTTCTCAGCGGACGGCAGGAAGATGGCATATGCCTACCCTCATGAGTTTTGAGGAGACAGTCAAGCGGTATGAAGCAGGGGAAAATGCCTTCGACCTCACCATAGAGAAGTGGGAGCGGATCAGGGAAACCATCAAATCCGCTCACAGCATATCGCAATTCATTATGATCGCACGGGGTGCATCGATCAAGGTCGCCCTCTGTATTGAGTTTAATGACGCCTGTTACCTCTGCCCGTTGGAGACGACCTGCCATCAGGAAACAGAAGGGCTCTTCTATAAGG
>CAZMFG010000002.1:0-42892 GCA_964565525.1 uncultured Thermodesulfobacteriota bacterium
ATTATACATGTCATATAGATCCGAAATACAAGACAACATCGGTATCTTCACTATTGACAACGCCCCGTCGAATTCCATTTCCACGGAAGCATTGAAGGCCTTGGAGGCGCTCATCGATCGTGTGAATGCGGAAAAGGAGCTCAAGGGTATTGTGCTGACCGGTACGGGCCGGTCTTTTTGCGCTGGGTATGATCTCGTCACGTTCACCAGCTTTAAAGGGCCGGACGACATCGTCAAATGGTTCTCTGACGACGAAGAGATACTGTTCAAGCTCTTTACCTGCTCGAAACCGGTTGTGGCGGCGGTCAACGGCCACGCCACCGCCGCCGGCATGATCCTCGTGCAAGCCTGCGATTACCGACTGATCAAGGATCACCCGAAGGTCAAAGTGGGAATGACCGAAATCAAGCTGGGCTTGGCCTTGACGCCGTGCCAGGGCGAGATCATGCGCTTTGGGCTCGACACCGATAAAAACTGGCGAGAGGTGATGTTCAAAGGCCAGCTCATTCCGGCCCCAGCTGCCGTGGAAATGGGAATCATCGACGAGCTCGCGGACGAAGCCGAGTTGCTCGAAAAGGCCAAAGCGAAAGTGTGCGAATACATCGACACGCCCAACAGGCCGTTCATCAAGCTCAAAGCCATCCAAAGAAAATTTGCCGCGCGACAGGCTCGCGAACTAATAGATGCCTACGAATACAAAGGCGAAGTCGCCACTTTTACCAATCCGGTTGTCATCGCCGGATTGAAAAAGACATTGGAAAAGATCCTGGCGGCCGGCACATAGCGCGAGCTCGGCAAAAGACAGCGGCTTAAAACGCCATTATATATAAAAAAGTATTGAATATTTCAGCATTGTCTGATATCTAAATAAAGTAGGATTGCGGAAAATGCGGGAAGAGGTCCCGCAATATAGTACGAGTCTCAATTAAAAGGGAGGAGTGTACTATGAAAAAGCGCAGGGTGTTTTGGAGTGTCGTCTTATTGGCGGCCTTTCTTGTGGCGACTATCAGCCTTCCTGTCTGGGGGGCTGATACGATCAAGATAGGCGTGATCGGCCCGATGAAATATGTCCAAGGCATCGGGCACTGGAATGGGGCGACCATGGCCGCCGACATTATCAACAAAAAGGGGGGTATTAAAGTTGGGGACAAAAAGATGAAGATCGAGCTGGTGAAGGCGGATTCCAACGAATTCCTCAACGTCACGGATGCCGCCAATGCCATGGAGCGGCTCGTCACCACGGACAAGGTGGACTTTGTGGTGGGCGGGTTCCGCACCGAGGCGGTCCTGGCCATGCAGGACATCGCCATGGAGCGCAAGGTGATCTTCATCGACTGTGGGGCAGCCCACCCTGAGCTCTGCAAGCGGGTGGCCGAGAACTACGACTTCTACAAGTATTTCTTCCGGGGGACCCCCTTCAATTCTACCTACCTAGCCAGAACGTCCTTTATCCATTTGGATACCGTCGCTGCCTTATTGAAAGAAAAGTTGAACATACCCCAGCTCAAGGTCGCTGTGGTGGGAGAAAAGGCCATGTGGGTTGAGCCGATGATCAGCTATGCCGAGGCCTACATTAAAGGCAAGGGGATGGAAGTGGCGGGTGTGTGGAGACCCTCACCGGTAGCCACGGATGTCACTGCCGAGCTTACCGCCATCCAGCGTTCAGGGGCCAATATCATTTTTACGATCTTTTCCTCCTCGGTGGGTATTACCTTTGCCCGACAGGCAGGGGAGCTCAAGATCCCGGCCTTTCAGGTGGGCATCAATGTGGAGGCCCAGAAGGAAGGTTTCTGGGATGCCACCCAGGGGATGGGCAATTACGTCTTCACCATGAATACCTATAACCGTGACGTCAGACAAACCAAACTCACCAAGGAATTTGTCGAGGGCTATATAGAGCGATTCGGTGAGGTACCGACCTACACGGCGGATACGTACTACGCTATTAGGTACGCCCTTCAGCCGACCATTGAGGAGGCAGGGACCCTGGATGCCGACAAGATCGTGGCCATTCTGGAGGATCGTGTGTACCAGACCCCTTCCGGTACCGTAAAATACATGAAGGATAACGAGGGACGGCACCTCCACGATCTCACCTGGGGCCCGGGATATCTGACATCCTTGGGTGTTCAATGGCAGGATGGCGAGCTCAAGGCCGTGTGGCCCTACAAGTGGAAGATGACCCCGGATTCACCGACGGTCACGTATAAGGGGATGGTACCCATTAAGATACCGCCCTGGATGATCGAGAAGTATAAGAAGTAAAAAATCCGTCATGGCGCGTCCGCCCCTTCGAGTAAGGGGCGGACGTTTTTATGGGCATTGTGCAAAAAAAAGAGAGACCCCACCGTTCTGGCGGGGTCTCTCTTGATCAGTAAGACCTTACGTGCCTTGGGTCCTGGCGTTTCCGTCAACTCACAAGGGGAAAGCCGTCTGTTTAATCCTTGCTCGTCAGATACTGGTGGATTGCCTGGGACGAGTTTCTCCCCGCCCCCATGGCCAGGATTACCGTAGCCGATCCGGTTACGATGTCGCCGCCGGCGTAGACCCCCTCACGCGAGGTCTTGCCCGTCTCGGCGTCAGCCACGATATACCCCCACTTGTTCAACTCCAGATTGGGGATGGTACCGGTGATGATGGGATTGGCGCCGGTGCCGATGGCGACGACCACCAGGTCCACGTCCAGGGTAAAATTGGAGCCCTCGATGGGTACCGGCCTCCTGCGGCCGGAGTCATCGGGTTCCCCCAACTCCATCTGGATGCATTCCATACCCACGACCCATCCCTCGTCGTTCCCGATATAGCGCAACGGGGCGGTCAGGAACCGAAACTGGACCCCTTCCTCTTCGGCATGGTGGACCTCTTCGGCCCGGGCCGGCAGTTCCGTCTTGGAGCGGCGGTAGACGATATGGACGTTGTCCGCCCCCAGCCGCAGGGCGGTGCGCGCCGAGTCCATGGCTACATTGCCGCCCCCGATCACCGCCACATTTTTGCCGAGGGCAATGGGGGTATCATATTTCGGGAAGAGATAGGCCTTCATGAGATTGGAACGGGTCAGATATTCATTGGCCGAATAGATCCCACAGAGGTTTTCGCCGGGGATGTTCATGAAGACGGGCAACCCCGCCCCCACCCCGAGGAAGACGGCGTCGTATCCCATCTCAAAGAGCTCATCCACGGTGAGGATTTTGCCGATGACGTGGTTGTACTTGATCTCTACTCCCAACCGTTTCAGATAATCCACCTCGGCCTCAACGATGGCCTTGGGGAGCCTGAATTCCGGTATCCCATAGACCAAGACCCCCCCCGGCTTGTGGAGGGCCTCGAAGATGGTCACCTGATGGCCGTCCTTGATGAGGTCACCGGCCAGGGTGAGCCCTGCCGGCCCTGAACCTACGACGGCCACCTTCCTCCCTGTCGGCGGCGGGAGTTGGGGCAGCCCTACTTCCCCCTGGGCCCTCTCGTAGTCTGCTGCAAAACGCTCCAGCCTCCCCACGGCCACGGGCTCATCTTTCTTGCCCAGGACACAAAGGGCCTCGCACTGTGCTTCCTGAGGGCATACCCTCCCGCAGACGGCAGGGAGGCTGTTATCCTCCTTCAGTTTTTTGGCCGCTGCGATGAAGTCGCCCTCGGCGATCAGGTTGATAAATTCGGGAATCTTTACCCCCACCGGGCACCCCTCTATACACTTGGGCTTCTTACATTGCAGACACCGGTTTGCCTCTTTTTGAGCGAGCTCAGGGGTGTATCCGTAAGGGACCTCGTCGAAGTTCCTGCTCCTCTTTTTGGGATCTTGCTCAGGCATCGGTTGCCTGGGTATCTTTTCTTTCTTCTCTTTCTTTTCTTTCTCGGCCATGGTTGTCCCTTTCTATTGCCCCTGTTCTTTTTGAAAGAGGTCATACGATCTGCGTTCTTCTTTGAGATAGGCAGCCTGGCGTTTGGTCAATTCGTCGAAGTCGACCTCGTGTCCGTCGAATTCCGGGCCATCGACACAGCAGAATCGCGTCTTTCCACCCACCGAGACCCGGCAGGCGCCGCACATCCCCGTGGCGTCCACCATGATGGCGTTGAGGCTCACCAAGGTCTTTACACCGTACGGCTGGGTGGTCTTACAGACGAATTTCATCATGGGGACCGGCCCAATACCCACCACCAGCTTGACGTCCTTTTTCGCATCGAGCAGGTCCTTGAGGGCATCGGTGACAAATCCGTGTCTTCCATAGGAGCCGTCGTCGGTGGTAATCAGGAGTTCATCGCTCGCGTTCTTCATATAATCCTCCATGATCAGGAGGTCTTTGGTCCTGGCCCCGATAATGGAAATGACGTGGTTGCCGATATCCTTGAGGCCCTTGGTGATGGGGTATAACACGGCGATCCCCGTTCCGCCTCCCACGCAAATGACCGTGCCCAGTTTCTCCAAGTGGGTCGGCCTTCCCAGGGGGCCGATGATATCGAGGATGGTGCCTCCTACCTGAAAGGTGCGCAGCATGGCCGTCGTTTTCCCCACTACCTGGAAGATGATATCGATGGTTCCCCCCTCAGGATCGATGCCGGCCATGGTGAGAGGTATCCTCTCCCCCGTCTCATTTGGCCTGAGCACCACAAACTGCCCTGGTTGGGCCTTTGCGGCGATCAGGGGGGCCTCGATCTTGAAGTGACAAACGGTATTTCCCGCCATTTCTCGTTTTTCCACTATCTTAAACAAGGTTCTCCCTCCCTTTGCCTTTGATTTGTTTTGTGTGAACTATCACAAACCTCTCGCTCTGTCAAGTTTCACTCGAACCAACGAGATGCGCACTTTTTTGCAATATTAAGGAGGTTGCACTCTTTTGATATCATGGCTCATATTAAGGAGGTGCACACTTTTTTGAAATATCAAGGAGGTGCACAATCTTCTGCCATAATTGCCGTTTTCCCTCTCCTGTGTGGGCGGAGAAGGGGACGAGCGCCTCCGGCATGATGGAAAGGGCTTCGCTTGTTTGCTGCAGGACCTTGAAAATCTTGTTTTTTGAAAGCTTGTCGATTTTGGTCATGGTGATTATCGCAGGCATGGCGAGGGTCTTCAACCACGCGATGAGTGAGAGGTCCAAGGGTGTGGGACCTATCCGGGCGTCGATGATAATAACTACCCCACAGAGGGTTTTTCTGTTTTGACAGTATTGCTCTATGAGGGGGCTCCATTGTCTGCGCACTTGGTGGGGGACCTTCGCATAGCCGTATCCGGGTAGATCCACCAGGCACACCGCTTGATTGACCAGATAGAAATTGATGGACTGTGTTTTTCCAGGGGAAGAGCTGGTTCGAGCCAGGCCCTTGCGGTTTACCAGGGTGTTGATAAGGGATGATTTTCCCACATTGGACCTCCCGGCAAAGGCCACCTCCGGATAATTGCCTGGTGGATATTCATTTTTGGGATAGACACTTTTGAGGAATTCGGCGCTTGTGATTTTCATGTTTATTGTCCCATTCTGGGAGCAAAACCCTCGCTTTTAGGCGAAGCAAACTATATAGGGTTCAAGGATTCAAGGGTTTTAGGAGTCAAGTAAAGAAAAAATAGTGATTCCTTGTATCCTTGACCACTGGACCCCTGCCGCTTTGCGGCATCCCGTATTCCGTAATTTATGCAAAGCGGAGCGGGATTGAACCCTAAAGTCCCGCCCTTGGCGGGGTAGTTTACGTTATACCAGATCAAAGGACCTATGGCAAAAATATTGCATAAATTAACGTACTAAAAAAGAAGAAGGAAATATTTCTAAAAAGCTTGACACATTGAACAGAAAACAAGTAAAATTTTGATCTATGATACCCCTTAAAAACATCAGGAGGATTTTTGCCAAGGCCTCTCAGCAGCCTGCCTATGCCTTACGAGCGGCCCGAATGCGGTTCTTATCCTCCTTGAGCTATCGCCTTCTCGATGGGAGGAGCGCCCCCCCTGAGACCATCTCCCTGCTGCTTACCTATCAATGTAATCTGCATTGCAAGATGTGCGGGCAGTGGGGGGAGCGGGGGAGCTTAAAAGATCTCCCCTCTGCCGTCACGAGGAGATATCTGGAGCTTCCGTTGATTGAGAGCCTTATCGAAGAAGTGAAGTCCTTTCACCCCACCATGACCCTTTTTGGTGGGGAGCCCCTGCTCCACCCACAATGGGGTGAGGTCGTCAAACTGATCAAGGGGGCCGGACTTCGCTGCAACATGATCAGCAACGGCATCCTGCTCAAGAAGAAGGCCGAGGAGGCGGTGCAACTGGGACTGGATGAGATCATCTTCTCCCTGGATGGTCCTGCCGGGGTGCACGATGCCATCCGGGGGGGGAAGGGGGTCTTCCGCAGGGCTTTGGAGGGTTTCCAGCACCTCCAGACAGTGAAGGAGAGATATGGCAAAAAGAGGCCCGCGGTGAACGTCAACACGGTCATCTGGGAGGAGAACCACACGATGTTGGGTGATATCGTTGAGGAGGCGGCCCGGTTCGGGGCCCAGACCATCACCTTTCATCACCTCATCTTCCTCGACCAGGCGGCCTTCAGGGAGACAGAGGCCATCACACAGGCGGCCCTCGCCTGCAATTCACCTGATTGGGGAGGGTTCGTCAGAGACGAGCTCCCTGGGATAGACCCGGAGCACATCATCGAGCAGAGGCGCACGATTGAACGGGGGAGGAACGCAATACCGGCCTTTTTTTATCCCAACTTCACCGATGAGGAGATCAGGGCGTACTATAGTTCTTTTGATTTTCTTCCCACCTCGTATAAGCGGAGGTGTCTGAGTCCTTGGATGGTGGCCTATGTGCTGCCGGATGGGACAGTCAAGCCCTGCCTCAGCCTGGGGTATGTGATGGGAAACCTGCAAGAAGCCGGTTTTCAGGAGATATGGAACGGAGATCGGGCAATGCGGTTTCGCCGTCTCCTCAAAGAGAGGGGTTATTTTCCTGTCTGTCCCCGGTGCACGGAGTTTTGTAGGTTTTAACGGTGGTCTCGAAGTTGAGTGGTTGTTGCGTGTATGAGCTTGTCTATCGCCGATTCCACCTTACGGTGCAGTAAAAATCTAGGAAGGACGAATAAGGGAACAATTACGCCAACCCTGTCGGCAATGGTTGCCAGCTGGGCCATCCATGTGCTGTTGCTTACACACCTGGAGCACTGCCTCCTCCGGCCTCCCTTTGACCAACACTACCAACTTGGGCTTTGTCCAGACCTTGGTTTTCATCTTTTAGTGCCTCCGTGTTTTTAAGGCCTTAATCGCAACTTGTACGCCATCCAAACTATTACTTTATATCTGCATCAGATTACATGTTACAGTATATCACATCTTTGTCATAGGGGGTAAGCAGTTTTTTGGTCATGGATGTTTACAGCAGTAACCCCCCTGCTAAAAAGCTTATGGCGGCTATCACTATATGGTATATATATGTGTCTGATCTTGCGTTCCTCAAAACGGTATTGTGCAGTACCGTCCGGCTACAGTGCTCATCCGTTCTGTCTGGGCATTAAGAGGGACAATAAAATATCTTTTACGTCCTCGGTTTTATGTGGACGATACAGTTTGTCGGCCCAGTGTAACCGATTCATCAGCTCTTGACCTACCTCATGTCCTAACAATTGTTCCTTGTATGTCGAGAAAGAAAAATCTTTGTCCTTGAGCGCATGCATGATTGAGTTGGCTGCCACGTGACCGTACCCTAAGCTAAAGGATATCCCTTCACCCCACAAGGGATCAATTCCCGCGGCATCACCTACCAAGAGCACCCTGTTGGCTGAAAATATTGATGAGGGATGAAACCACCGTAGCTGACAGCCCTCAACCTGACTTTGATCTAGTGAAATACCCCGTGTGGCTAAAAACTCCCCAAGGATATTCCTGAGGAGAGGGATTTCCTTCCGAGAGGTGGAGAAACCACCGACGCCTATGTTCAGCCATGCTTGACCATGGAGTACCACCGGGAAGGACCAGGCATAGCCTCGAATCCCATGCCGGAATGCACACGAGAAGTCTATTTTTGCTTCCAACCTTCTTTGATCAGAAAGGTTAAAACTGTCGGCGCGCGTCATAAAACGCAGCGTCATACACGTGTTCCTTGGCCCCCGTATCCCTGCGTTTCTGCACAGCATTCTGCGTATGATGCTTTGCGCACCATCGGCACCTACTAGGACGCGGGTAGTAAGGCTTCGCTTGGGAGTTTGTACGGCAACTGCTTCATCACGGTAAGAAAAGGAGGTCACCGGCTCGTTCTGAACAACTGAGATGCCCAGATCCAGTGCCATGTGAACTAACGCCTCATCGAATTCTTCTCGTATTACCGTCCGTAATCCGCCAATATCAAAGCAATATTCTACATAGTTATCATAATCAAAGACGAAGCACGTTCTTTTAAGCGCTAAGGAGGTTATAGTCATTGTGATGCCAAGACGCTGTAACCAGTAATCAGCATATACACTAATTCCGCCCCCACAGATCTTCTTTCGGGGGTGGGTTTTCTTCTCCAGGACTATCAGTCGATTTTTCATTGGCGGCAGGAGCTTGCTCAGGTGTATGGCCGTCGAGATACCGGCAGGTCCTGAACCCACTACAATGACGTCATATTCAGTCTCTCTTGATCTGCCCATAATTTAGTTCACCGTTTTGAAGATAGACGCTCCAAGAAAATGGGGTGCTTTGTGGCCTTTCTAGGCCCTGTATGTTAAAGCGTATTGCAGGCCGATATGCTGTATGTCCTTTGAGGATATTTCATCTTCGATAAGGGAGAGGTTGACAGAGACAAAAGCAGTCTTGTATGACTGGCTCAGAATATAATTTAAGGTTTGCACGTGGCTGTAAGCTAGGCTGAGCCGGCGGTTGTCCAGGAGGCGAATAAATCTGGTAGGGCTTCGCGGATGAAAATAAAATACACGCCCTCCATTACCCTGAAAGGAGATGTGCAAAAGGTTGCATTCCTTAATTAATTCCTGTGCGGCATCTCGAAGTTTGAGCTTGGCCATGAGTGTAGGACTATCGAGGTCCCGGCGATCAAGGCAAGGATATATTTCTACGCCGGTTCTCCCGTCAAAATACAAATCAATCCCAAATACAAATTCCTCATGGACCAGGTAATCGCGGATGCCTTCAAGGGGAGGGTGTAAAGAGATGACCTGATCTACCTTTTCAGGGTATTCCCTGACCATGAGATAACACTTGACCTTCGAATCACTCATGTCCGCTTTATAATCCAGACCTACGCCGATCGCTATGACCCTTAATACATCGAGGTCATTGTTGACTATTTGACCCAGAATGTCACGGTTCAACAATACGTTTTTACACCCTGCGATCTTGTTCAAGAGATCATATATTGCATGAAGGCCGCTTTGAATATCGCTTTGCTCATACCCAAACCTGAGCCTCGAGGCATGGGTGCCTTCGCAGGAGATCTTGACTGAGCATTCCAACAGAGAACAAGGGGTTGTGGATAGTACTTCCTCAAAGAGTCGAAGAAATGAATGCTCTTTTAACCCGAACCCCTTCTTGTGGAAAGTATACACCTGAATTAATGGATTCATACGCTGATTATCGTTGCCGTTCGATTATGGTGTTTATGACAGTTGAATTTTTTACCAAGGTCACCATGCTGTCAATTGCGACGTGTATCATGGAGATAGAGAAATGAAGCCTTCATCTAGTGGTATCTAGAGCACGAGATGAGCGGGTTTGTTGCTGAGTTGATGCGCTTGTCTATTCCAGGTCTCAACTCACGCAAAAAAATCAGGTAGGAATCACCCGTTGACAAGCGGAACTATAGATCGTACAGTTGTTGACATTTGGACCGCTTCTGCCCGATGTCTTACACACCTGGAGTACTGCTTCCTCCGGCCTACCCTTAAACAATACTATCAACTTCGGTTTTGTCCAGACTTTGGTCTTCATTTTTACGCCCTCCACGTTTTTAACGTTATAAATGCCACAAATGCGCCATCAGAACTCTTATGTATAGCTGCACTGATTAACATATAGAGTATATCACATCCTCCTCTCCGACATAAGCAATTCTTTTTCACGGCGCCAAGACTGTTTGAGGTCTCATGGTATCCCTTTTAATCATAACTCCACGTTAGAGTTCCAAAGGCAGTAAAGGGGCTCTCGTTGTCTTAAGGGCTTTAGCCCTCGCGTGGGCAACCTGGCAGAAATAGGTTACCGGTGCATCCAATTCCCCGGTCTCAAGCGAGGCATGGGCAGGGCACCACATACAGAGGTTGATCAGGGGGCATACTTGACACGTCTCTAGAAAATCGGATCTCTCCGATCGCATAGCCCGTACCTGGGGGACAAAGTTCCGCCAGGCATCGGTGAGGGTTCCTTGTTTCAGGTCATAGACACAATCGGGGTGCCAGAGGGATGGGCAGAGCCGGAAGAGGCCGTCATAGCTGAGGCTGAAACTTGCGGTCCCCGCACCGCACCGCACGAGATGGTTCGAGGTAGTATGCGATAGCTGAGGAACGATTAAGGTATCGCACTCTTTTTCCAGGGCCTGAAACCGCTCAGGGTCCGATTGCTCCAGGGCCACGATCTCTTCGGGAGAGAGCCTTTCGGCCTTTATCTCCGCATTTCTTGTCGGGTCCCCGTCATATCTCAGATGTAAAAAGGGGTCAAAGCGGAAGCAGTCTTTTACTCTCTCTCTGCAGAAGCGGGCAATCGCCAGCTGTTCGTGGAGATTGGTGCGAAGGGCCATGGCCTTGAGGCGTACGTTAAGGCCGTTTCCGAGGAGTAGATCGAGCCCTCGACGAAAGGCTGCAAAGGAGCCTGCCTTGCGAGTAACCCTCTCATAGGATTCTTTGCTGACTCCATAGACCGAAACCTCGATATCCCTCGGTGGATATTCCTTGAATAATTTGATATGCGCTTTTGTTATCAATGTGGCATTGGTAAAGACCGAGATCAGAAGCCCCTTTTTTTTGAGTGAGAGATAGATATCAAAAAAATCCTCTCGCAGGAGGGGTTCACCTCCGGTGATGAGGCACCACAAGGCGCCAAGGGATACGGCCTCATTTACAATCTCTTTTATATCCTCACATGAGAGTTCCCTTTTTTTGACCTCCTTATCCCCAGCCGGAAGATTGATGTAACAGTGACGACAGTGGTTGTTGCACCGGGCGGTGATCTCCAGGTCAAAAGAGATCAGCCCCCTTCTTTTTCTCATCTTTTCCCAGAGGGGGAGATCGTGTAAGTCGGCGGATGAAACATAGGATTCACGCACCGGGCCGCCTCCTTATTATTATGAAGCGGGCAAACCTCCAGATGGGGCCTAGCAAGGGTAAGAGCCTCCAACGGGTCAAGAAGGCTATGATAAAACGATCTGGGCCGAGGCCGAAAGGGGGCTCCTCCCCGTTTCTCTCTACTTTGATAACACGCCCGAGGATGTTTGCCTTGGCGATAAACCCATCAGCCTCTGGGATATTATCCCCTTTGGTGAGGTAAGCATCCGCCCTTTTTCCGACTACCCGGTGGATGATGAGCTTGCAGGTACTCGGATGGGTGAAGACCACCACATCACCGAAACGGGGGTCAGCTCCCTGCACAGGGGCAATAGTGAGGACATCGCCATCCTTGATAAAGGGGGACATGCTAAAACCCTTGCACCGAAACCTGAAGGACGCCCCCTTGTCAAGCACGCCCCTCATGAGTTCCTCAAGGTGTTGGCTGTAAAGAGATAACTCCTCCCTCTTCTTGACAAAGAGGGCTGGCTTAACTTGCATGTCAGGTGAGGTGACCATTAAAGCAGGTTTTATATCACTTCTTTGAGGCTTCAACGATCATCTTCCTCTTGAGGAGTTCTTTTGCAAGGCCGATCACATCCCGCTCGATCTCGCCGTCCGGTGCCTCATACTCCGTAGCGAGTTCCTCAGCCACCGCCTTCAAGCTCTTTGTGCCGTCCAGTTTTTCCCACATGGCCCTGCCAGTCTCATTTAGGGTAAAGAGTTCGTCCTCCATATCCCCCATGCCGGCAACAAGGGGGACGATGATGAGTTCTCCCTCAATCTCCCTGCATACCAGGTCCTCCGATGGGACGTAGGCGGCGTCAAATTTGACCTTTGAGTCCATTACAGACCTCCTTTGTGTGGCGAGTGAAGTGAGTTGTGGCGATAAAAATTTGTATCCTTTCTTTCCAGTTCCTTATCTGCCAGGCCTGCTCGCCTTCTTCAAGCAGCCCCAAGACCCGTGCCTGCGCATGGGCGACCTCGCAGAGGTAGTCAACCGGTGTGTCCAAGGTCCCGTGCTCCATCCACGACCAGGCCGGGCACTGTTCGCAGAGGCCCTTCAGAAAGCAGTTGGCACAGCGGGTGAGGTAATCACGGTTTTTGGCTTTCCTCTGCCTTATTCTTGGAAAGAAATTCGTCATGGCATCTTTGAGTGAGCCTTTTTTTAGATCATAAACGGTGTCTGGGTGCCTCAGCAACATGCATGGTTGGAGATAACCGTAGGCATCGACACATCCGCTCCTCACCCCTGCGCCGCAGGAGAAGATGTTTGTCCCCGATGGCCTGGCAAACATAGAACAGAATTCCCGCATCTCTTTCAGGTATTTCTCTTGCCTCCTGGAAAAGAATGTTATTACATCCTCAGGTGAGGGTCTGAGCCCCTTGATAAGGATGTTCTTTTTGCTCGAGTCCCGGCGTGCGCGAAGATCGAGTAAAAGGGTATAAGAGGGTGCTGTGTCCATCCAGGGGATGGTGGAGGCCCACGATTCAAATTCCTCTATTTCTTCTTTGTTAGGTGGGAGAAGCGCACCCGTGACCACAAACGGGACCTGATATTCTAATAACAAATGCGTACCGCTCCACGCGGCTTCAAAAGAACCCGCGATTCTAGTGATTGCCTCATAGGAGTTCCTCGTCATTCCGTAGAGGGTAATTTCGATAGGCATGAGGGGTGGGGTGCGCCCAAATACCTTGGCCAGCGTTGGTGTAATCAATGTGGCGTTGGTGCAGATCGTCACCCGCAGGCCGAGCCTGCGGGCAAAGATATAGAGGTCTTCAAAATCTTCCCTCAAGAGGGGTTCCCCCCCTGTGAACCTTACTGTGAGACAGCCGAGGGAAAGGGCCTCTTGGAGGATCTCCTGTATCTCTCCTGTCGACAGTTCCCTTTTTTGGGCATGACGATCGTCCGCAGGGAGATTTATATAACAGTGGATACAGTTGTTGTTGCAGCGTTCGGTGAGCTCCATGTCGAGTGAGTTAAGAGCAGTGGTATTCCCCTTCCCGACGGAGACCCCATCGTCCTTTATCTTTACTACAATATAAGAATCTTTAATGACCATCCTCACGTGTCCTCAACTGCAGAATCCAAAGGCCAGGACGTGCTGTTCACTCGATCAAAGGTGCCTTAAGAGGTCTGTTACCCCTCCATCTTTATTAAAGTGAAGGGTATAGCAGGGAACTTCATGAGCCATCGTATTCATTAATGCAAGCATTTTCTCCCACCACTCGGCTGTAACCAAAGGTTTTATCAGACAAGCCAAGAGGATCTTGATGATATCCTGCGTGTGGTCCATATGGATGAGTTGGTTTCCCCGGTCCTGTTTCAGAAAAAGAATGGCCTTCAACGGCGCGGAATCTGCCGAAACATCAGGAATATCGCCATGACTCCAGGTCCCGTGGATCTTGAAACCCTCCGGCCACCTTCTTACAATCATCCGGTCATCGCACAGAATCTTTGCCTTACCCTGCATCATCATCACCATGGTGGATTTGCCCGCATTGGAATGTCCCACGAAAAGGAGTCCTTTGCCGTCAAGCACTACGCCGCTTGCATGGATATAACACCCTCCCCGTTCAGCCAGAAGTTGGGCGAGGATGACCTGATCAGTTGGAAAGAGGGTGAGGGAAGGGATATTGCCCCTGTGGAAAGGCCTCTCAGTTTTATTATATATCTTGACCGTTCTACGGTTCATTATCGCCAGTTGGTGGATATCCCTTTCTTGAACAAGGCGTGGACGCGTGAAACTTCCCCCATTTGTTTTCTTACGAGATCTTGGATAGAGGCGGCGCCATAGTCGTTTAATCGGTTCCCATGTGCCCCCCGGGACAACCACGTAGATCCAGCAAGGCCCCTTTCTGTAAATGACCCACGGGGGCCTCCGATAGACCTCGTCAGCCATATCCAAGCTGGTCAGAGGTGGTAGGGAGAAGTGGTGCCTGATGGTTATGGTATCCTTTCCAGGTCTATCCACTTCAAAGAGTCTGAACTTGGGGTGGAAGGTCGTATCGGTGATGGGTAAGTCCGATACCATCTTTATAGTGATACCGGCAATGTGATAATAGCGGCGGTCTAAGACCCGGGGTTTTTCAGTCATCCCTTAATTTTTAGCGGAAGCTTGTAGTTAATGTCTTAAAAATTATGTACTTTTTTGCCATGTTAGCACCTAACGTACCTGACCGCAAGGCGCGAAGGATTCAACCAACGCTAGCTGGTTTCCAGCTTCCATAGCCTTCTCGGAAAGCTTGATCACATAAAGGTGTCCCTCAGGAGCTTTATACACTTCCACAGCCTATCGCCGATGACGCTGAAGGAAAAACCCTTAGGGAAGAATATCTCCTGTAGGGCTTTTCCTTTATGTTTTGACTGAAAGAGAAAAAGAAGGTCACCGAAATTTTGATTGAACGTTCCCCCCTTTATTTTTTTCAGAATCCATCGTTCTCCAATGGAGAGATTCCCTTTCCAGGATGGGAAAATATCCGGGTACAGGAAGCTGAGATAGACAAGGGTGTGCTCAGCACCCATCCGTTTTGCCTCGGCGCGTATCGCTTCATCAGAGAGCTGATAGTATTTTTGTATCCTGGTCAGATCTTTCCACCCCTTCTCAGATCCGAAAGAGTGGCTCTGGAGGTGGATGACCGTGGAGATAAAGAGGTGCTCCGGGCAAGGGATCTTTATCTCTAGTGCGTCTAATTGCTTGGTGATGCCTTGTTGAAAGACCTCATCCATAGAGACCGTCAGGCAAGCGTTCGCCAGGGCTGTGCGGATAGGGGTGAGGAAGGAGGTGTGCAGGTCGAGGGAGAGGCCGTTCCTATAGAAGACCCCCGGTTCCGCCTCCTGCCATTTCAATTCCCGTAAGACCCCTTTGAGCTGTTCCACCTCCCGTTCCCGGACCATGATGTCCACATCGAGCATCCCCCGATCCCCCAGCTCGGGGTAAACATCTCCCAGAAGGCTTATTCCTCTGAAGAAGATAACCTCAGGGCCCGTCTTTTGTAGCCGTTCCGTCACCTCCCGCAGGTGGTGGATGAGGATGAGATTCTGGGAGGCCGTTTGGTAAAAGGTGAGTTCCCGCTTCATCCGCTTTCCCCTGAGACCTCGTGGTAGAGGTCGATGGTCCTTTGAAGGCACACGTTCCAGTCGAAGAGGGCCTCTGTTCGCTTCCTCCCCTTCGCTCCCATCTCCTTCCTCAGTCGGGATGAGTTAAGGAGTGCGATGGCCTCCTGTGCCATCCTCGTTGTATCTCCAGGTCCTACCAGGACGCCCCCGTCACCAACCACCTCGGGGAGCCCCCCGACGGCCGTCGCCACGATGGGCTTGGCGGAGGCCATGGCCTCTACCGCGGCCAAGTTGAATCCGTCGTTCAGGGATGGGATGAGCATAATATCAAAGGCAGCGATGAGGTCGGGGATGTCCTCTCGATACCCTAAAAAGTGGAAGCCCGAGATGCCCTCGGCCATCTTCAGAAGCCCTTCTTGCATCGGACCATCCCCCACCATGACGAAGTGGGCCTTTGGGTAAGCGGCCTTTATTTTTTTGGCAGCCTCCACAAATCGATCAGGCCCTTTTATCTCTTCCATTCTCCCCACAAAGCCTACGACAGGTACCTGTTGTGCTATCCCCAACTCAGTTCTCACCTTTTTACCTTCTCCTGGGAAGCGTTGTATATCTATTCCATTGTAGATGGTAATTACTCTTTTTTCGTCGCCGATCCCCTTATTCAGGTATGCCCTGCGTTCGTCCTCGGAGATGGTGATAATCCGCCCACAGAATCTGGCAGCCAGACGCTCGAGAAAGACGTAGAGCCGCTCTTTCCCTGTGCCGAAATATCCATAGAATAGATGGCCGTGGGGTGTGTGGATGGTCTTGGTGCGGGTTATCCGTCCTGCTATCCTTCCTAAAATCCCTCCCTTGGTGGTGTGGGTGTGGAGGAGCGCCGGCCGCTCTCTGCGGATGAGGGCGCAGATCTCAAAGAAGGAAAGGAGATCATGCAAGGGGGCGATATCGCGGCGCAGATGGGGGAGGAGGTGATAAGAAATATTGAGCCTCTGAGAGAACCCCCAGGGGTCTTCTTCGGGTTGCTGAGAAGGGCCGGAGGACATAACGATCTCTATACCCAGTTCCGTGAGTCCTCTGATCAGTTGGAGGAATACCCGGGGTGCGCCGCCCTTATCGAGTCTCGTTATCAGCTGTAAGACCTTCACCCGCCCTTTTCTCTCTTCATCCTGCGGTTGGCAGCGATTTCCAAGATGGTCGCAAAGGAGAGGATGACCAGGGCCTGCAGGAGGAGGATCCAGAAGTAGTCCGGCGCCATCTTGATCAATAGGGCGTTCATGCCCAAGGCGATGGTCAGGAGGTAGATGGCGAGCACCGTCTTGGTCTTTGATCCCAAGAGGTAATGAAGCCGGTGGTGGAGGTGGTCCTTCCCCGTGTATTCGATGAGTTCGCGCACGTTATGCACTTCCCTCATAATTATCCTGCGCACGTTGATATAGGCCATGTCATAGATGACCACGGCAAAGATCAACAGCGGGGCGGCGAGGGAGGGGAGGAGCATTTCCTCCGACCACTCGGCCATGATGGCGAGGGAGGCGAGAACGAAACCCAAAAAGTTGCTCCCCGTATCCCCGAGAAAGATACTCGCCCCCTTCTCCCCACGAAAGTTATAGGGGATAAAGCCGATACAAGTACCGAGGATAAACAGACAAAGAGGTACCATGGAGAACGACCCCATTTGGAGGAAGACGATGGAGAAGAGGCAGGAGAAGATGATGCAGAGACCCGCTGCCAATCCGTCCATTCCGTCGATGAAGTTGACGGCATTGGTAATTCCCACCAGCCAGAGGACCGTGAGGGTATAATTGAGGGCATAACCCCACCAGGCCTTGGGGAAGATGGTAGCGCTCACACCAAAGGAGATGAGGATGCAGGCGGCCACGATCTGGGAAACAAACTTTGTCACGCCAGGCAACTCGTGCGCGTCGTCTCCGACCTCCACTACAAAGATGAAGCTTGCGGCGATCAGGAGGCCCAAAATCTGTCCCGAGGGTTTGGTGAATACCAGCGCCGATATGATGAAAGCGGTGAAGATGGCCCACCCCCCGGTCTTGGGGGTGGGGACGGTATGGACCCTGCGTTGTGCGGGGATATCCATAAAACCCCATTTTTTCCCTAACCACCTTGCCAGTGGGGTGAGGATAAGGGAGAGGAAAACGGGGACGATGAGGGGCGGAAGGAATTCTTCAAGCATGTCTATCCTCGACGGCCCTCCTGAAGCAGAAGGCAATATGTCGCACCTCATCCGCCGTAAGGCGCGGATAGAGGGGGAGGGAAAGGGCCTCTGCATAGACCTTTTCACTCGCCTCGAAGCCGTTGAGGCCGAGATAACGATGGAGGGGGCAAAAGACGGGACGCTGGGCCTCAATACCTTGGCGATGCAACCGCGCTATGACTTGATCAAGGTCTCCCCCCTTGATTCTTACTACATACCGGTAATATATTCCCCCCGGCCGCGGCACGATCACTCCCTCAAGCCCTCTTATGAGTTTGTCGTACAATTGAGCTCGGTCCATTCTTTGTTCGAGAAAGAAGGGGAGTTTCCCTAACTGTATATTCCCCATCCGTCCCTGCAAGTCGGTCATGCAAAAATTATACCTTACTTTGTAATCATCTTTTTTGTCATACTCGCGCAGATCTTTTACCCGTTCCAGGATTTTCTCGTTCCGGGAGGCTACCATCCCTCCCTGGCCGGTGGTGATGACCTTGGTGGCGTAAAAGGAGAACATGGCGGCTGTGCCCCAAGACCCCGTCATCCTTCCTCCATAGGTTGCCCCCAGGGATTGTGCGCAGTCCTCTATGACGGGTGGACCCAAGGCGAGAAAATCGTCCATATCTTCTACGGGATGTCCGAACATGTGGGGGATGATAATGGCGGCGGTCTTCTTGGTGAGGGCCTTTTTGGTCGCCGAGATGGAGATGTTCATATGCCCCTCATCGATGTCCACTATCGTGGGGACAGCGCGGCAATGGTGTACGGCATTGAGGAGGGCGCTGCAGGTAAAGCTGGGGATGATTACCTCATCCCCCTCTTTGACCCCGAGGGCCAATAAGGTGAGGTGCAAGGCAGCGGTTCCTGATGCGATAGCTACCGCCCCACTGAGACCCAGGTATGAGGCCATCTCCCGTTCAAATCCCTCCACCTGTTCACCGGTGGCGATCCACCCAGTGGCGAGGACTTCTTGGAGACCTTCGATCTCCTCTCTCCCCAGGGTGGGCATGGAATGGGTTATGTTCATGGCAAGAAGTAACGGAGGGGTGCAAAACCTTCGGCAAAGGTCACCCTGGCCTGGGTGCCCCGGAAGCGGGCCGTCGCGATGGCGATGTCAACGATATTGGAGCCGGGGATGTTGGTCTTATGAAATTGAGATGTGTGGGCCTCCAGGCATTTGATCTTTTCCTCCAACGTCTCGCCGATGTCTGCGAATAACAGGGGATTGAAGCCGATGGACGTCGGGGTCTCATAGAAGATGACCTTGGGCGTATACCGGGAAGCGGAGATGGTAGCCTTGGCGAGACGCTCGTGGTCCTGATGGGTATCCTCGGGATAGTTCACCAAGATCAAAGAGGGTTTTATATCCCGCATAAATCCCTCCAATAGGTCTATCAAGGGCTTGTCGAAGATGATGAGGGTGTCTTTGTATCCCCCCCAGAATAGTTCTTTAGACCCCAGTATCTCGGCGGCCACCTCTTGTTCCCGCTGTCTCACCTGTGGATCTCCGCCCATGCCTCCATCAGCGACTACTAAGAGATAAATTTCATCCCCTTTGTTTCTGTATTGGGCGAGCGTGCCGGAACACCCAAATTCGATATCGTCGGGGTGGGCCCCGATGGCTAATACTTTCATTCCGTGCCCTCCAAGATCTGCAGGGAATCTGGGCCGCAGTTGAAGAGGAGGTCGAGGAGGGATAGGTATGGGATAAAGTCCCCATATAATTGCATATAGATGGGGTGTTTGAAGTCTTGAAAGAGCACCTTGATTCCCTTTTTGTTAAACGGTTTAAGATCAAGATAATGTTTTCCCCCAGTCCCTGAAAGATAGGTATCGGCCTTCACGGATTCGCAGATGGCCGCAAGCCGCTCCGATGGTTCCTCTGGGAGATGCCCCAATGCAGAGGCGACCACTGTCTTTTTGTTTGTCTCTAACATCCTCAGGAGCATGAGGACGCTTGCTCTATTCGTCTCGGAGATGAATTCCGAGTCCTGGGCATAGAAGCGCTTCACCTCAGGGAAGAGGTCCTGAAAATAGGGGGCCTTTTGGTAGTTGATCTCCAGTGCCCTGACATGTTTCTTTCGCCAGTCGATTCGGTTGTTGATCCGCACCTCATCGATAGGCTCAGGGTATTTGTACAAGACGGGCACGGTGAGCCATATCCAACCCTGGGCTGTCTTTATCTTATTTCTATTTTGAAACTCGTTTTTTTTGAATTGGACGTTATCGAGGAAGATAAAGATATCGCTTTTTGCGATTTTGTCAAAATATCCCAACCACGGCATAAATTGGGGTTGATGTATTGCCGCGATCATGTTAGGAAATTAACAGAA
The DNA here is from genome assembly GCA_964565525.1 of uncultured Thermodesulfobacteriota bacterium. Lineage (GTDB taxonomy): Bacteria > Desulfobacterota > B13-G15 > B13-G15 > RBG-16-54-18 > JAFGNJ01. Next base: position 19,822 of record CAZMFG010000002.1, read on the forward strand.
AAGGATGAAGATATCAAGGGAGCTTTACATTCTTTTTGTCGCTTGGATGGTTTTGTTGACCATCCTTTCCCTTATTCCCCGCGCCGGGCTGGACTTGGGTGATCGATGGGATAAGGTCGCTCACTTTATCGCCTATTTTTTTACTGCGTTCTTGTTCTCTGTCTTCTTTCGCACCCGTTTCAAGCCGATCGACATCTATGCGGTTCTCTTCTCCTTTGGTTATGGGGCTATATTGGAATTGGCCCAGTTGCTTGTTCCAGGCAGGGACTGCTCTTTTGGTGACTTGGCAGCCAATTTCTCAGGGGTGCTCTTTTTCTTCATCCTGTATCGGCTCTTGTGGGGGAGAATTGAGTAATTGTCTCATATTTTTAGTAACAAAACCCCATAAATCTATTATAATTATGATGACAATTTTAATATGAAAAAGTGACAAATAATGTCACTCCCTCTCAATAAATTAAGGATCCTCCGGTTTTTGCTGTAAATTCAAAGTCTTCACATCAATCAGCCTCTATTAAGTCCGTAAAGGTGCATCGTCGACCTCTTTTTTTGTTCCTTATTTACAAGGGTACCTGAAGATACAACTATTATTGTATGCCCGGTCTACGGTGCATATATCCCTTAGTTGATGATAAAATCGTATATTTGGCAAATAAATTGCAGTTATTTTAGGGTGAAACTCTCTATATTTCGAGAGGAGCGAAGACATACAGAGATTTGCATATCTTGTATTTTTTGGTATAATATGTCATTATATATAGAAGTTAAGGGAATGTTTTTGGGGTAAAACAATGTTGGAATATGAGAAATACTGGCGCTTTTTAGATCTCCCGTTCAAGGTCTTTCCCTCGGGGGATACCTATTTCCCGTCCGCGACCCATGAGGAGGCCAGGGCGAGGATATTACAGGCCATCAGGACCCGCAAGAGGATCATTTTGATTGCGGGTAAGCCCGGTTCAGGGAAGACCACACTCTGGAAGAGGATCAAGGGCGATCTTGAAAACTACAATGTTCCCTTTGCCATGGGCGTGGCTGCAAATCCTATGGGCAGTTTCCCTGAGATTTTGCGAGAGATGGGGGAAAGTATGGGACTTGACCCCTCTCTTGATAATAATGGTTTGGTAGTGGCCCTCAAGGATAAGCTCAGAGATAACGTTGAGAAAGGTGCTACCACTATATGGCTCATCGATGAATGCCAGGTGATCAAGGATAAGGATATCTGGGAGAGGCTCAGGTTGGTGACCAACTGGTCATTGAATGGTACTCCGGTGTTGACCCTCTTCCTCTTGGGCCAGCCGGAGATCACACCCATCCTTCGTGAGAAAGAGGGTTTTTCCCAGAGGATAGGGGCCTTCTACGTTCTCGGCACCCTCACGTTAGAGGAGACCGGTGCTTATATCGAGTATCAACTCAAAAAGGTAAACGCTGCTGATCCGAACATCTTCACGGAAGACGCCGTACACATGATATATCAATATTCAGAGGGGTTGCCGCGCAACATAAACCATATTTGTGACGCCGCCCTCCTTCTCGGTGCGATACGGGGAAAAGATTTTGTCGATGCCCGGATGGTGGAGTCGGTTGCTGAAGAACGGGCGTCACTCATGAGTGAGCGAGAGGTCTTGTGGACACCGATGCGGGAGGTCTTTCAGGCAACGGATGGAGGGGAAGGTGACAACCATATATATGAAAAACTCATAACAATATTCGACCGATTCTATTACCTTAAGCAGGGGCAAAACCCCATAGATCTGGTGGAGAAGGAGCTCGAACCCCTTGTCCCTCAATTTATCAGGGCCTTGAAGACGGACAGGGGACTCATGAGGAAGGCTCTCTTCGGTGAAGAACCCGATGTGTACCTTCTCCAACACGGCGTGAATGTGGCGGCTCAGGGGGTGAAGATAGGTATGGGGATGGGTTACAGTGAGGATGAATTGAAACGATTGTCCCTGGCGGCCCTGATTCACGATGTAGGGATGGGGGATATTCCGGAGGAGATATGGACCAAGAAGGGATATCTCTCACCCTCTGAAATTGATGAGATGAGGAAGCATCCCCTGTATGGCTATGAGCGCCTTAAACCGTTAGATGAAATTGCCAAGGTGGTACTGCAAGAGCATGAGAGGATGGATGGTTCAGGGTATCCTCATGGCCTTTCAAGCGAGGACATCCATGAGTTTTCATACATCATCGGTGTTGCTGATATATACGACAGTCTCCTCCATTCCCGCCCCTATCGGGACAAACGGTACTCCTCTTTTGAGGCAATCAAGGAGATCGTGACAAAGGAGTTGCGGAGATTCCCCGCCAGTGTGCTCAAATCACTGGTCGCCTATTTTCTCTTTCCAGTGGGGAGCCACGTGGAACTGAACAGTCGAGAGAAGGCTGAGGTGATCGACGAGAACAGGGCGAGCCCGATGCGCCCGGTGGTGAAGATCACCCATGACAAAGACGGTCGACAATACAGCAAACCCAGGATCGTCGATCTGGACAGGGATCAAAAATTCTTCATTACGAGAAGTTTCTGATGAGGAAAACGACCGGTAGCGTGATCATCTTTTGCCTGACTTTTCTGTGTCTCGTTTCCTGTGCCCACGTGGAAGAACCTGCTGTGAAGGCTGAGGGAACCCCTCCTCAGGCAACAGACCCCCGTTCCGTCTATACCGTGGGGGTGGGGGATGTACTCACCGTGCGGCTCAGGGAAGGTGCGAAGCTCAATGAATTCGATGCAACGGTCATGTCCACCGGCACGATAGTCATCTCATTCATAGAGGTGCAGGCGGCAGGTTTGACCATCGACGAAATAAGGGAAGAGGCCCAGGGGGAACTTGGTAAATACCTTCGGGATTTCAACGTGGACCTCATTGTCAGGGAATGGCGGGAAAAAAAGATATTTGTTCTCGGCGAGGTCCAGAGCCCCGGGGTGTACAATTTTGCCGCAGGGATGACCACCTTACAGGCGCTCGTCCTGGCAGGCGGATATAAAAACACCGCCGTGCTGAATGATATGCGGATCATCAGAGGGGACCTCGATAATCCCGAGCTCATCCGGGTTGATCTCAAAGGGGCGTTCAAGGGTACAGGGTCGAAGGATGTTCTCCTCGCCCAGAATGACGTCATCTATGTGCCTCGGAGCACCATCGGGGACTGGAACAACTTTATCAATCTCTATATCCGCCCCACCGTCGAGATTCTTTCTCTCCCCCTCGGTACAGCGACTACCGTCAAGGGTTTGGCAGAATGAGGATGTGATGGAGAAAAAAGGCTACGAACTTTCTATCAGGGACTATCTGTTTATTCTGACAAAGCGTAAGAGGATTATCGTATTGGTCCTCCTCTTCACCTTATCGGCGGTCGTCTTCGGGACCTATCTGGCCACCCCTTCTCCCCGTTATAAGGCGACCGCCTCAGTAAAGGTGGAGCGTATTACCGACGTAACCGGCTTCTTGATGGAGATGATATCGTACCCCCTGGGGGATGTCCTGCAGGGGCAGATGGAGATGATCAAGAGCTTTGATGTGCTGGCGAGGGTGGCAAAGGCCACGGGTTCGATTCCCAGCGATGCGACCTTGGACGAGGTGAGCACCAACGAGGATTACAAAGGGGTCATCCTTTCCCTCCGAAGCTCTATATCCATTGAGCGACAGGGGCTCTCAAATATCCTTGCCATCAGTGCGACGGCCGCTACGCCTGAAAAGGCCCAAAGACTGGCTAACCTGGTGGCGGAAAAATACCGGGAGTTCAATATTGCGTCTCGGAATAGCAGGATTTTTGAGGCCAAGGAGTTTGTGGAGCGACGCCTCCGTTTTGTAGAAGAACGGTTGCGGGAGGCGGAGGAACAACTGCTCTCCTTTCGCGAAGGCGCGTCCCTTGCCCATCTTGAGGAACAGGAGAAGGGGCTGGCCAGGAAACTCGTTTCCATTGAGGGAAGGATCGAAGACCTCAAGGCGGAGATGGCAGAGGTGGACTACGCCATCCAGCAGGTGACGCAAGGAAAGATGATCAACCCGAGGAGTCAGGTGACCGTGGAGCGGGATTTAAGCACTGTTCTCTCAACCTTGCAAAGCTATTCTCAACTCCTTTTAAAGAAGAAAAATCTGCTCCTCATCTATTTCCCGGCTCATCCCGAGGTTCAGGCGGTTGATGGGGAGTTGGAGAACACCAAGAGTGAGTTGTTGAAGCATTTGCGGGCCCAGAAGACGAGTTATCAGAATCGGATTGATCTGCTCAAGACGGAATTGGAGACCATCAGGGCGAACGTGAGGTTGTTGCCGACCGACGCCGTCGCCTATGAACGGCTGCAGAGGGAGGTGGAGATCAACAACACCCTCACCCACGAGCTCAAGACCAAGTACCAGGAATTGCTGATCAAAGAGGCGGAGCGGATCGAAGAGGTCTCCATTGTCAATCCCGCACTAAAGCCGTCTTCTCCTATGAACAGGCCCTCATATCTTCAGAACGGACTATTGGGCATCCTTATCGGTCTCCTGTTGGGGGTGGTCTTTTCCGTGGTCTATGAATCGTACGACACCTCCATCACCACGGTGGAGGAGATCGAGTCCATCTTGGAGGTGCCGGTGCTGGGGGTGATCCCCTATATCGGTGACAAGGAGATGAGGGAGAGGATCGCCATGAGAGGGGAGGGTACAAATTCCCCGGATCTCGAGCTCTTTAAATACCTCTTCACCTTCTTCGAGCATGATCATGTCTTGACGGAGGCCTTCAGGATCCTGCGGACGGCCCTCTTGAAAAAACTAGATTCAGCACGGGTCATTGAGGTTACCAGTCCTGCTACCCGCGAGGGAAAAAGCTTCATCATGATGAATCTGGCAGTGTCCATTGCGCAGATGGGCAAGAAGGTGTTGGTCATCGATGCGGATACCAAGGTGAGTATGATAAACAGATCCTTTGGGATCCCAAGGGAACCGGGGCTTTCCGACGTCATTTTACGGAAGGTCCCGTTCGCAGAGGCGGCCAGGAGTATCGTCGACGTGATGTTGGGAGAACGGGGATTCGATTTTGCCCTTTCAGGGACCGGTTTGGAGAACGTGCACATCCTCCCGACCGGCAGCAAGACGCCGATGGCTCGAGAGATGTTATCCGTGTATATCAAGGATGTATTGGATGAAATAAAGGAAATCAAGGCATTTGATTTTATCCTCATTGACACCCCCCCCATACTCCCCGTTATGGACGCCGTGGAGCTCGCCGCCCATGTGGATGGCGTCCTCCTTGTCTATGAGGCCGGAAAGGTCTCCAAGATAGCCCTTCGCAGGGCGCGGACCCACATTCAGAACGCCGGGGGGCGGATTATAGGCGCCGTGCTCAACAAGATGAAGGCGGAGGTGAGCCCTGATTTTTATAAATATTCGTACAAGCACTATTACGGGGAAGAGGAGAAACGCTCCCATAAACAATGAACATCGATACTTCTTTCCACATCAGGTTGATCCTGACCGCTCTCTCCCTTTTGGCGGCTGGCCTGATCATCTTCCTGCCGCCTTCTGTTCTGGTGATCGCCGTTTTGGCGTTGGTGATTGCCGCCATCTGCTTTTCCTATCCTCACGTTGCCTTCTACATTCTCATCGTTGCCATGCTCTTTTCCCCGGAGGTGATCGCCGGGCAGACCGCTGCCAGGGAGGTCACCTTCCGGATGGACGATGTGTTGTTGTTCATCATCGTCCTTACCTGGCTGGTCAGGGCCGCCGTATACAAGGAGTTGGCCGCCTTTCGCAGTACCCCCCTCCATACACCTATTGCCCTGTTCGTGGCCGTTTCTCTCCTGGCTACTTTCCTGGGCATGGTGATGGGAAGGGTGAGTCTCGCCTCCGGTCTCTTTTTTAATCTGAAGATATTCGAGTATTTCGTCGTTTTTTTTATGGTGGTCAATTATGTGAAGGATGAAAGGGATATCAAGACCTTCGTCATCCTGATACTCCTGGTGGCCTTTCTGGTCAACCTCTATGCCCTTTACCAAGTCCCCTCGGGCATGAGGGTGACCGCCCCCTTTGAGGGTGAATTGGGAGAGCCCAATACCTTGGGAGGATATCTCATTATTATAATATCATTGGCCCTCGCCCTTTTTCTCTCGAGGTCCTTCGGCCAGAGGACCAATTTTCTGATCCCCGTGCTCGTTCTTTCAGGGGGCATAATGATGTTTACTCAATCAAGGGGTTCTTGGTTGGGGCTGATCTTCATGAGCGTTCCTTTTATGCTGTTATCTCCCAAGAGGCCCTTTTTCATCGCCGGGGCAGTCCTCCTCCTCATCGCCCTTCCCTATATCGCCCCTGAATCAACCAAAGAGCGGTTTGCCGGTACCTTTCGAGCCGAGCCATTCTTTGCCAGGACCGAACAGTTTATGGGAATGGAGCTCGATCCCTCGGCATCGGCGAGGGTGACAAGCTACAAGCAAGGCTTCGAAAGGTGGAAGAAACGCCCTGTTCTAGGCTATGGTGTCACTGGGGCAGGCTTCATCGACCCCCAGTTCCTTCGGATATTGGTGGAGACGGGTATTATCGGGCTCGCCTTTTTTCTCTTTCTCTTGTGGCGCATGGCCCTCTTTTTATGGGATACCTATTGGTCCGTGGACGATCTCTTCTTTAAGGCCCTCTCCTTGGGGATGCTGGGGGCCTTGGCAGGTCTTATCGGACATTCAATCAGTGCCAGCTCCTTTATCATCGTTCGGATCATGGAGCCCTTTTGGTTCTTGATGGGTTTGGTAGCCGCCTGTGTCTTGATAAAAGGAGAACTTTCAACCGCTGAAGAATAAACGGGAATTTTGCAGGGCATGCTTGCTTAATCCCTCCTATCGATGCATTTATGGATTAGACCGAGAAACAAGAGAAAAAATAACCAGAAATAAAATTTCATGAAACCGGAATCATCTCTCTCTCAGCGTGTAGCCAAAGGCGGAGTCTGGGTTTTTACCCTAAGATTGTTGGAAAAGGGGCTTGGACTGATCAGACTCGTTATCTTGGCAAGGCTGCTAGCCCCCCATGATTTCGGGCTTTTCGGCATTGCTTTGTTGGCAATGTCTACTTTAGAGACCTTTTCCCAGACGGGTTTCCAAGCAGCGTTAGTGCAGAAAAAGAAAAATATCGCTAATTATTTAGATACTGCGTGGACAGTTTCTGTAATCAGGGGATTCATTTTATTTATTCTAGTCCTCCTCGCTGCGCCTTATGTAGCTCTCTTTTTTAACACCCCTAAAGCATCTCTTATAATTCAGGTTATTGGCATTTCACTATTTTTAGGAGGCTTTACCAATATTGGTATTCTCTATTTCCAGAAAGAGCTGGAATTTAACAGGCAATTTATCTATCGATTGTCGACTACTTTATTTGAATTTTTAGTGGTGATTTCAGCCGCTTTAATTTTAAAAAGCGTATGGGCCCTTGTCTTTGGTATGCTCGCAGGGAGTTTAACGGCACTGGCAGCGAGTTATCTAATACATCCCTATAGGCCGCGTTTCATGTTTGATTTAAGTAAGACAAGGGAGTTGTTTGGGTTTGGGAAATGGGTCTTTGGATCAAGCATTCTGATTTTTCTAATTACTCAGGGAGACGATATCTTTGTCGGGAAAATGCTTGGTATGGTAGCGCTTGGTTTTTACCAGATGGCCTATAGAATATCAAACATGCCGGCAACAGAGATCACCCACGTGATCTCGCAGGTAACATTTCCTGCATATTCTAAGATGCAGGATAACTTGCCCCGGTTAAGGGAGGCTTATTTAAGGGTTTTACAGATGACGGCTTTTTTGTCTTTTCCGATAGCAGGACTAATATTTGTCTTAGCTCCAGACTTTACGCGGATATTTTTAGGGGGGCAATGGATGCCGATGGTCCCGGCTATGCAGGCACTAGTTTTGTGGGGATGTATAAGATCGTTAGGAGCGACAACTGGACCAGTATTCCAAGGCCTCGGAAAGCCAGGGATAGCGACAAAGTTACAACTAATTCAATCCATCTTATTGGCAATTTTAATATATCCTCTCTCTAAGCAATATGGAATATTAGGGACTTCCTTAGCGGTTGTTTTCGCTTCATTAATCGCTAACTTAGGGGCTTTTTATATGACAATCAAAATTACAAAGAGTAAGCTTTATAATCTTGCTCCATCGATAATAATACCCTTTATAGGTGTCGTGTTTGCCATTTTATCAGTGCAAGTGTTGAGAATATATTGGCAACCAACAGTGAACTTAGTTGGATTCTCTGCCTGTATGATATTTTCCATCTTATTCTATCTCATTGCTATCTTTTTGTTTGATAGGCTTTCTAATTATAACCTATGGGATGTGATAAAAGGGGTCAGGCTGGGCAGTTAGACTATGAGAAATCACAAAGAATTTTATGAGGAATATTGGAAGTGTAGAAAAGCGGAAGGACGTTTCCATACAAAAGAGGAAATGCGGGTGCCCCAACGGATCAGTATTGCTGCAGGCATGATAGTTAACGACAAGAGATTTGAAAAAGATGAACCAATATCTGTTCTTGATATTGGCTGTGGTGAGGGGACACTGGGGAAATTATTAAAAGCGAATTTAGGAGATAAAGTTATTATTACTGGCTGTGATATATCGAAAACTGCACTAAAGATAGCTCGTATGTATTACTCCAACGTGCATGAACTGGATATTGAGGTCAATGGGCTAATAAAAAGGTTTTATGAACAGAAGTTTGATTATGTTGTTCTTTTAGAAGTCCTCGAACATTTATTCAAGCCAGAAAATGTGCTTAAGCAAGTTGATATAATTTTAAAGGGAGATGGATTTCTTATTGCTTCTTTTCCCAATATCGCTTGGTATAAATATAGAATAGATATGTTGAGGGGCCATTTCCCAAAGAATTATCTTTTATATCCAGGAGAACACATTCAAAATTTTACATTACATTCATTTTATAAACTATTACGGGAAGCTGGATTCTCTTCAATTGAAATAGATGGTCAATTTATCTTTCCAAGAATTTTTAAACCTGTAAGGTTTTTTAATCCCATTCTTAAGAAGTTCCCCAATTTATTCGGTTATCAAATTGTTCTTAAAGCCCACAAAGGTAGAACAGAACAATCATGAGACCTGGAACACTATTACGTTGGCATGCTTTAAAAAATATTCTGAGGTCTGAAGTTAGCTCTAACTCGATCCTCTTTGATATTGGGGGTTATGATGGATTTATAGGGTATAACCTCACGAAAACTGTACTGAATCTTAACATTACCGTTTTGGATATTGATAAATCAGGGTTACCCATAGCAAGAGAACGCGGGTTGAATATACTTAATGCATCAGCTCTTGAATTGCCCGTTGCAGATAATCAAGTTGATGTCGTGCTCTGTCTCGATTTAATTGAGCATGTAAAAGAAGATGATAAACTGCTTAAAGAGATTTCCAGAGTTTTGAAAACAGGTGGTAAAATAATTTTGACGACACCCACGCGAAAGGGCATATCTTTTCCGTTTTTAAATAAGGGTAAAACTGCAATGGTTAATGAAAGTTGGGGTCATATTCGCAATGGATATTCTTTGAGAGATATTAAAAGTCTATTTAAAGATGCACAGTTAGTAATTGATAAGAAAAGCACAAGCAAATATTTTAACTTTTTTACGAGGCTTACTTATCGGTTGAGCTTTCTTTCTCAATTTCATTTAAAAGGTAAAGGCATACTGTATCGACTGATAATACGATTAGAGCCATATATTAAATATGGTGCTGAAGAGCATATAGTTTTAGGAAAGAAGGTGATATTATCAAAGTAGCATTTATTGTTACAGTATTTCCGACACTCTCAGAGACCTTTATCCTGAACCAGATTACAGGTCTCTTAGATATGGGACATGATGTCGATATATTTGTGAGTGCCTCGGTAAACAAAGATCTCAAGGTTCATCCCGATGTTAAGACGTATAAACTGTTGGATCGGACGTACTATCAAAAAATGCCTACTAATAAATTTTTACGTTTTTTCAGTGCCCTCGGACTTATCGTTACCGATTTTCACAAAAATCCTATGGTTCTATTAAGGTCGTTGAATGTTTTCAAATATGGCAAGGACGCCTTCTCTTTAAGAAATCTATATTATGTGCTCCCTTTCTTAGATAAAGATTATGATATCATTTATTGTCACTTTGGCCCCAATGGGAACTACGGAGTCTTTTTAAAAGATTTGGGGATGCGTGGAAAATTGGTTACCACGTTCCATGCTTACGATCTCACATCATACGTGAAAAAAGAAGGCCCACACGTCTATAATCACCTTTTCCAAAAGGGAGACCTTTTCTTGGCGGTAAGCGAAATAGGAAAAGGAAAGCTCGTAGACATCGGATGTGGTGAAAATAAGATACTCGTACACCATATGGGGGTTGACATTGAAAGGTTTGAGTTCAAGGAAAGATCTCGCAGTCATGATGCTCCTATCAAGGTGCTAACAATTGGCAGACTAGTAGAGAAGAAAGGGATCAACTATGCTATTAAAGCTGTTGGTCTTTTGATAAAAAAGGGATATGATTTAATATATATCATCGCAGGTAACGGTCCACTCAAGTCCGAGCTCGATGGTTTAATATTACAATTAGGTGCGAGGGGTAGAATAAAAATCATAGGTTCAGTAGAGCAGACTGTGGTGAAGGCGTTGATGATGGATTCTGACTTTTTCCTTTTACCGAGTGTGACAGGGAGCAATGGTGATCAGGAAGGAATACCAGTGACACTCATGGAGGCTATGGCAACAGGGATGCCTGTTATCTCAACTTACCATAGTGGGATTCCTGAGTTGGTCGAAAATGGCAAATCTGGCTTTCTTGTTCCTGAGCGTGATGTGGATGCTTTAACGGATCGCCTTATATATCTCATTGAACATCCAGAGCTATGGCCCAAAATGGGGCGAGAGGGCAGAGAGTTTGTAAAAAAATATTATGATATTAGAAAGCTAAATATAAAATTAGAAACAATATATCAAAGTTTGCTAGAAGGACCAGGGGTTGGGAAAAAGTAAGACATTGAAGTGGGCAACGAAATTTTTATCTAAACTTTTTTTGGAGGCTTCCATACAAAAAATTGTATATCCTCCTATACGATTGATTAGTTAACGGATATCTAAGATGAGAATGTTGATTTTTACACCCAAAGAGGAAAAAAAATTGAGGATGGCAGTACGGGCAACCAAACTCCATGAATATCTCAAGAAAAATGGTGTCCGTACGATACTACTTCCTGATTTTAATATTCGAAAAGTATCATTCTCTATGTTGATGAACTATCTCAAACTTCTTTATTTCATGGTTACAAGAAAATATTCAGATATTGTATTAATTGAAAATGAGCGTTCTCAAAGGTTAGTGTCGTTTTTTAAAAAATTGAGATTCAAGCTTGCCTTGGATATCAGGGATAATAGGGCATTGCAACGTTCTGCCTACCAACTCGATGATACTCCGGAAAAGATGGATGCCATACAAAAGCTCTTATTAAGGAATATAGAGATCTGCGATTATGTGCTTACAGTATCGCAATCATGTAAGGAGCTGTATCCTCGGCAATACCATGACAAAATTTTTGTCGTTGAGAATGCTTCAGATCCTCATTTGTTTACTTGCACGAAGCTTCCAGAGGAATTAAGGGTAGGTTTTATCGCAGGGATAGCGCCCGGGAGGGGGATTGAGTTGTTAATCGAATCCATGAGGTTAGTTAAACAAAAAGTACCAGAGGTAACACTAGCCATTGGAGGAACTCCAGGAACGCACCACCAAGAGGGAATCAACTATTATGTAAGATTAAGAGAACAGTACACATCTGCTTGGATCACGTTTCGAGATGATATCTATTACAGCCTGAACGCCAATAAGTTTTTACAGGAATGCTATGTAACGGTGATACCTCATCCTGATCATATACATTACCATACGACCCTCCCGGTAAAACTGTTCGATTTTTTAGCTTGTGGGCGTCCGGTTGTTTCAACGAACTGCAGAGAGACTGCAAAGATATTGAATTACTATGAATGTGGTTTGGTGGCTGAGTTTACCGCGGAAGATCTGGCTGCGAAGCTCATACAATTACTTTTAAATAGAAAGTTAGCATCGCATATGGGAGCCAATGGCCGTAAGACAGTTGAAGAGGTCTATAACTGGGATAACATGGCTAAAAAGATGATAGGGGTAATACTAGGATGAGATGCTATGAAGGTTTTGTTTTCATCGAATAAAAACCCTCACTTTGAGACCTTTACAGAGTATATAGAAAGGGCCTTCAGGAAAAATGGTTGCGAAACCCTTTTTTTTGAAAATCGGGATTTTCGCATTCCGGGCAGAATTAGGAAAAGGGTGTCATATTTACAACAATGGGATGTGCGGAAACTCAATAGAAGGCTTCTTGATAAAGCACGCGCCTATAAGCCTGACCTGTTTTTAGAAGCCGGGGGTTGGAATGTTCTACCTGATACAGTGGATGCCTTGAGGGATATGAAAATAAAAACAGCACTTTGGACGATTGATCCACCAAGGATATTTGAGCCAATTGCAAAGGCAGCGCCTCACTATGATTTTGTTTTTACTGGAGGTTCAGAGGCATATGAAATCCTGGAAAATTTTAATGTCAAGAGTCTACACTGGCTGCCATTTGCCTGTGATCCTGACGTTCATAGACCAGTAAAGGTGAGCGCTGAAGAGAGAAAGAGATACCGTTGTGATGTCTGTTTTATTGGCTCTGGAGGAGCAATCTATGCTCAAAGAAGACATTTTCTAGAGAGCATCGTAGATTTCGATCTAGGCATATGGGGACCAGGGTGGAATACATTACCCCCGCATGCACCGCTGAAACAATTTATCAGGGGTGGCCAGATAAGACCGGAAGAGTGGGTCAAGATATTCAGTGCTTCAAAGATTGTTTTTCACTCCCATTATCAAGATCCATCAGGTAAAATTCCTTGTTATCAGGCAGCCCCACGGGTATATGAGGCATTGGCATGCGGGGCCTTTCTGGTGGTTGATAAGCAGAGGGACGTTCTGAATATCTTTAACCCTGGCAAGGATCTTGCTGTGTTTGATGATGCAAAAGAATTGAGGGATCTTATAACGTACTATCTTCAGCATCCTAGGGAAGCGAAAGCCATAGCCGAGAAGGGAAGGAAGAAGGTTGTAGCCCATCATACCTACCGACACAGAATAAAAGAGATCCTTGATACCGTGATGGGAGTTTGAATTATGGATATTCGTCATTTCTTCATTACAATGCTCGGGGAGAGGAGTTACCGGGTCTTAAAACACCTGATCAAGCGACTCCTTTGCCTCATAAAAGGGGTCACGGCGAGCGGGATCAATGTCTATATTTCACCCCGCGCTATCGTTAAGAGGGGCCAGAAGATAAGCTTAGGTGATAATGTCGTGGTGGAGGGGAGTGTAACACTTTGGGTTGATACTGAGAGTTCGTCTATTACGATAGGTGACAATTCCTACCTTTCCTCATGTTGTATCCTAAGAACATATGATGGTTGGATAACTATTGGTCGTAATTGTACGGTAAACTATTATGCAATCCTGTACGGCCAAGGAGGACTTCGGATAGGCAACGATGTGAGGATAGCCCCACAGGTGATGATTATGCCTACGAATCATATATTTGAAGATCCTGATGTACCCATACGAAAACAAGGTATCAAGGGAAAGGGTATACAGATCGAAGATGATGTCTGGCTTGGTGTTGGTGCTATTGTTTTGGATGGGGTGACCATTGGGAAGGGGTCAGTAATCGGGGCAGGAGCCGTAGTGACCAAGGATATCCCTCCTTACTCTGTGGCGGTCGGCGTTCCAGCGAAGGTGGTGAAAAAAAGGGGAGTCGACAAACAATGAATAACAAGAGGATGTCCGAAAATGTTTGGGACATAGATTTTGATCTATCAAAGCAAACAATGGATCGGAGGATACGGACCTGTACCCGTCATTTTGGCTGGCAACATGCAATACGGATTATTCTTGAAAGGAATGTTGCATTTAAGGCATTAAAGATAGCAGAGATAGGTTGCGGAACCGGTACTACTGCTCTTACCTTTGGTCTCCTCGGGGCATCTATTACCCTCCTCGACTTTAATCGACGAGTATTGGAAAAGACACGGGATATATACGACCTCTATGATTGTACGGCAGAATTGATCCAAGCTGACTGCATGGAGGCTCCCATTGGCGAGTTGAGAGGAAAATTTGATTTCGTTATCTCAAGTGGGCTTGCTGAACATTTCATCGGTGCAGACCGAGAAGAATGTATACGATATCACCGCCTTCTCCTCAAAGATGGTGGAATTGCTTATATAGGCGTTCCTAATACATTGAGTCCTTTTTATCAATGGGTAAAGACATTTAAGAAAATGACGGGGACATGGAATTTAGAGGTTGAAATATCCTTTACAAGGAGAGAGTTAAAAAAGCTTGCTGTAACGGTTGGCTTCGAAGAAGCATATGTTATTGGGAATGCCCCATTAACAAAAGACCTTATCGATTATTCTCGTGGATTCGGATCAGCTGTCAAACAGTTGTTCCCGGTCTCTTTACAGGAATGGTTACATACGAAGCGAGATGATGACAAGGCTCAAGTGCATGTCCCTAACAATATGCGACAATACTGTCACGATATGTTGGACGCAATAAGTCGTGGTTATTTTAAAAGGCCACGTTCTCCTCTGGTAAATACTTTCAGTGCCGGGATTATCCTGTTTGCCTTCAACTGATTTTCAGGAATCATATGGCTGGGGGAAAGCACAATAGATATAATATTCTTTATACCACCTCCTTTGGCAACATGATGGGTGGGGGGCAGTGGAGTCTCTATTACCTGATAAAGCATCTGGACAAAGACATCTTTCACGCCGTCGTGTTATGTCCCACCGAAGGGGAACTTGCAGAACGGATGAGAGGGGCGGGTGCGGACGTTGTGCGCTTGAAAATGGGAAAGATCAGATACCTGAACCCCCTGGTGATAGTGCGTTTACGAGCGTTAATAAAAGAAAAAAGAATAAACATTGTACACACAGATTCTTCCACAGAGACATTTTATGCTGGCATAGCGGCACGTATAATGAAAATTCCACTGATATGGCATATTCGAGTAAATGAAGGGGAATGGTTTTTAGATAGGATTCTATCACTGCTTTCCACGCGATTGATTCTCGTTGCCAAGGCTATACGTCCACGGTTTCAATGGCTTGCAAAGAGTAGAAAAGTGATTGTCGTACACAATGCTATTGATCTTGAGGAATTTGATAATTTTTCAGCTACCTCTTCGATGAGAAATGATTTGAACGTCAAGAGGGATACGGTGCTCCTAGGATGTATAGGACGGATCGAGAAGCACAAGGGGCAAGAATATCTTATAACAGCCATGAAACACATAGGAAATGCTAGACTTGTTCTTGTAGGGGGTGCGGAAGAAAAGTACCTCAAAAAAATAAAGGCGTTATGCAACGAGCTTAGGATTTCCAATCGCGTCGTTTTCATCACATACAGAGATGACATTCCCTCCTTGTTGAAAGCAATTGATATACTTGTTTTACCGACGCTCACTGAAGGTCTTTCGAGGATTATACTGGAAGCGATGGCTGCACAAAAACCTGTTGTTGCAACGAATGTCGGTGGCAATACAGAAGCCGTTGTAGATGGTGAAACAGGTTATATTGTTCCTCCTGGAGACTCATTGGCATTGGCTGCGCGTAGCAATGAGCTTGTTGCAGATAAGAAGAAAAGAACAAAAATGGGGCAGGCTGGCAGAATAAGGGTGGAAAGCATGTTTGCAATCCAGCTGAATGTTGAAAGCATTCAGGAAGTCTATTTGAAGCTTCTTCGGCACCGGACCTGAATGGAAGTAACTGTTATGTCACATGGATACGGTTTATGCCTACGTTACCTACAATAGTCCCTTATATATGTCTTCACTGCAGCAGTGTTTTGCAGGAGAAAGAGAATAAGCTTTATTGCTCACATTGCAATCATTGGTGGGACGTTAAAGACGGTGTGCCGTGTTTTGTAAAAGATGCTCCGTATTGGGGTGAACTTCCCCAGGATGAAATGAGAGCCGTGCTCAAGAGGGCGCAGGAGGGGCATTGGAAGGGCGCTCTTGAGATGATTCCGGAAGAGAAACGAGAGGCAATTATCTTGTATAGCTCAGATGAGACGAGGGGATGGTGGCGATATCTTTTGCCTTTGCTCGATACTGGCACAGTCCTTGATATTGGGGCCGGATGGGGTGCCATTACCTTTTCACTTGCGAAAACAGGATATGATGTTGTCGCTGTAGATTCAGTTATTGAGAGGACCGCTTTTATTAAGACGAGAGTAGATCAGGATAGGGTAGATAATATTCAGACTGCATGTGCCAGCGCCCTCGCACTTCCCTTTCCCGAGCATTCCTTTGATGTTATTATATTGAACGGGGTTTTGGAGTGGTTAGGCCTTTCTGACACCTCTCGTTCTCCTGATAAAGTTCAGAAAAAGGCTTTAATTAATATATATAACTTATTGAAACCAGGAGGCATTCTTTATTTAGCAATAGAGAACAGAATTTCGGCTATATACTTCCTTGGCTTCAAAGATCCGCACAGCGGTCTACGATTTACCACGCTGATGCCAAGGATCATAGCCAACGTATATGCTCGCGTAAAGAAAAAAACTAAGTATCGAACATACATTTATTCTAAGTTCGGTTATCAAAAGATGCTCAAAGGAGCAGGGTTTAAAGAGATTCAGTTCTTCTTACCCTTACCGAGTTACAGAAACTTCGAGATGATCGTTCCCATGGGTGATAGGAAGGTTGCACGGTATGGTGCAACACATGTTTGGAGTATGAAGCGCTTGAGGTTTTTAAGGATTGCTGTGCCCTTTCTTAAACTTCTTCCCGTTGGTTTTTTTATGGATTTTTTTGGCCCCGATTACAGCATTATTGCCAGGAAATAGCATGATAGAGTTATTTGAGGAATATATTCTCAGTAATTGGCGTAACTTTCATCTTTCTTTTCCAGTTCCCCACAAGCTTTCCTATCTCTTTGTTAAGGGTTTTAGGAAAACGCTTTTGTTTATATTCAAAGACGGAGATAAAAATCCTTTTGCTGTCATAAAAGCGACCAAAGATCCGATAGCCTTTGATAGACTATCGAAGGAATATGAAACGCTATCATATTTAGCAAACAACGCAACCATCGAGGGGGTTGTCCCTAGACCTCTTGCATTGTTTGAGTTGATGGGGCATACGTGTGTTTTGGAATCAGCCTTGGGCGGTACCCCCTTGGTTTACTCTATGAAGGGGATAAGGACGAGAGGGGGGATATTGAAGATGAAAAATATCTTCCACATGGTTGTTGATACCCTCATTCATTTCTCGACTGCAAACGGAACAAAAACTGGTCACACGGAAAAAAAGCTGACGGTTATTGAACATGGAGATTTCAATCCTTCCAATATTTTTGTTTCGCGAGATGGACTAAAGGTTTTTGATTGGGAATATTCTAATATTGATGGAACCCCTCTTTGTGACCTTTTAGATTTTTCGCTCAAATATGTCCTTTTTGCGAGATATCTGGCTCGTGAGCTTACGCGGGAAAAACCTGTCCTGAACGACTTTGAAGAGGCATTTCTTTCAGGAAAACCACATAGTGACATCATATTGAAGAATATTACTCTATATAAAGAAAAGATGGATCTAAGCACGTCGTCAATGCAGGATGTTTTTTCCGACTTCAGTATAAAATACCTTAGTGAATCAAATGCCGGCAGTTTCTGTAAAGATTTTGATGCCTTAATATCATCTTCTTCGTTGATAAGACAATAAGTATGCGGATGAACAATGTTAAACGTGCTTAAAGCGCTCTTGAGAACAACCTATGTGAAGACGAGAAGTGCCTTATTGTGGCCCATATTGCTCTTGAGAAGGACCAAGAAACTACCCAAGGCGGAAGTACGGAGCATCCTATTTCTCAGGTACGACCGTATCGGTGATATGGTACTGTCTACGGCTGCCCTAAAGGCATTGAGAAGGGCGTATCCCCAGGCAAAGATTACGATCCTTGCCTCTCAGAGAAATCATGAGATCTTGAAGCATAACCCCCATGTCGATGAAATCCTTATTTATAAGGGGATTCTTTGGTTTTTAAGAGAGATACGACCTAAAGGCTATGATTTAGTAATTGATCCCTTTGTGACGCATGAACTCAAGCAGGCCTTCATGACGTATCTTGCCGGGGGGGAATACCGGATCGGTTTTGAAAATGCAGGGAGGGAGATCTTTTTTAATCTGCGAGGTCCTGTAGCCTCCAACACCAAGCGCATGGTTGAACACCTGTTGGATCTGGTAGAACTCTTAGGCGGCAACAGGAAGGATTGTGAAGCAGAGGTCTTTTTGTCTGATAAAGAGTTACAATGGGCCTCGAAGGCCCTTTCAAATAAGGGAATCGGCGAGCATACATTGATAGTGGCCATTCACCCTGGGGCTTATTATCTAAGTCAAAGATGGTCGACTGAGAGGTTTGGTGAATTGGCCAGGCGAATTTTTGAACAATACGAGGCGAAGGTTATTCTCTTTGGCAGCAGAGATGGAAAAGACCTGGTGAAAAAGGTGAAAGAGGTCGCAGGGAAGAAGGTCCAGGACTTTTCGGGATTGAGACTCAGAGAGTTTATGGCTTTATTAAGCAGATGTCATCTCCTGATATGTAACAATTCCGGGCCCCTTCATATTGCATCGGCCCTCAAGGTCTCTACTGTTTCCATGATAGGGCCGACGGTTACCCCCTTGTGGCTTCCCTCTGGAAGACACGATGTGGTGATTAATAAAAGACTTTCTTGTAGCCCGTGCAACAGGGTGGTTTGTAAAGGGCACGAGTGTATGGAATCGATAACGGTGGATGAGGTTTTTGAGGCTGTGCAATCCCAGATTACCCGCATTCGCTCACAACGAAAGAGAAGAGTTGCGGCACAAAAAAGCGTCTAAAACTCACAAAACAAAATCATGAAGAGGTCAAAGAAAATTCTCGTTATTGATTTTGGAGGTATTGGAGATCTAATACTCTCAATCCCCTTTTTGCGAGGGCTCAAAGTTGCCTTTCCCTCTTCCGAGGTGTCTGTGCTGTGCGCTGAGAGGGCAGGGCCGATCTTGCAGGAGCAATCATATATCGATAGGCTTTTCCTTGTCCCCATGTCTTTTTTTAGTCTCCTCAAGACAGGCTTACAACTGCGCAAGAAAAAGTTTGATATGGCGATCAATTTAATGCCTGTAACTTCCTATGTCTCCGCTATCAAGATGTATCTCCTTTTTCTATTAATCAATACGAGGCAATGGGTGGGAAGGAATACCGAAGGGAGGGGTTTTTTTTATCATATCAAGATTCCTGAGACAAAGATGCAGATGGAAAACGAAGTGGCGTTCTATGGAAAAATTTTCAGGGCCATATCGGATCGAGATTTCGACGAGCAATTGGAGTTTCATATTTCACAGAGAAACAGGAAAAGGGCAGGGGAGCTTTTAAAAAAAGAACGGAATTTCCAGGAAGATTCCCTGGTTTTGATAAATCCAGGCTCTGACTGGCCAGCCAAACGGTGGCCCATTGAACGATATGCAGAGGTAGTAAAGAACTTGAAGGGTATATTTCCCCGCATCGAGTTTGGGGTTATTGGGAAGCAGGGTGAAAGGGAACTCGCGCAGTTCATCAAGAAAAATGTTGGGGATAGAGTTTTTATACTTTCCGGCAAGACTCCGCTTGAATTACTCCCTGCGATCCTCGAGAAGGCCTCTCTTGTGTTGACCAATGACAGCGGACCTGCCCACATCGCCCGGGCAGTGGGTACCCCGGCCGTGATCCTCGCCGGACCGAGCGAGCCTGCGTATCTAACTGTTCGAGGCAAAAAAGAGAGTGTTGTAGTACAACATCTTGTATCCTGTGCACCATGTGTAAAGTATTCGTGCGATAGACAGGATTGCTGGAAGGTCATATCCGTGCAAGAGGTTGTAGAGGTTACCTCTCAGCTTTTAGAAAGAATAAAAAATGCGGATAATAGCTAATATTGCCAAATACTTGAGATCATTAATCGAGAAAAAGGATGAAGTTGAAGAACCTTCTGGCGGCTTCCTCTCATACAGGATCAGACAAAAGGCAGTTTCCTTAATAGGAAACGATGTACGGTTACTGGATGTAGGCGCGGGAGAAGGTCTCCTGTTAAAGATGTTTGAATCAGATACAGATACTACACAGTTGTTTTATGGTATAGATCTCGAAAGGGAGTGGTTGAAACAGGCTGCGGAACGATGCCCGAACAAAAAAAGGAGTTTATTCATACGTGGTGACGCACGGTATTTACCCTTCAAGAACGGTGTCTTCGATGTGGTGACCATACTCAATGTCTTTATGAATATCCCCGAGAGGGAGGTTGTGACTTCCTTTATACAAGAGTCTTTAAGGGTCTGCAAAGAGCAGGGTACCCTCATCTTCGATTTTAGGAATATAATGAACCCGTGGATATTTACCTTATACAAGACCGTTAAACTTCATGACCCTGATATTAAACTTCCCCTGCGGGCATTTACCAGAGGTGAGATAAAAGATGTATTACGCTCAGTAGGTATTCATAGAGGTGTGTTTTATTACCCTATCCCCACGTGGTGGAAGATCAATCCCCCTGTTTATGTTGTGACGATACAAAAAGGGGGGGAGAGGAGGCAGCGATGATCCCTTCTGTGGGGACCCCTGTGGGATTCAAAGACATTGTGAATGGGCTTCTCTCTCGTGGAGCTTTGGAGAGGTTTGCCGAGACCATAGCGGAACACACGAAGAGGAGACATGTCCTGTTGGCTAATTCAGGCACCACGGCCTATTTTTTCATCTTGAGGGCATTACAAAGGCTTTCCGATAAAAAAGAGGTTATACTCCCGGCATATACCGCACCATCCCTCATACTCCCCATCAAAAAGGCAGGGCTTGTTCCCCGGCTCTGCGATATAGAACTCAAGACCTTCAATATGGACCTTACGGCCCTGCCGCCGACTATGAGTGATGACACCTTGGCCATCACCATCGTGCACATGTTTGGACTTCCTCAATGGTTTGAATCCGCTGTACAAGAAGATGAGTTTGCCCAATCATCTTTCATCATCGAAGACCTGGCCTCAGCTCAAGGTTCAACACTAAACGGCAGGCCGGTCGGTTCCTTTGGTGACGTGAGTTTTGTCAGTTTCAACCGAGGCAAAAACTTCGCGACCCTTGCCGGGGGGGCTGTGGGAACAGACCGTGAGGATATCTTTAGGTTAGTGATGGAAGAAGGGAAGCGATACCTGCGGCAGCCGTCCTCCATGACGCGGATAGGTATTGTCCTCAAGGCCATTGCCCTCTCCCTTGCCGTGCGGCCGTGGTTCTACACGATATTCCGTGCTCTTGTATCACGGTTCAAGTATCAGGGGCTCCACCACGCGTTCGCCATCCAGGCCTATACCAAGTTTCAGGCCGGTATGGGTGAATCGGCCTTTAAGAGGGCTCAATTCATTTTTGAAAAGAGGTTCGAGAACGGTCTCTACCTCCATCGTGCCTTTTCAGGGGTAGATGGGATCACCATACCTGTCATACCCGATGGGTCCCTCCCGGTCTTTAATCAGTTTCCCCTTCTTATAGATGATCCTTCCAAACGGGATAGCATCCGCGACGCCCTTATCAAGGGAGGGGTGGAGTCCACGATCTTGTACCCCTATCCTATTCACGAGGTGTATGATCTCGGCTATGACCGAAATACCGATCCCTTTCCCCATGCAACCTATTTGTCGAGGAGGCTCGTCCTCATCCCGACCCATCCCTATGTTACGGAAAGACATCTCAAGAGGGCAGTAGCAATCGTTTTGAAATTGCTGTAACGCGTTTTTTGATTAAGAAAGGGTGCCATGGGCGGTATTACATCTAACATAGCAGGATAATGAAATGGGTGGCTTTAGGTTAAACGTTTCACCCCTCTAGGATCACAGGAGCTTGAAGGGCGGGTGAAGGGATTCTTCCTGCCCTTTGCGAGCAACGATGCACAAGAATCAGGCGATAGTCAGATCTGTTTTATTCAAAATATTTGGTCCCACCGAAGAGCAAGTAAAGGAAATCCTCCAGGGGATCACCGATGATATCGAATTGACCTATCTCCTGTCTTTCCCAGAGATCCACCTTAAAGTGGTTGTGCGAGGGGCTGATGAAGGGGAAGTTGAAGTAAAACTCAAGCACTGTGGCGATGAGATTGCCGAGCGTCTGGGGATCGATCTCTTCGGCAGAGGCGAGGAGGTGATGGAGGGGGTTGTGGGGAGGTTGCTCAGGGAGAAGGGGGCGACCATTGCGGTGGCGGAATCGTGTACCGGAGGTTTCATCGCCCACCGTATCACTGAAATTTCCGGCAGCTCGGTGTATTTCCTTCAAGGAGTGGTGGCCTATAGTAATCAGGCAAAAGAAGCGCTCCTTGGAGTACCGCGCTCCATATTAGAGCAGTTTGGTCCAGTGAGCAAGGAGACTGCTCATCATATGGCTCAAGGGGTGCGGGAGCGCGGCAAGACCACGTTAGGTCTCGCCACAACAGGCATTGCCGGCCCCACAGGGGGGAGCGCCAGGAACCCGGTCGGAAGGGTCTTTATCGCCCTGGCAGCTGAAGATATGCTCGAGGTAAAACAATATGATTTTTCCGGCGATCGCCATGAGATAAAACTTATGGCCTCTGAGGTTGCGCTTGATAGGGTGAGGAGATACCTTATCGGACATATATCAACAGGATGACCACAGCAATCATTGTGAGGGTTTCACACCCGTTTGATTTCTTTTTACGTGCCCGTCGTAATAAAACCTACATCACCTTTACCTTGTCGCAATACCAGCGGCTGATCGCCCGTAAAATCGATAATAGTGGAATGCTCTGCTACAATAGCCTCCCCGTCGATTACCAGATCGAGGGCCTTGCCGAACATCTGATCAATCTCCTCAGGATCGCTATAGAGGCTTTCGTCAGGCTTCTTCACGCTGGTGGTGATGATGGGGTGCTCCAGCTCTCTCACCAAGGCAAGCGAGATGGTATTGTCCGGGACCCTGATCCCCAC
>CAZMFG010000003.1:0-2196 GCA_964565525.1 uncultured Thermodesulfobacteriota bacterium
CTCACTCAGGACCCCGGCATCGCCCTTATCAAAGGCGAACAAGTCGAGATAGTGTATATCGAGCCAACTGAATATCTTGCCCCTGGGGTTCCCCTTGCTGTAGATGCCTGTGACCACGGGATCGCAACTGAGTTTCCCCTGGTTGTCTTTCAGAAAAATATCGAGATCAAAGTGCCCGACCCTGCGCCTGGGCACGCACTGGACCTGGAGGGTGTAAGGCCCCAGGGCGCGATCTTGCAGATCTGTGAGCTGAGAAGCCTTCTCCATGCCCAACCCTCACATGTATCCTCCCTCTCTGTCAACCCCTTTGGGAGTGGACATACATCATCACCAGAAGAGGATATACTACATAAGAGATTGCTTGCTTTTGAAGTGTTTTAAATACGTGTGTTAAATGCCCTGGCGGGCAGCGGTTATAAAAGCTTCTTAAATTCTTCAATAGTGAGGCCAGCGTCTATGACAATACCACCCATAGTAAAAGCATTAACAGGATTCGCCCTTGGAATGGTGATGATCCGTTCTCCATTCGTCATGGTAATATGCTTTCCCTCCCTGGCAACCCAGAATCCGGCCTTTTCAAAGGCCTTGACTGCTCGCTGATGGTTGACGCCAGGGAGGTTAGGCATAATCCTATCTTACTTCAACATAACGGGATTCCGTGTTCTTGCTCAGGTCGTCAACAGTCTCCAGGTATGACTGAATAGCGTCACTGATGTTTTTCAATGCCTCTTGTTCCGTATCCCCCTGAGACCAACACCCCGGCAACCCAGGAACCCATACAGAATATCCTTCCTCTGTCTTTTTGAGATTCACTTTGTACTTCATAGAAAACCTCCGGTAGTTTTGACTTTAATATTATACCCTTTATCAAAAACATTGCAATGATAGGGGTTCACTTTTAATGACAAATGCAGCGATAAGTGTAGACATTTACAAAGACTTATTGTATCGTATCAACGTCGGGATGTGGCTCAGTCTGGTAGAGCACCGCGTTCGGGACGCGGGGGTCGCTGGTTCAAATCCAGTCATCCCGACCATTGTTTAACCCCACAACGGTGCATTCGTGATTCTCAACATTTTCCTCGTGATCTTCGCCTATCTCCTGGGCTCCATACCCACGGGCCTGCTCCTCTCCAAGGCCCTGACGGGGATCGACCCGCGTCAAAAGGGCAGCCGCAACATCGGCGCCACCAATGTCATGCGCACCGCAGGCAAGGTCCTCGGTGCCGTCACCCTGCTCGGCGACGTGCTCAAGGGCCTGATCCCCGTCGTCATCGCCCTGTGGCTGGGACGAGAACAGGCGTGGGTCGCCGCCGTGGGCCTGGCCGCCTTTCTGGGACACTGCTTCCCCCTCTATCTGCGTTTTAAAGGGGGCAAGGGCGTGGCCACGGCCCTGGGGGTCTTTCTCCCTTTGACGCCCCTGGCCGTGCTGATGGCCGTCGTCATCTTTGCCACGGGGTTTGCGATAACCAGGATGGTCTCGGTAGGATCGCTCGCAGCGGCTGCGGCCCTCCCGCTCCTCATCTGGCTGAGAGGGTATCCCCTCCCCTCTATCATATTGGGCATCTGCGTGGGCGCGCTCGTCATCTACCGCCACAAGGAAAACATCCAACGCCTGATGACTGGAAAAGAGAATAAGCTCTGGGGAAAGTCATAGCTTTTTCAAGATTGCCTGCCTTCGCTTTTCTTTTTTAGACAACTGCCGGGCAGACCCCTTCTTTGGGACCTCAATGGGTTCCTCTTCGTCCCATTCCCCCTCATCCACTGCCATCCCCCCCCTATAACCGGCAAGGGCCGCCTCCATCCTGCGCTCGAAGACGTCCGACGGGATAGGGGCCAACCCTGCGCGTTCGGCATGCTGCTGTATCTCTCTATCAGAGGTCACCACGGCCCCGTACCTGACCCCCCCTACCCTGCGTTGGATCCATTCATCTGCGGTCTGGCCGCGCGCGGTGAAAACCACCTGAATCCCCTTGTGGCGTGTGCGTGTACTGACGGGTTCCACACCTCCCCACCCGTCGAAGACCACCGTGATGGGGTGTCCCCGGACTTTGTGATACGCAACAAGGCGCTCCAGCAGGGCCTCCCGCCCCTGCTCCAGGTTCCGGGCATCCAAGATGCTCAGAGAGTCTGACTGCCTGATGAGGTTGTACCCGTCGATGATGAGTTCAAGAGGCATGGTTTCCCCCCATAATA
>CAZMFG010000003.1:2296-12251 GCA_964565525.1 uncultured Thermodesulfobacteriota bacterium
ATGAGGTTGTACCCGTCGATGATGAGTTCAAGAGGCATGGTTTCCCCCCATAATATAAAAAGCCTCTTCACAACCATGAAGAGGCTTTGAAAAATTCATAGGATTTTCATGCAAAACCCCTCTACCCCCCTGTTAATCACGCATGGTAATCAGAGATATGCAATCCACTCCTGGTACTGCTTCAGCTCCCCATGCACGGCCTTGAAGAAGGTCGTCTGGATATCTTTGGTAACAGGGCCGGGCCTGCCCGAGCCGATCTTTCGATCGTCGATCTCGCGCACCGGCGTAACCTCCGCCGCCGTGCCGGTAAAGAAGACCTCATCGGCCGTGTAGAGCTCGTCCCGGGTGAAGCGCTGCTCAACGATATTCATCCCCTTGTCCGCAATAATGGTCATGACAGACGCCCGGGTGATCCCGGGCAAGATGGAGGTGAGGGGCGGGGTCTTGATGAGCCCGTTCCTCACCATGAAGACGTTCTCTCCGCTCGCCTCGGACACATAGCCGTCGGTGTCGAGCATGAGGGCCTCGTCGTACCCCCCCCGCACCGCCTCGCGCTTGGCGAGGACCGAGTTGACGTAGTTGCCGCAGACCTTGGCCTTGGTCATCATGACGTTGACGTGGTGGCGGCTATAGGAGGAGGTCTTGACGCGGGTCCCCTGCTGCAGGGCCTCATCCCCGAGATAGGCCCCCCACTTCCAGGTGATAATGGCCACCCTGATGGCGTTGTCCTGGGGGTGGACCCCCATGGCCCCGTCCCCGATAAAGACCAGGGGGCGGATATATCCCTCCTTGAGGCCGTTGACGCGCAGCGTCTCCTTGCACGCCTCCACGAGCTCCTCAGGGGCAAACGGAATCTCAATCTCGGCGATGTGGGCCGAGTCGAAGAGCCGCTTGATGTGCTCCGTGAGCCGGAAGACCCCGGAGCGGCCGTCTTTGCACAGGTAGCAGCGAATCCCCTCGAACACACCCATGCCGTAGTGCAGCGTATGGGTGAGGATGTGCACCTTTGCCTCATCCCAGCGGATAAGCTCCCCATCCATCCAGATCTTGTCCACCTTCTCTACCATACGATATCTTCCTCCTCCGCTGAGATTATGATTATGTCTTTGCTTCCGTCTTTTGGATCTTGTCCAATATGCCGTTGATGAACGCCCCCGACTCCTCCGTGCCGAACTTCTTGCCGATGTCGATGGCCTCGTTCAGGGCCACCTTGCGCGGGATGTCATCGCAAAACAGGAGCTCAAAGGCCCCCATGCGCAAAATATTCTTGTCCACGCGGTCTATCCGCTCCAGCCGCCAGTGCTCGGAGTGCTTCTTAATCAGTGTGTCGATCTCCTTACGGTGTTGTTGAACCCCCTCGACGATCCTGGCCGCAAACTCCTTGACCTGCCCCGATGCCGAGGCCGTCCGCCAAAAGAGCTCCAGGGCCTCCTGAGGATCGAGGGGGTTGGCTTCCATCTGATAGAGCACCTGCACCGCTATTTCCCTGGCCCTGCGTCTCGTGCCCAATAACAGCCCTTTCCAAACCGGTAGGCCTCAAGCCTTTTTACCGCCCAAATCACGGTAGAGGTTCGCCATCTCGATGGCCGACAGGGCCGCGTCCCATCCCTTGTTGCCGACCTTGGTCCCCGCGCGCTCGATGGCCTGCTCGATGGTATCGGCCGTGATCACCCCGAAGGCGATGGGGATGGCGCTCTGGAGCGACAGCTGGGCGATCCCCTTGGTCACCTCGGCGCTGATGTAGCTGAAGTGGGGAGTGGCCCCCCTGATGACCGCCCCGAGGCAGATGATGGCGTCGTATTTATTCCGCTCCACCAGTTGCCTGACCACGGCGGGTATCTCAAAGGAACCGGGGGTCCGGTATATCTCGATGGCATCCTCGCCAGCGCCGTGTCTGTGCAGGGCATCCAACGCCCCCTCTAAGAGCCGCTCGGTGATAAAGTTATTGAAGCGGCTCACCACGATCCCAAAACGCAGACCATCCGCCTTGATCTTCCCTTCTACGATCTTCGCCATACTCACACTCCTTCTATCTTAAGGACATGCCCCAACTTCTTCTGTTTGGTCTTCAAGTAACTGATATTCTCCTGCCGGGGGCTGACCTCGATGGGGACCCGTTCCACCACCTTGATGCCGTACCCCTCCAGCCCGATTATCTTCTTGGGGTTGTTGGTCATGAGGCGAATCTTGTGCAGCCCCAGATCGGCCAAGATCTGGGCCCCGATGCCGTAGTCCCGCAAATCAGGCGCGAAACCCAACTCCTCGTTGGCTTCCACCGTGTCCTTGCCGCGCTCTTGGAGACAGTAGGCCTTGAGCTTGTTGGCCAGGCCGATCCCCCGCCCCTCCTGGCGCATGTAGAGGATGACCCCCTTCCCTTCTTGTTCGATCATCCGCATGGCCGCGTGCAGCTGCTCCCCGCAGTCGCAGCGCAGCGAGCCGAAGACATCGCCGGTCAGACACTCGGAGTGGACCCGCACCAGGACCACATCTGCGGGCCCGATCTCCCCCTTGATCAGGGCGAGGTGCTGGTGGGGGTCCACATCGTTCTCGTAGAGGATCCCCGTAAACTCCCCGCCGTACTCGGTGGGCAACTGCACCTGAGTCACCCGCCGCACGAGGGATTCATTGTGCAGCCGATACGTTATGAGATCGGCGACGGTCACGATCTTGAGCCCGTGCTGCTTGGCGAACGCCTCCAGATCGGGCATCCGGGCCATGGTGCCGTCCGCTTTCATGACCTCACAGATCACCCCGGCGGGCTTGAGCCCTGCCAGACGGGCCAGATCCACCGATCCCTCGGTCTGCCCCGTGCGCACCAGCACACCCCCCTTCCGCGCCCTGAGGGGGAAGATATGCCCTGGGCGCACGAGGTCCTCTGGTGTGGCCTCATCGGCAATAGCCGCCAGGATGGTCCTCGCCCGATCGGCAGCGGAGATCCCCGTGGTCACCCCGTGGCAGGCATCGATTGAGACGGTGAAGGCCGTGCCGAAGCTCGAGGTGTTCTCATGGACCATCATGGGGAGCTTGAGTCGCTTTACCTGCTCCTCGGTCAGGGAAAGACAGATGAGTCCTCTGCCGTGCGTCGCCATGAAGTTGATGGCCTCGGGGGTAACGAGCTCTGCGGCCATGGTGAGATCACCCTCGTTCTCCCTATTCTCGTCATCCACGAGGATGACCATGTGCCCCGCCTTGATTGCTTCTATGGCCTCTTCAATGGTGCTGACCATTACCTTTTTCTCTCTTTCTATCTTCAATTCATGAGACAACTACTATCTCACGGCACGGGTTTCTCACCGAACAAAATAATCATCATTCACGGTAAAATCCATGTTCGGCCAAAAACGCTTCGTCGATCCCCCCTGTGTTTCCTTGTGTCTTTTCAAGAAACCGTTTCACGTATTTGCCGATGATGTCGACCTCGATATTCACCCCATCACCGGCCCGTTTCTTACCCAGCGTGGTGTTCTGAGCGGTGTAGGGGACGACGGCACAGGTAAACGTATCCCCCCGCATCTCGCTGACGGTGAGGCTGATGCCGTCCACCGCCACTGAGCCCTTTGCCACGAGATAGGGCGCGAACTCACCCGGGACCCTGATGGTCACCTCCAGCGAGCCGGCGCCCCTGGTGACTTCCACGACCGAGCCCGTTGCATCTACATGCCCCGTTACCAGGTGCCCCCCGAGCCGGTCGCTCATCTTCAGGGCCCGCTCCAGGTTGACCTCTGCACGGGGTCTGAGGGAACCGACGGTCGTCCTCTCGAGGGTCTCAGGTGAACACTCCGCCTGAAAACCGCTTTGCCCCAGGGCACTCACCGTCAAGCAGGCCCCGTTGACACAAATACTATCACCCACCACCATATCTGTCAACGCAGCCGGGGGAGTGATGGTCAGGCGCAGCACCTCTCCCGTGCGCTGAACCGCCGTCACCGTTCCGATCCCCTCAACGATCCCCGTGAACACCCTTGCGCTCCCTGCGGTCGAGGAGTCCTTTAAGCTCCTTCATGAATTGGTTGATGTCCTTGAACTGACGATACACCGAGGCGAACCGCACATAGGCGACGTCATCGAGTTCCTGCAGCTCCTCCATGACCCGCTCCCCGATCGCGCTGGCCGGGATCTCCCTGCCGCCGCGCTCCTGGGCCCAGCTCTCGATCCGCTCCACCGCCTTCTCCAAGATGTCCATACTCACCGGTCTCTTCTCACAGGCCTTCCTGAGGCCGACCATAATCTTCGCGCGGTCAAAGGGCTCCCGGCGCCCGTCCTGCTTCACCACCATGGGGAGGGCCTCGGCCACCCGCTCGTAGGTGGTGAATCTACGATTGCAGTCATCACAGACACGCCGCCTGCGTATCTCGTCACCCTCCTTGCTTAGGCGGCTATCGATCACCCGATTGTTCAGGCTGGCGCAGTAGGGGCACTTCATTTACCGGCCCTTGCGTACTTCTTTCACCCGTTCGCCTTCCGGCTTAAACTGTTCTACGAGCACCCCCGATTCCTCCCACATCTCCTGGGCAAGCGGATCGGTATACCCTTGGGCATAGACGACGCGCTGGATTCCGGCGTTGATGAGCATTTTGGTGCAGATGATACAGGGGAGATTGGTGCAGTAGAGGGTGGCGCCCTTGATGGAGATGCCGTGATAGGCGGCCTGAATGATGGCGTTCTGCTCGGCGTGCAATCCCCGACAGAGCTCGTGCCGCTCCCCCGATGGTATCCCCAATTGATCCCGCAGACACCCCACCTCTAAGCAGTGGGCCAACCCCGAGGGGGCACCGTTATACCCGGTAGTCAATATTTTCTTATCCTTGACAATAACCGCCCCCACCTGCCGTCTGAGACAGGTGGACCTGCTGGCCACCAGCCGAGTGATCTCCATAAAATACTCATCCCAGCTAGGACGTCCCATTTAACCCGTGGAGATTCGATCCCGATAAAAGGGGAACCTCCGGCAGAGCTCCTCTGCCTGCTTGGCCACGCGCGCCTGCACCGGCGGGTCTGCATGGTTGGTGAGGACCTCGGCGATGAGGGCGGCAATCTGGACCATCTCTTTGTCCCGCATCCCCCGGGTGGTCACGATGGGGGTGCCGATCCTGATCCCGCTCGTCACCATGGGGGTACGTTGGTCAAAGGGGATCATGTTCTTGTTTACGGTGATCCCGGCCCCCCCCAGGACCTCCTCCGCCTCTTTGCCGGTAATCCCCTTCGTGGTCAGATCGATGATGATGAGATGGTTATCGGTCCCCCCGGAGACGATCTTGAATCCGTGCCCCTGCAACTCCTTGGCCAGGACCTTGACGTTGCGCACCACCTGCCGCTGGTAGGCCTTAAACTCCTTGGTCATGGCCTCTTTGAAGCAGACCCCCTTGGCGGCGATCACGTGCATGAGGGGGCCCCCCTGAATGCCGGGGAAGACACTCTCGTCAATGCGTTCGGTGAATTCCCCCTGGCAGAGGATAAAGCCGCCGCGAGGTCCCCGCAGGGTCTTATGCGTCGTGGAGGTCACAAAGTGGGCGTGGGGAACCGGCGAGGGGTGGATGCCGGCGGCGATGAGCCCGGCGATGTGGGCCATGTCCGCCATGAGGTATGCCCCGACCTCATCGGCGATCTCCCGGAAGCGCTTAAAATCGATGGTCCGGGGGTAGGAACTCGCTCCGGCGATGATCAGCTGGGGGCGAACCTTTTTCGCCACGGAGAGGACCTCGTCGTAGTCGAGGCACTCCGTCTCTCGGAACACACCGTAAAAGGCCGCCTTATAGAGCTTGCCCGAAAAGCTGGCAGGGGAGCCGTGGCTCAGATGCCCGCCATGGGAGAGGTCCATCCCGAGAATAGTCGCACCGGGTCGCAACACGGAGAAACAGACCCCCATGTTGGCCGCCGTCCCTGAGAGGGGCTGGACATTGGCGTGGTCGGCGCCAAAGAGCTCTTTGGCCCGCTCGATGGCGAGCCGTTCCACGACATCCACATATTCACAACCACCGTAGTATCGCTTGCCGGGATATCCTTCGGCATACTTATTGGTGAGGAGACCCCCCTGGGCCTCCAGGACCGCGTTGCTGGTGTAGTTCTCAGAGGCGATCAGCTCGATCTTGTTCTCCTGGCGTAGGGTCTCTCGCTCGATGGCATCCGCCA
The DNA here is from genome assembly GCA_964565525.1 of uncultured Thermodesulfobacteriota bacterium. Classification (GTDB taxonomy): domain Bacteria; phylum Desulfobacterota; class B13-G15; order B13-G15; family RBG-16-54-18; genus JAFGNJ01. The sequence goes on from CAZMFG010000003.1 coordinate 8,426, forward strand.
TTTCTGGATCAACCGTCTTCAGGTCGGCCTTCAGAGACGTCAAACGGTGAAATTCCTCCTCTCTATCGCTTCGATCTTTTCCAGCCTCTTGAGGTGTCTCCCCCCTTGAAACTCGGCCTCTAACCATGTCTTGACCATCTCTCGGGCCAGACCAGGCCCCACAATCCTTCCCCCCATGACCAGGATATTGGCGTCGTTGTGCTCCTTCGCCATACGAGCGGCATAGACGTGACAGACGAGGGCCGCCCGCACCCCGGGGAATTTGTTGGCCACCATGCTCATCCCGATGCCGGTGCCACAGATCAGTATACCCCTTTCGACCTCGCCCGTCGAGACCTTGTGGGCCACTTTTTGGCCGAGATCGGGATAATCCACCGGTTTTTCGTCGAAACAGCCCAGGTCCTCCACCTCGTGCCCCAGTTCCCGCAAAAAGGTTACCAGGTCCGTCTTGAGGCGAAACCCCCCGTGATCGCAGGCCATGGCTGTCAGCATCTCAGCCCTCGTTGCGTTTGAAGGCCAACGTCGCATTGGTCCCCCCAAAGCCGAAGGCATTGGAGAGGACCACCCGCACGTCCGCCTCCCGCGCCGCGTTGGGCACGTAGTCCAGATCGCAGCGGGGATCGGGTGTTTCGTAGTTGATGGTGGGGGGGATGATCTTATCCCTGATCGTGAGGCAGGAGAAAATGGCCTCGGTACTTCCCGTCGCCCCTAACAGGTGGCCGGTCACCGACTTAGTGGAGCTGACCGGCACCTTGTGGGCATAATCCCCAAAGACCCGCTTGATGGCCACCGTCTCGGTGATGTCGTTGAGCTCGGTAGAGGTCCCATGGGCGTTGATGTAGTCGACCTCTTCCGGGGAGAGCTGGGCATCCTCCAAGGCCATCTGCATACAGCGGGCCGCCCCATCCCCGTCGGGATCAGGGGCCGCCATATGATAGGCATCGGCGCTGTATCCGTAACCAACCATCTCCGCGTAGATCTTTGCCCCCCGCCTGTGGGCATGTTCCAACTCCTCCAGGATCATGATGCCGGCCCCTTCACCCATCACAAAGCCGTCCCGATCCCGATCAAAGGGGCGGCTTGCCCGCTCAGGCTCTGCGTTTCTCGTGGAGATGGCCCTCATGGCATTAAACCCCGCCACAGCCAGGGGGGTGATGGTTGCCTCCACCCCACCGGTGATGACGGCGTCGGCATCGCCGTGCTGGATGCACCGGAAGGCCTCACCGATCGAATGGGCGCCCGTCGCACACGCCGTGACCACGCAGAGATTAGGGCCCTTGGCACCGAACTGAATGGCGATCTGCCCCGAGGCCTCATTGCCTATCAACATGGGGATAAAAAACGGGGTGATCCGCTGCGGTCCTCGTTCCAACAGGACCGTGTGGTACTTCTCGATGCTCGTCAATCCCCCTAAGCCGGTGCCTACAATGACCCCTATTCGTCCGGCGTTCTCCCCGGAGATCTCCAGGCCTGCATCGGTAATGGCGATGCGTGCCGCCGCCAAGGCATAATGGATGAAGATATCCATCTTCTTGATATCCTTGGGCGCAAGGTAGTCCTCGGACCTAAAATCCTTTACCTCTGCGGCGATCTTGGTATCAAAATCGGTGGTATCGAACTTCGTTATGGGGCCAACACCGGAGACTCCCTCGCATACCTTCTCCCAGACGGGATCAATACCGATCCCCTGAGGAAGCACGAGGCCCACCCCGGTGACAACTACCCTTCTGCTCACGTTTTCACCTCAATTCTATGAATCTCTTCCCTCCTCAACGCCCGACGAGGGGTAACAAACTGCAGCGAAGCGTGCCTAACGAGCAGAGGAGACAAAGGAGGGGGAATATCTTCCCCCTCCTTTTTAAGTATGCTCCTGGATATACTTCAATGCGTCGCCGACGGTCACGATCTTCTCGGCATCCTCATCGGGGATCTCGATCCCGTACTCATCCTCCAATGCCATTACCAGTTCCACCAAATCCAGAGAATCGGCACCTAAATCATCGATAAATTTGGCCTCAAGGACCACCTCACTTTCGTTCACCCCGAGCTGCTGCACAATCAGTTCTTTCACCTTTGCCTCAAGAGACATTGAGTACTACCTCCTTTTTCTTAGTAATTTTCACTCCCCTACCCTAGCAGGTGAAAGGAGTATTTTCAAGCACCTTTCAACTGTTCCAGGCTCGCCAGATCCTCCAAATGAAATGCCTGCCTGGTCTCATTGATGCGACGGAGCAGACCCAACAATACCTTGCCCGGTCCGATCTCCACAAAGCGCTCGGTCCCCAACTCGATCATCCGGTTCACTGAATCCTCCCATCTCACGGGGTTGCTCATTTGCCGGATCAACAGGTCCCGCACCCGCTCCTTTGAGGTATTCGGTTCGGCCTCGACATTGGTCACCACCGGGGCAGTAAGCTTATTGATCTGTATCCGAGCCAATTCGGCGCCCAGCCGTTGGCCGGCGGGCTCCATAAGGGATGAATGAAATGGGGCGCTCACCGGTAGGGGGACGGCCCGCCTCGCCCCCATTTCCTGGGCCAGGGCAATTGCCCGATCAACGGCCTTCTGGTGACCAGAGATGACAATTTGCCCGGGTGAATTAAAATTGGCAGGGGTAAGAACCTCCCCCTGCGCTGCCCGCTGACAGAGTTCCTCCACCTGTTCGCGCCCCAACCCCAAGACGGCCGCCATCCCCCCTGTCCCTACCGGGACCGCCTCCTGCATAAATTGTCCGCGTAATCTCACTATCCTGACGGCATCAGCAAAGCTCATGGCCTCGGCGGCCACCAGGGCGCTGAATTCCCCGAGGCTGTGGCCGGCGAGATAGTCGGCCTCCCACCCCACCTCCGCCCGCAACACCCGTAAGGCGGCGATGCTCACCGTCAGGGTACAGGGCTGGGTATTGGCCGTCAGCCGCAACTCCTCCTCAGGGCCGTTGAAGCAAAGCCCTTGGAGGTCAATACCCAGGGCCTCATTGGCCTCGGCGAAGGTCTCGCGGGCAACAGGGAACTCTTCGGCAAGCTCCTTCCCCATCCCGACGTACTGAGAACCCTGCCCCGGGAAGATAAAGGCCGTCCTTCCCATCAACTCCTCCCGCCGGCAAACTCCTTGATGAGCTCCAGGGCGATATTGTTGCGCTGAATCTGATTGGTCCCCTCGTAGATCTGAAGGATCTTGGCATCCCGCATCATCTTCTCCACCGGAAAATCCCTCATATAGCCATACCCGCCCAGGACCTGCACGGCGTCTACGGTCACCTTCATGGCCATATCGCTGGTGAAGAGTTTGGTCATGGCCGACTCCTTGCTGAACCGCTTTGGATTACTGTCGAGGTACCGGCTCACGGCGTAGACCAGGGCGCGGGCGGCCTCGATCTGGGTGGCTATATCGGCCAGGATGTGCTGGATGGCTTGAAAGGAGATGATCCTCTGCCCAAACTGGACGCGCTCCCGTGCGTATCGGGCCGCTTGCTCAAAGGCCCCTTGTGCAAGCCCCAAACCCTGGGCGCCAATTCCGGGGCGGGTCAGGTCAAAGGTCTTCAGGATGATGATAAGGCCGATGCCTTCTCGACCCCCGATGAGGTTTTCTGCGGGAACCTTGCAATCCTCAAAGACCAACTCCCTGGTGGCTGAGGCCCGAATCCCCAACTTCTGTTCCTTCTTGCCGAAGGAAAATCCCTCCATCCCCTTTTCCACGATAAAACCGCTGATCCCCCGCGGCCCCCTCTTCTTATCCGTAACGGCAAAGACGGAGTAGGTCTCCGCCTCACCGCCGTTCGTGATCCACTGCTTGGTCCCGTTGAGGATATAACTATCCCCATCTTTGT
>CAZMFG010000003.1:12351-20147 GCA_964565525.1 uncultured Thermodesulfobacteriota bacterium
CCGTTCGTGATCCACTGCTTGGTCCCGTTGAGGATATAACTATCCCCATCTTTGTGCGCCGTGGTCTGCATGGCGGCCACATCGCTGCCGGCATTGGCCTCGGTGGCGCCGAAGGCGGCCAGTTTCTTTCCGCTGGCTATATCGGGGAGATACTTTTTCTTCTGTTCCTCGGTGCCGTAGAGCAAGATGGGATAGGCCCCTAACCCGCTCCCGGCAAAACTGACCGATACACCGATACAGGCCCTGCTCAACTCCTCAACCACGAGGCAATTCTCAAACACCCCGCCGCCAAAGCCGCCGTATTCCTCGGGTATGAAGACCCCAAAGAGCCCCGCCTCCGCACAGATATGCATCATCTCCCACGGAAATTCCTCTTTTTCATCCAGCTCCGCCCTCACCGCCATCACCTTTTCATCGGCTATCTTCCGGGTGAGTTCCTTGAGCATTCGCTGTTCTTCGGTCAAAAAATAATCCACCTGCACACCCCCTTAACAAAGATTTCAGTGCATCTCAATGCATCATTTTTCCCTTAAGCTGCGTCCAAATCCGAGAGCCGGTATCACCGCCAAGCCGCTTCAGGTCTTGACTCTGGCGCAGGGCCTCGATTACAAGATGGTTGATATCACTGCGCACATACTCACAGGCGGCCCCAACGGCGTTTTTGACGGCCTTGGGGGAAGAATGCCCGTGGCAGATAAAGCAGGTCCCGTTAATGCCCAAGAGCGGGACCCCGCCATATTCGGAGTAATCAATCCGGCGCTTAATGCTCTCCTGAGCCTGTCTCATAAAGAAATACCCGATCCTGGCCCACAGGCTCTTGCGGGTTGCTACCCTGAACATGGCGATCATGGAGTCTGCGATCCCCTCGCTGCTCTTCAAGGCCACATTGCCTACAAAGCCGTCGCACACGATGACATCGACGATACCGCTGGAGATATCTCTCCCCTCGACATTGCCGATATAATTCAGCCCGCTCTCTTTCAAGATGGCGTGGACACGCTTGGTAAGCTCATTCCCTTTGCCGTCTTCCCTGCCGTTGCTCAAGAGGCCTACGAGCGGACGGTCCTTGCCCAAGACAAACCGGGCGTAAATCTCACCCATAATGGCGAACTGCACCAGATGAATGGGTTTACAGTCCACATTGCCGCCGGCATCGATAATAATCGATGTCCCGTTGAGGGTAGGGTGAACACTGGCCAACGCCGGTCGTTCCACCCCCTCCAGCTTCTTCAGTTTCCACATGCACAGCGCCATGGCCGCCCCGGAGTTGCCGGCCGTCACCACGGCATCGCACGCTCCGTCCTTCATGAGGTCCACCGCTACGCTGATCGACGTGTCGTGCTTGGCTCGAAGGACCCGCGACGGTGATTCATGCATCGGTACCACGTGCGGTGTATGGACGATACGAACGTTCGATCCAGACCAGTGGTGCTTGGCTAGCTCTTTCTTTATCGACACTTGATCGCCGACGAGGATCACCTCGTCCACTGCCAACTTCTTGGCAGCCTGCGCGGCACCTTCTACAATGGCCTGGGGGGCATGGTCACCACCCATGGCATCAACGGCAACTTTCATGGGTTTGGATCCTTATGTAAGCAGTCCAGAGGCAGAGTTTAAATTTCCTCTACCTCCACGATCTCCTTGCCTTTATATGTACCACAATGGGGACAGACACGGTGGGGCAGTTTTGGCTCATGACATTGAGGACAGAGCGAGAGATTGAGAGGCGTCAATTTGTTATGGCTTCTTCTTTTATCGCGTCTCGCCTTAGAAGTTCTTCTCTTCGGAAGGGCCATTATCTTCTCCCATGGGATAGATTCGTTCTGAAACCTTTTAACACGGCGAACCGGGGATCGCCCTGCTGGCGGTCACACCCGCATTCTCCCTGATTGAGATCTGCTCCACAGAGGCTGCACAACCCCTTACATCCGTCGTGGCAGAGGGGTTTCAGGGGGATATTCAGCCATATCTGCTCCTCTACGATGTCCCCCGGCTCAATCCCTCCCTCTGGCAGAAAGCTAATATCCATCTCGCTCTGCAAAAGCTCTGTATCCTCATCCCGGGGGGCATAGTGCATGAGGATAAGGCTTTCTTCGAACTCCGATACGATGGGAAGGACAAATTCCTTCAGACATCGCGCACACGGCACGGCTACCGCTGTCTCGATGCGCCCCTTCACCTCGATACCCTTGGAGGTGCGATGGAGCATGAGCATCCCCTTCACCGGTGAGACTATCCGTGTCTCCTGCGTCTCTTCTCCGTGAGGGCCATGCAGGCAAAAAGGATGCAGATCTTCTAGGGCAATTTCCCTCCCTTCTGGAGGGATGTCCTCACATCTAACATCCATCTGTCTAAAAGGTAATACCTCCCCTTCGTTACCTCTTTTGTCGGTAAGCGTTACATGACTCCCAAATTTAGAGACATAAGTATATATATCTCCATTCTTTTGTCAAGGCCAAAAAAGACAGTATAGAGCAAAGATAAAACCATTCGCAACGCTTCAAAAAATACGGTAGCTGCGCCGTGGTGACAAACGGGCCTGAAGCATCGCTACGGCTGGATTACGAAAGAGGTATAAGACCCCTCTTGCGCATACCCGCACTTTTCTCTACAATAGGGGAAAGAAAGGAGCATTGCGATGGCAGAAAAGATAGTCATCTTCGACACCACCCTGCGGGACGGCGAGCAATCACCCGGAGCCGCGATGAATGTAGCGGATAAGGTGCGGCTCGCCCAGCAGTTGGAGAAGCTGGGGGTGGATGTCATCGAAGCGGGTTTTCCCATTTCATCCCAGGGGGACTTCGATGCGGTCAGAACCATTGCCAAGGCGATCACCCGTTCGAAGGTGGCTGCCCTGGCCAGGACAAATACCCAGGATATCGATCGGGCCTGGGAGGCGATCAAGGGGACCAAATCACCCCTGATCCATACCTTTATCTCGACCTCCGATATCCATCTGATACACCAGTTGAAGAAATCAAAAGAAGAGGTGATTCGGATCGCCGCCAAATCCGTTGCCAGGGCCAAGAAACACACACCCGATGTCGAATTCTCGGCCATGGATGCCACCCGTAGCGATGTCCAGTTCCTGGCGGCCGTGATTGAGGCGGCCATACAAGCGGGGGCGACCAGAATCAATATCCCCGATACCGTGGGCTATGCCATCCCCTCGGAGTTTGGGGAGCTGATTCGAACCCTTCGGCAGAAGGTCAAGGGGATCGAAAAGGTCACCCTGAGCGTCCACTGCCACAATGACCTTGGCCTGGCGGTTGCCAATTCCATCGCGGCGATCCAGAACGGCGTCAGACAGGTGGAGTGCACGATCAACGGCATCGGAGAGCGGGCGGGCAACACCTCGCTCGAAGAGGTAGTCATGGCCATCCACACGCGGAAGGATCTACTCCCCTTCACGACTCGGATCGCTCCCAAACATATCTTCGCCACCAGCCGCCTTGTCTCCAAGATCACGGGCATTGTCGTGCAGCCCAACAAGGCCGTGGTGGGTGCCAACGCCTTTGCCCACGAATCCGGCATCCATCAGGACGGCGTCCTCAAGGAGAAACAGACGTATGAAATCATGACCCCTGAATCGGTGGGGGTTCCCAAATCCTCCCTCGTCCTGGGGAAACTCTCCGGCAGACACGCCTTTAAAGAACGGCTGAGGGAACTGGGATTTCGGCTCTCGGAAAAGGATTCTGCGCTGGCCTTCGCCCGGTTCAAAGAGCTGGCGGACAAAAAGCGCGAGATCTATGACGAGGATATTGAGTCGATCGTGGCCGAGGAAATCCTCCGCATGCCCGACCGCTTTAAGCTCGTCTATCTCAACGTCATTTCGGGAAACGTCACCGTCCCCACGGCCACGGTCAAGATGGAGGTGGACGGGCACGTCAACCAGGAGGCCGGTTTTGGCGACGGGCCGGTGGATGCCACCTTCAAGACGATCAAGAAGATCACCGGTACGCGATCAAAGCTCCTCCAATTTGCTATCAACGCGATCACCGGCGGCACAGAGGCACAGGGTGAGGTGACCGTCCGGCTGGAAGAAAAGGGGCGGACCGTAATCGGCCAGGGCGCCGACACGGACGTGCTTGTGGCCAGCGCCAAGGCCTACATCAATGCCCTGAACAAACTGGAGTATCGAAAAAAAGAGGTGCGCGGACTGTAATATGGGGATGACCATCACCGAGAAGATCCTGGCGGCACACGCCGGCCTGGAGGAGGTCGTCCCGGGCCAGATCATCAACTGTCGCGTGGATGTGGCCTTGGGCAACGATATCACCGCGCCGTTGGCCATCAATGCCTTCAGGGAAATGGGGGCCACTACGGTCTTTGATAAGGCAAAGGTAATACTGGTCCCCGACCACTTCACCCCCAATAAGGACATCCAGTCGGCCGAGCAGTGCCGACTCATGCGGGAGTTCGCCCAGGAGCAGGAACTGACAAACTATCTGGAGGTGGGGCGGATGGGGATTGAGCACGCCCTGCTCCCCGAGATGGGGCTCGTGGGTCCCGGGTACCTGGTCATCGGGGCGGACAGTCATACCTGCACCTACGGCGCCCTTGGGGCCTTCGCCACCGGCGTGGGGAGCACCGACCTGGCCGCGGCCATGGCCACGGGCGAGATCTGGCTCCGGGTCCCCGAGACGATAAAATTCATATACCGGGGAGATCACCAGCCGTGGGTCGGGGGCAAGGACCTCATCCTGTATACCATCGGGGCAATCGGGGTGGATGGGGCCCTCTATCAGGCCATGGAGTTCACCGGAGAGACCATTCATAATCTAGATATGGCAGGGAGGTTCACCATGGCCAATATGGCCATCGAGGCCGGTGGAAAAAACGGCATATTCCCTCCCGATGAGATCACCCTGGAATACATTCGCGGGAGGATCAAAAACGGGCATACCCTCTACCAAAGCGACGAGGACGCCTCCTATGCCGAGATCAAGGAATATGATGTCTCCACTACTGAACCCCAGGTGGCGTGCCCGTCATCACCCGCCAATGTCAAAGGAGTACGGTCTTTGAATGGGGTGGCAATCGATCAGGCGGTCATCGGCTCATGCACCAACGGGAGGTTGGATGATCTCAGGATCGCGGCCCAAATCATCAAAGGCAAGAAGGTGGCCCCATATGTCCGCCTCATCGTGATACCCGCCACACAGGAGATCTATCTCCAGGCCCTGCGGGAGGGGCTCTTGGAGATCTTTGTTCAGGCGGGCGCGGCGGTGAGCACCCCTACCTGCGGTCCGTGCCTGGGTGGCCACATGGGGGTCTTGGGGGCGGGGGAAGTAGCTATCGCTACTACCAACCGTAACTTCGTGGGGAGGATGGGACACCCCACCAGCCGGGTCTATCTTGCCAACCCTGCGGTGGCCGCCGCCAGCGCCATTAAGGGGAAAATCGTCCATCCAGAGGAAGTGGTAAGCAAAAAGTAAACGATCATCGCCTAAAAGTAATAAATAGAGGGGTCAATCCCGCACCGCCCTGCTCCTTATTATAAATATATAAATGGAACCCGAAAACCCTTGAGTATTGTGTCGGGAAAAACTAAAAATGATGCCTTGGCTTTTTTCTCCATGGATACTATCTCCCTTTTCATCAAGATACCACCCTGCGAAATAGCCTACCTCACCTTCGTCCTCGAGTCGTATGAGGGGGTGGCGGTGATGAGGACCGTCGACCCCCGCCGGGGAATCGTGGAAGTGATGATTTCCCCTTTCTATGAGGAGGAGATAGGGGAAATCCTCACGGACCTCGCCCAGAAATTCCCGGTTCACCATATGGTAAAACAGGGGAGCGGTACAGGACCATGATTCAGAGAAGGGATTTTTAAACCCATCCCAGCGAAAGGAGACCTTCAATGAAATTGATCAGAGTCAATATGACCGACCAAAAAATCGCCGTGGAACAGGTCCCCCTCCACTATGCCGGCCTAGGCGGCCGCGGCCTGACCTCCGTCATGATCAACAGGGAGGTGCCGCCCCGCTGCGACCCCCTGGGACCTGAAAATAAGCTGATATTTGCACCGGGCTTGCTCAGCGGCACGTCCCTGGTCAACACCAGCCGCATCTCAGTCGGTGCCAAAAGCCCCTTGACCGGCACCATCAAGGAGAGCAATGCCGGGGGAAAAATAGCGGCATCCCTGGGCAGACTGGCTATCACCGCCATTGTGGTGGAAGGCCAGGCCCCCACGGGAAAGCTCTACCTGTTGACCATCGACAAAAACGGAGATCCCACACTGCAGGACGCCGCTCAATACAAAGGGATGCGCACGTATGCCCTGGTAGCAAAGTTGCTCGAAACCCTCGGGCCGAAAAACACCATGATGTGTATCGGCCCAGCCGGTGAATACCGTCTCGGTTCGGCCAGCATCCAGAGCACCGATGTCGACGATCGCCCGTGTCGTGCGGCCGGCAGGGGCGGATTGGGCGCCGTCATGGGCGCCAAGGGGCTCAAGGCGCTCGTGGTGAGCACCGAGGGAAAAGCCCCCGACGCCGTCACCGATCCCGAGGCTTTCAAAAAAGCGGCAAAGACCTTTGCCCAAGCGATTCGGGAAAACCCCTTCACGGGCCAGGTATTGCCTAAGCTGGGAACGGCCTCCACGGTCGGCGCCGTCAACGCCCTTGGTGCGTTTCCAAGCTATAACGCCACCAACGGCGTATTCGATGGGTGGGAAAAGGTCAGCGGCGAGGCCTTGGCCGAAACTATTGAAAAACGGGGCGGCAAAACCACACACCAGGGGTGCTCCCAGTGCATCGTTCAGTGCTCCAACGAATATGTGGATGAGAAGGGCCGCTATGTCACCGCGTCCCTGGAATATGAAACCATCTGGTCCATGGGGGGCATGACCGGCATCGATGACCTGGATACCATCGCCCGGCTCGATTTTCTCTGCGACGACATCGGCGTGGATACGATGAACACCGGCGTGGCCGTTGCCGTGGCCATGGATGCCGGGTACAAAGAGTTCGGAGACCGCCAAGCCGCTATCGACATGGTCGAAGAGATCGCCCAGGGAACGGAAATGGGCACAATAATCGGGAACGGTCCGGACGCGGTGGGGAAACATTTCAACCACCACCGGGTGCCTGCGGTCAAGCGCCAGGGCATCGCGGCTTACGACCCCAGGGCCATGCAGGGCAACGGCGTGACATACGCCACCTCCACCATGGGAGCGGACCACACGGCCGGCAATTTGCTGGGGATCTATCTCGCCGGCAAACTCAATCCCTTGGCGGCCGAAGGCCAGGTGGATGCCTCAAGAAAGGCCCAAATTGGCATGGCGGCGATGGATTGTACCGGGCTGTGCATCTTGGCGGGGATCGCCATGGCGACACCGGCCGCAGCGCAGGCCATGTTCCAGATGCTCAGCACTAAGGTGGGCACACCGATCGGCCCCGATGACTATGCAGCAATGGGGGTACGGGTATTGAAGGCCGAGCGCGAATTCAACCACAAGGCCGGTTTTACCAATGAGGACGACCGCTTGCCGCGCTTCTTCTCCGAAGAACCATTGCCCCCGCACAATAAGGTCTTTCTGGTCAGCGATGAGGAGCTGGACCAGCTATACAATTTTTGACGATCTTCGGAAGGGGAACAGGGCACTGGTGGCGGGCCGTTGGCCTTTGATGGACGCTGCTTGTCGCACGCCCCAGTGAAACAAAAGGGGAAATCACTATAACAGTCAGCTGCGGCTAAATGTTGATGCCCTGCAACCGCTGCGCCGCCTCCTTGAGTCTCGCCTCCGGCACGGTCAGGGCGAGGCGCACATACCCCTCACCCGCAGCGCCGAA
>CAZMFG010000003.1:20247-23998 GCA_964565525.1 uncultured Thermodesulfobacteriota bacterium
CTGAAAGACACCCGAATCGATATTGGTCTTGGCCTTGCCCAGCCCGGCGAGGATATCCCTGTTCCCCACCGCAAAGCCCAGCCGCCAGCCGGTCATATTATAGGTCTTGGACAAGGAGTGAAATTCAATTCCCACCTCCCGGGCGCCTGCCAGCTCCAAAAAACTGGGGGGGGCATAGTTGTCAAAAGATATCTCGCTGTAGGCCGCATCGTGACAAACAATGAGCGAGTGGCGTTGGGCAAATTCCACTACTTCCGAAAAAAAATCCGTGTCCGCCACCGCCGCCGTCGGGTTGTTGGGATAATTGACAAAGAGCAAGGTGGCGGCATCCGCCACCTCCGGGGGCACCTGCCCGAGATCGGGTAAAAAGCCGTTTTTCTCCAGCAAGGGCATAATAAAGGACCTTCCCCCGGCGAAGACCGTCCCCGCATGATAGACCGGATAGCCTGGGCTGGGGACCAGGGAGTATGCACCGGGGTTGATGAAGGCCAGGGGTATGTGGGCGATCCCCTCCTTGGAGCCGATCAGGGCGAGGACCTCACCCTCCGGGTCCAGCATCACCCCAAAACGCCTCTCATACCACCGGCTCACCGCCTCCCGGAATTCCCGCATACCCTCATAGCCGGGATAACGATGGTTCTGGGGATTGAGAACCGCCTCCCTCATCCGCTCCACGATCCGCTGCGGGGTGGGGAGGTCGGGATCACCCACACCCAGGTCGATAAGATCCACCCCCTTGGCCCGCAAGGCGGCCTTCCTTCGATCCAGCTCTGCAAAGAGGTAGGGGGGAAGTGTTTGAAGCCGTTCAGCCATCTCTATTTTTCTACTGCCTTTCATTCCTCCTCCTTCGCACGCGGCTCGTCTTCTAATGCCTGTTGGCTTCGAGATAACAAACAAAACCCTATCATGGCATGATAAATGCAGAGAAAAACGTACAATAAATAAAAAAGCAACACATATTACCTGTTAAGCCCCCAAAAATGCAAGGGGAGTTCGGGGAGGTGACAAATATTGACATACATAAAAAATGGTGATAAATTTATTAAGATAATTAAGCGTGTATTCAAGAGACGAGAGATAAAACCATGTCGTTAAGGCTAGGGCAACTCCTCCTCAAGGCGGAAATCATCACCGAGGAACAACTGAAGCAGGCCCAGAGCGAACAGAAGCTCAAGGGGACTAATCTGAGTTCCGTCTTGATTGATATGGGATTCCTCTCGGAGGACGATCTCCTCGATTTTCTCCACAAACGCTATGGGCTCCCCTCCATCAACCTGGCTGAGATGGAGCTCGACCCCAAACTGGTGGGGCTGATCGGGGAGGAGTTCATGCAGAAAAATCAGGTGGTTCCGGTCCGCAGGAGCGGGTCAACGCTCTATCTGGCCATGGTCGACCCCTTTAACGTCTCGGTGATAGACGATATCAAGTTCCGCATAGGATATCAGATCCAAGCCATGGTATCCTCTGAGACGGACATCAAGACGGCCATAGGAAAACATCTCAACCCTACTGCCTCCCTTGACATTGACGGGGCCCTCGCCGATTTCGAAGACGAGGGGATGGAGGTGGTAAAGACCGATGAAACCTTTGATATCAGCGAAGTAGAGAAGACCGCGGAGGAAGCCCCCGTCGTAAAATTGGTCAACCTCATCCTCGCCGATGCCATCTCAAAAGGGGCCAGCGACATACACGTTGAGCCGTACGAAAAATTCATGCGGGTGCGGGAACGGATCGACGGGATCCTCTACGAAGTGATGAGGCCGCCCATTCAGATGAAGAACGCCGTTATCTCGCGTCTCAAGATCATGTCCCAAATGGATATCGCGGAACGACGCCTCCCCCAAGGAGGGCGTTTCCTGATCAGGATGCAGAACAGGGAGATGGATTTTCGGGTCTCGATCATCCCCACCCTCTATGGTGAAAAGGTGGTTATGCGGCTCCTCGACAAGACAAAACTCCAGCTCGATATGACCAAACTGGGCTTTGAGCCCGATGCCCTGGAAATATTCCGTCAGGCCATCTTTAAGCCCTTTGGGATGATCTTGGTCACCGGGCCGACGGGGAGTGGGAAGACGACTACCCTCTACTCCGTCCTCTCCGAGTTGAACAAGGTCTCGGAAAATATCTGTACCGCCGAAGACCCCATAGAGTTCAACCTCCCCGGCGTCAACCAGGTCCAGATGCATGAGGCCATCGGCCTGAACTTCGCCGCCTCCCTGAGGGAGTTCCTGCGCCAGGACCCGGACATCATCCTGGTGGGAGAGATTCGAGACCTGGAGACGGCTGAGATAGGGGTCAAGGCCGCCTTGACGGGCCATTTGGTCCTCAGCACCCTCCACACCAACGACGCCCCCAGCACCATCGGGCGTCTCCTGGACATGGGGGTGGAACCGTTCCTCGTCTCATCCTCGCTCATCATGACGGTGGCGCAACGATTGGTCCGCTGCATCTGCCCCGATTGCAAGGAACCCGTCGAGCTGCCCCCAGAGGCCCTCACGGATCTGGGGGTCCCTGAAGAGGAAACCTACGATTTCCAATGCTATAAGGGAGCAGGATGCAGCAAGTGCAGCAATATCGGATATCGTGGCAGGTTATCGTTGTTCGAGGTGATGCCCATGGATGACGAGGTCAAGGAGTTGACCCTGCGCAGGGCCCCTGCCAATGAGATCAGACGGGCGGCCGTCCAGACGGGGATGAAGACCTTACGGCAGAGCGGGATCGCCAAGATCAAACAGGGAGTAACCACCATCGAAGAAGTACTTCGGGTAACCGTCGATTAAGTACGATCAGTTATAACATAAAATAATTAATAAGGATTAACCATGCCACTCGACCTTCAAGACCTGCTCAAGACGATGGTAGAAAACGATGCCACCGACCTCCACATTACCACCGGCACTCCGCCCCAGATCCGGGTATATGGCCGCCTGATCCCCTTAGATCTTCCCCCCTTGACCGGTGCCGACACCAAGCGGCTCGCCTACAGCGTGCTCACCGATGCCCAAAAACACCGCTTTGAGGAGGAACACGAACTCGATTTCTCCTTCGGGATAAAGGGACTGTCCAGATTCAGGGGAAATATCTTTTTCCAGAGGGGGGTGGTCGCTGCTGCCATCCGCTCCATACCCTATAAGATCAAAGGGTTTCAAGAGTTGGGCCTCCCCCAGATGGTCGAGGAACTGATCAGGAGACCCAAGGGGCTCCTCCTGGTCACCGGACCCACCGGCTGCGGCAAATCCACCACCCTGGCAGCCATGATCGATCAGATCAATGAGGAGCGAAACGCCCACATCATAACCATTGAGGACCCTATTGAATACATCCATCCGCACAAGGGATGCATCTTGAACCAGCGAGAGGTAAACGCCGATACCTTCAGTTTCCCGATAGCGCTGAAACATATCCTGCGCCAGGACCCCGATGTGGTCCTCATCGGGGAGATGCGGGATCTGGAGACCATCGAAGCGGCCCTGACTATCGCCGAGACCGGACACCTCACCCTCGCCACCCTGCACACCAACTCATGTACCGAGACCGTCAACAGGATCATCGACGTCTTTCCCCCGCACCAACAGCCCCAGGTCAGGACGCTGCTCTCCTTTGTCCTGGAAGGTGTCCTCAGTCAACTGCTCCTGCCCAAGGCCAACGGGGCAGGGCTGGCCCTGGCCATGGAGGTCCTGATCCCCAATGCGGCCATCCGCAACCTCGTCAGGGAGGACAAGATCCATCAGATCTACGGGCAGATGCAGGT
>CAZMFG010000003.1:24098-37980 GCA_964565525.1 uncultured Thermodesulfobacteriota bacterium
TCCGCAACCTCGTCAGGGAGGACAAGATCCATCAGATCTACGGGCAGATGCAGGTAGGACAACTTAAGTATGGGATGCAGACCATGAATCAATCCCTCCTCTCACTCTACGAGAGGGGGATCATCACCCTGAACGACGCCATGGGCAGGTCCCCCAACTTAGAGGAGTTCCGCCAGATGTTGGGAGAGACCGCGGAAAAGAAAAAATAACGTAATGATGTAACGAGAAGGGGTTATCATGCCAAAGTACGCATGGGAGGGAAGACTCCCCCAGGGGGGGGTCCGCAAGGGCCAACTCGAGGGGCCCAACGAGACGGCAATCCGGGCCTACCTGAGGCAACAGCAGATCATCCCCACCAAGATCGTCAAAAAGGCGACGGAGATCAAGATCACCCTTCCGTTCATGAAGGGACGGGTAAAAAAGAAGGCCTTGGCGATCTTTACCCGCCAATTGGCCACCATGATCGATGCAGGGCTCCCCTTGGTCCAGTCCTTGGATATATTGGCCCAGCAGGAGGAGGACGAAACCTTTCAGGGGATCATCACAACGATAAAGAATGAAGTGGAGGCCGGGGCCACCTTGGCGGCAGCCCTACAAAAGCATCCCCGCTGCTTCGATAATATGTTCGTTAATTTAGTGGTGGCGGCGGAGGAGGCCGGTACCCTCGACGTCATCCTCAGCCGCCTGGCCACCCATATCGAAAAGATGGAGGAGCTGAAAAAGAAGATCAAATCGGCCCTCGTATACCCCATCATGATCGTAACCGTGGCCGTCGGCGTCACCATCGTCCTGATGGTATTCGTCGTGCCGGTCTTCGAGAAGCTCTTTGCGGGGATGGGAGCAACGCTCCCCATGCCCACCCGCGTCGTCATCGGCATCAGCAATATTTTCAAGAGCTATCTCCCCATCGTCATCGCCGTCACGGTGGGTATGGTTATCGCCTTGAACAGATACAATAAAACGGAAAACGGCAAAAGGCGGATCGACGGTACGATGCTGAAGGTCCCCGTCTTCGGGGAGCTCATCCGTAAGGTCTCCATCGCCAGGTTCGCCCGTACCCTGGCAACCCTGGTGACCAGCGGCGTGCCCATTCTTGAATCCCTCAATATCGTGGCCGGGGCGGCAGGGAACAAAGTGGTCGAAGAGGCCATCTTGAAGGGCCGGGTCAGTATCAGTGAAGGACAATCCATCTCTGAGCCATTGGCCGAGAGCGGCGTCTTCCCCGTGATGGTGACCCAGATGATCGCGGTGGGGGAGAGCACCGGCTCCCTCGAACTCATGCTCACCAAGGTCGCCGATTTCTACGAGGCCGAGGTCGACGTGGCCGTGGCCACCCTGAGTTCCATGCTCGAACCGATCTTGATGGTCTTTTTAGGGGTGATCGTCGGCGGACTGGTCATCTCCATGTATTTGCCCATCTTCAAGATGGCCTCGGCCTTCTAGCCTACGGGAAGCAATGCAACAGCAACTGAAACGGCTGATCATCTATCGACTCGCCCTCACGACCGCAATCCTCCTCATGGGGCTGCTTTTTCACTTAAGGGGCATATCCGCTTTTTGGGGGCCATATGCCTTATTCTACTTTCTCATCTTCCTCGTTTATGCCACCACCGTTGTCTTTTCCCTCCTCATCCGCAAGGTCAAAAATCACACATTCCTGATCTATGCCCAGACAACGATAGATGCCCTGATCATCACCGGAATCATCTATATCACCGGCGGCAGCGATAGTGTCTTCACCCCCCTCTACATCTTGGCGATCTTGGAGGCCGGAGTCATGGTGGAACGGCGGGGCGGCCTCATGGCGGCATCGGCCTGCAGTATCTGCTATGGGCTCCTCCTGAACCTGGAATATTATTGGGTGATCCCTTCCCTCTCCACCCGCCTCCCCTATCACAACGTCGATCTGCTAGTCAGACTGTTTGCCTACATCCTTGCCTTCTATCTGTCGGGATACCTCACCGGCTATCTCGCTGAGGAGATGCGCCGGCGGGGGAAGGAGCTGACCCAGACCCGGGAGGATTTCAGCCGACTCGAGGCCTTCAACCGCGATGTCATCCAGAGCATCCAGAGCGGGCTGTTGACCGTCAATTTGAAAGAGCGGATAACCTTTTTAAACAAGGGGGGAGAGCAGATCCTCGGTATCAAGATCTCACAATTCAAGAACCGCCCCATCAATGAGCTGTTCCGTGAGTTGAATGACAATTTCCACGAGGGACTTCGCTCTCGTATCGAGACCGTCTTTCAGCGACCCGATGGAGAGGAGATCAAGCTGGGGCTTTCTATCTCTTCCCTGAAGGACCACCGGGGGAATAAAGTGGGGCAAATCATCACATTCCAGGACCTCACTCACATCAAGGAGATGGAGGAATCCATGAGGCGATCGGAAAAGTTGGCCACTATCGGACAACTGGCCGCGGGCATCGCCCACGAGATCCGCAACCCCCTGGCCTCCATCAGTGGGGCCATCCAGCTGCTCAGGGAGGAGCAGAGGGAGGGTGAGAGTGAGAGTACCCAACGATTGATGGAGATCATCCTCGCTGAGTCCGGCCGTCTGAATCGCCTCATCACCGATTTCCTCCTCTATGCCCATCCCCCGAAGCTCAACAAGAAAAAGGTGGATGTCGGTGCCCTCATGGATAGTACCCTGGAGGTCTTCTCCCGCTCTCCCCAATGGACCAAGGGGATTAAGCTGGCCAAGATCATGGAACCGAATATCACCATTGCCGCCGATCCCCAACAACTTGAACAGATCCTGTGGAACCTCCTCATCAACGCCGTCGACGCCATGCAGGACAAAGGTACACTGGAGGTCAAGGTTCACAAGGACGGAACGGGGCAAACGGTAACACTCGTTGTGGCGGACACGGGTAAGGGAATCTCACCGAAGGATATCGATAAAATCTTCGATCCCTTCTTCACCACGAAAGAGGGGGGGTCAGGGCTGGGGCTCTCCATCGTGCATAAGATTGTGGAAATCCATGGAGGGGACATCGCCGTGGAGAGCAGGCCCCATCGCGGCACCTCCTTTACCCTTACCTTCCCAGCCGCGTAACGGTTTGACAATGCCATGCCGGAGGAACTGATATGACGAAACAAAAGATACTGGTAGTCGACGACGAAAAGAGCATGTGCGATTTTTTGGAAATCATGTTGCAAAAAGAGGGGTATGAGGTAGCGAGTACTACCAGCGGGGAAAAGGCCCTGGAGCTCTTGGACAATAATTTTTACAGTATGGTCCTCACCGATGTCCGGATGCCGGGGGCGGATGGATTTGAGGTCTTGCGCAAGAGCAAAGAGGTAAGCCCTGACACCGTGGTGATCATGATCACCGCCTATGGTTCACCCGAAGGGGCGGTCACCGCCATAAAAGAGGGGGCCTATGACTACATCACCAAGCCCTTCCGGGTAGAAGAGGTGAAGCTCACCATCAAAAAGTCCCTGGAACGGAGCAACCTCATCAGGGAAAATATCCGCCTGCG
This sequence comes from uncultured Thermodesulfobacteriota bacterium, assembly GCA_964565525.1. GTDB lineage: Bacteria > Desulfobacterota > B13-G15 > B13-G15 > RBG-16-54-18 > JAFGNJ01. Next base: position 27,581 of record CAZMFG010000003.1, read on the forward strand.
TCAAGCGGTAGAGGAGCGGTACAAATTCTGGAACCTCATCGGTAAGAGCCCCACCATGCAGCGTGTCTATGACCTCGTGGAGAAGGTCTCTCAGACCAAGGCCAATGTCTTGATTACCGGCGAGAGCGGAACGGGTAAAGAGCTGGTGGCCAAGGCCGTCCACTATAACAGCGCCAGGAAAGATTGTTCCTTTATCACCCTGAACTGCGGCGCCATCCCGGAAAATCTCTTGGAGAGCGAGCTCTTCGGGCACATGAAGGGGTCATTTACCGGGGCCATCGCCAACAAGAGGGGACTGCTGGAGATGGCCGAGAGCGGGACCCTCTTTATGGATGAAATCGGGGAACTCCCCCTTCCCCTCCAGGTAAAATTGCTGCGGGTCATCCAAGAGCGTGAGTTTAAGCGGGTGGGGGGGACCGAAGATATCAAGGTGGATCTCAGAATCATCTCGGCCAGCAATCAAGACCTGCAACAGAAGGTCGCCCTGAGCACTTTTCGCGAAGACCTCTTCTACCGCCTCAACGTCATTCAAATCAAGATCCCCCCCTTGAGGGAACGCAAGGAGGATATTCCCCTGCTCGTCAACCACTTTGTCCGAAAATACAGCGCTGACACGGGAAAGGAGATAGAGGGGGTATCGCCCGAGGCACTGGAGCTGCTGCTCGGCTACGACTTCCCCGGCAATGTGAGGGAACTGGAGAATATCATCGAGCGGAGCATCACCTTGGAGACCTCGCCGACGATCGCGGAGCGGCACATCCGTTCCTATCTCAATGAACGGATGATCTCAAAGAGCATCCCCCCCTCCTTGGAGATCCCCGAGGAAGGGATGGACCTCAACCGGGTGGTGGAGGACTTGGAAAAGGCCTTCATTCTCAAGGCCTTGGAACATACCGGGGGGGTCAAGAAGAAGGCCGCCGAGATCTTGGGGATGAACTTCCGGGCGATGCGATATAAGCTGGCAAAGTACGGCCTTTAACCCCTCCTAAACCACCCCTCGAACTCCCGCCAACTCCATTGGAGGCATAGAGGTCTGCCGTGGGGACAGGTGGTGGGTCGTGCAAGCGCCTCCCACTCACTCAGGAGGGTCTGCGCCTCCTCCTCCTGCAGCCGACGATTCGCCTTGATGGCCCCCCTGCAAGAAAGAAACACACAGATTCGATCCAGGACGTGCGCTACGCTTTCACCCTCCCCTCTTGACAACAACTCCGCGCTCAAGGCCTCCAGGAGCGCAAACAGGTCCTCCCCCTGCAGAAAAGCGGGGATGGAGGTAACTACTACGGCCCGCTCCCCAAACTCCTCCAATTCCAGCCCGAATGCGGCCAACTCCGCTCGATATTCGACGAGCAATTCCTTTTCCGCTCTCTCCACCTCAACGGGCTGGGGGATGAGAAAGGGCTGTTGCGCAATCCGCTCGCCGTGCAGCGACCGCTTCAACCTCTCATAGAGGATCCGTTCATGGGCCGCATGGTGGTCGAAGATCATCACCCCTTCATCGCCTTCCACCACGAGATAGGTCCCCTTGATCTGTCCTGCCATACGCCACGGGGGTGAAGGGATCAACTCGGTGTCAGAGGGGTGGGCAGGCGGCGCGGCGTACGGGGTCAGCTCTTCTCTGATCTCCGACACCTCACCGCCCCTTTGCTCGACGGGGGATGTAAGGGCGACCTTGAGGGTATCGCAGACCAATTGGTGTATCTCATGGCCCCTCCTGAATCGAACCTCCATCTTTGTCGGATGGCAGTTGACATCCACCTCCGACAACGGAACGGAGAGGGACAGGACGACCACCGGATACATCCGGGCGGGGATAAACCTGCGGTATGCCTCTGAGACGGCGTGGGAGATCAGTTTGTCCCTGATATAACGACCATTCACATAAATATAGATCCCCTTGGCAGAACCACGGCAATAGGTGGGCACGGTGGCCCATCCCCGCACCTCACCGAACCCCGTGCTTCCCTCGATCCTGAGCAATCGGGAAACAACCTCTTTGCCCAGGATGGCCCTGATGCGCGAACGTCCCTCCTGGGCGGGGGGGAGGTTGAAGAGGACCCGGTTGTTGTGTTTCAGGACAAATCCCACCGAACTATGAACAAGGGCCATTCTGGTGACCGCCTCAATGACATGGGCCAACTCGCTCCTCACCCCCCTGAGGAACTTTCGCCTGGCCGGTAGATTATAGAAGAGATCCATTACCTCTACCCGCGTCCCCGCAGGGGCCCCGATCTCCCCCACCGTTTTTACCTGGCCACCCTCCACCAGGACCTGCGTCCCTGAGAGCGCGTCGTGGGTCCTGGTGATCAGGCTCAACCGGGATACCGCAGCGATCGAGGGAAGGGCCTCACCCCTAAAGCCGAGGGTCCTGATCGTCGCCAGATCCCCCTCCTCAGAGATCTTACTGGTGGCGTGTCTCCGAAGGGCGAGGAGGGCGTCCTCCTTCGCCATCCCCTCCCCCTCATCCATCACCGCAATGCGCCGTTTGCCCCCCTCTTCTATCTCCACCGTAATGAGGCGGCTTCCGGCATCCAGGGAGTTCTCCATCAACTCCTTTACCACAGAGGCCGGTCTCTCAATCACCTCCCCCGCTGCTATCTTGTCCGCCACCTCGGCGGGAAGGACCCGTATCTTAGTTCCCATCCTTCACCTCGGAAAAACAAACGATCCCGCCAACGGCGGGACTCCAGGATACAATCCCCTCCCCTGCATCGAGGAGAACGGTAATGTGAAAGGATACAGAAATATCCCTTCTTACTGTCCAGCTACTTCCTCATCCCTCTAAAAAGGCCCCCATGCGGCGGAACCGTTGATACCGCTCGGACAGCAACCGTTCCCCCGGGACATCCTTCAGCTCCCCGAGATGGCGCAGTAGCGCCTCTTTCACCGTGGCCGCGGCCTCTTGATAATTGCGATGGGCGCCGCCTCTCGGTTCGGGAATGACCTCATCGATGACCTGCAATGTCAGGAGGTCCGCCGCCGTCAATTTGAGGGCCTCCGCTGCCAGATGACCTTTCGCACCGTCCCGCCACAGGATGGCAGCACATCCCTCAGGGGATATAACCGAATAGATGGCATTTTCCAGCATCAACACCCTGTCCCCCACCCCAATGGCCAAGGCACCTCCACTGCCCCCCTCGCCGATGACCACCACGATGATGGGGACGGGAAAGGCCGCCATCTCCCTGAGGTTGCGAGCGATGGCCTCGGCCTGTCCACGCTCTTCTGCGCCCACCCCCGGATAGGCCCCTGGCGTGTCAATCATGGTGATAATGGGCTTGTTAAACCTCACCCCCAACTCCATAACCCTGAGGGCCTTGCGGTAGCCCTCGGGATGGGACATCCCGAAGTTTCGATATCCCATCTCCTTCATATCCCTCCCCTTTTGATGCCCGAGCACCACCACCGCTTCTCCATCGAGACGGGCCAGCCCTCCTACCATGGCCGGATCATCCATAAAACCCCGATCACCGTGGAGTTCTACGAAGTCCTCGAAGATGAGGTGAATATAGTCCAAGGTATGGGGTCGGTCGATGTGGCGGGACAGCTGTGTCCTCTGCCAGGGGGTAAGCTGAGAAAAGATTTCTTCTTTGACCTTGGCTATCCGCCGCTCAAGCCATGTTGTCCGCCCGTGGACCTTGGAATCACTGCGGGGTGCAAAGCGCTGAAGCTCCTCTAATTCCCGCTCCAGTTCCATGAGCGGTTTCTCAAAATCGAGATAGTGTCTTACCACTTCCCGTATCCCTCTCCATGGCGTTCAGATCCTCTTTCGAGGCGATCCGCGCTCATTCCATCTCCACCGCCTTCTCCCCGAATAACCCCTCCACCGATTTCCTCATCTTCTCGGAGGGGGCAACCATGAACGCAGGGGGTAACTCCATGATCACCTCTGAGCGATGGGGTACGATAAGGTGTAATAAGGCCTCACACTCTCCCTTATTCTCCTCCAAGATCTCCTTCAGTCTCAACAACTGCTCTTTGGAAAGCCCCGGGGTGCGGAGGCGAAAATGGACCCGCGATACCTTCTCTCTCTTGGCCTCATCCAGGGGCACCAAGGACGACGCCTTCACCTTCGGCCGCTCCTCTCCCTTGTCCACTATCCCTCGAATCAGGACGGGCATGTCCGCCTTGAGGTATGGACGGACCGTGCGAAAGAGGTCGGGAAAGACGATCACCTCCGCCCTTCCCTTCATGTCCTCCAGGGAGAGGAAGGCCATCTGATCACCCTTTTTGGTACTGATCTCCTTGACCTCTGAGACCACCCCCCCGATGCTTACCTGCGTTCCACTGGGCGTCTCACCCAGGGTCTCAGTATCGGCGGTGGCGAGCTCGAGGATATCGGCCTCAAATCGCATCAGGGGGTGACTGGTCAAGTAAAACCCGAGCACCTCTTTCTCAAAGCTCAAGAGTTGATTTTCATGCCACTCCTCTATCTCGGGCAGAGGGGTATGACCATGGGGGGCGATCAGCCCGTCAAAGAGGGCCGGTTGTCCCCCCCGCAGCTCTTTTTGTCTCGCCTGCCCCTGTTCCAAGGCCTCGTCCACGACGAGCATGAGTTGGGACCGGTGTGCGCCGGTGACATCAAAGGCTCCGGCCTTGATAAGGCTCTCAATCACCCGACGGTTCGCCTTGCGCAGGTCCACCGACTCACAAAAATCGAAGAGGGATGAGACCTGCACTCCCCCCTCTCGGAGGTGCAGTATTTCTTCGACAGCCCCCAGTCCCACGTTCTTGACCGCCCCGAGACCGTATCTGATTCTCCCCTCGGAGACCGTGAAACCCCAGTCGCTCTCATTGACATCAGGGGGAAGAATTTCAATCCCCCGTTCCCGGCACTCCGCCACATACCGCATCACCTTATCGGTATTGTCCATGTCACAGGTGAGCAGCGCCGCCATAAACTCAAGGGGGTAATGGACCTTGAGGTAGGCCGTCTGATACGCAATCAAGGCATAGGCAGCGCTGTGAGACTTATTAAAACCATACTCGGCGAACTTGATCATCATCTCAAAAATGCGCTCGGCCTTCCTCCCCTCGATACCGTTGCGACGGGTTCCCTCAATAAACTTCTCCTTGAGCCGTTCCATTTCCGCCGGGTCCTTCTTGCTCATGGCCCGGCGCAGGATGTCGGCATCCCCGAGAGAAAAATTGCCCAAGGTGCTGGCAATCCGCATCACCTGTTCTTGATACACGATCACCCCGTAGGTATCCGCAAGGACCTCCCGTAACGCGGGCACCTCGTACTTGACCGCCGCCTTGCGATGCCTTCGTTTGATAAAATCATCCACCATGCCGCTGCCCAGGGGTCCGGGGCGATAGAGGGCCACCAAGGCGATGAGGTCCGTAAAGGTCTCCGGACGCAGCTTTACCAGCAGGTCCCTCATCCCGGAGCTCTCCAACTGGAATATCCCCGTGGTATCACCGGAACCGAGGAGCCCGAAGGTCTCCTGATCGTCCAGGAGGATACGGGGAAGATCAATCTTCTCCCCCCTCGTGCGCTCGATCAATTCGACCGCCTTTTGCAAGACCGTCAGGGTCTTGAGACCCAAAAAGTCGAATTTTACCAAGCCGACCCGCTCCACATCCTTCATGGCATATTGGGTGATCGCCTCCCCATTCCCGCCCCGATAGAGGGGAATGTACTCCATCAGGGGACGATGGGATATGACCACGCCCGCCGCGTGGGTGGAGGCATGGCGGACCATCCCCTCTAAGGAACGGGCCAGGGAAAGAAGACGGGCTACTGTTTCATCACGGGCGGCCAACTCCTTGAGCCTCGGCTCCTGCTCCAGGGCCTGGTCCAAGGTGATGTTGAGGGTGTTGGGGATGAGCTTGGCGATGACGTCCACCTCTTTATAGGGGAGATCCAGGACCCGCCCCACATCCCTCACCACCGCCTTGGCCTGCATCTTGCCGAAAGTGATGATCTGGGCCACGTTTTCCGTACCGTACTTCTCCGTCACGTACCTGATCACCTCGTCTCTGCCTTCGATGCAGAAGTCCACATCGATGTCGGGGAGACTGATGCGCTCGGGATTGAGGAACCGTTCGAAGAGGAGATCGTATGGCAGAGGGTCGATATCGGTTATCCCCAGGGAATAGGCCGCCAAACTCCCCGCCGCAGACCCCCTGCCAGGCCCCACCGGGATCCCCCGTTCCTTGGCATAATTGATAAAATCAGCCACGATGAGAAAGTAGCCGGAAAAGCCCATGGACCGGATAATGGAGAGTTCCTCCTGCAACCGTTTCACATACCGCTCGCGCTCCTCCGACGAGGAAGAGGCATACGCGAAACGCTGTTCCAAACCTTCCCGGGCCGTCCGTTCGAGGTAATGGTCCAACGACTCCTCGGTAGGGGGCTTAAACCGAGGGAAGTGATACTCTTCAAACCGCAACTCCAGGTTGCACCGTTCGGCAATCGCCAAGGTGTTATCCAAGGCCTCAGGATAATGCCCGAACAACTGCTCCATCTCCTCCGCATTACGCAGATAGAATTGATCGCTGGAAAACTTCATGCGCTTAGGGTCCTTGAGGGTCTTGCCGGTCTGAATGCAGAGCAAAACGTCATGCGCTACGGCATCCTCACGCCGCAGGTAGTGGCAATCATTGGTGGCAACCAACGGTATCCCCAACTCCCGGCTCAACTCCACCAGTCCTTGGTTGACGACCTTCTGCTCTTCGAGGCCGGTATCCTGGACCTCTAAGTAGAAACGCCCCTGCTCAAAGATCTCCTTATACCACCCTGCCACTGCCCGGGCCTCCGCCCTCTTGCCTTCGATCAAAAGAGCGGGAATCTCCCCCTTCAAACAGCCGCTCAGGACGATCAATCCCTCATGATATTTTTCGAGGAGTTCCTTGTCCACCCGAGGCTTATAATAAAACCCCTCCAGGTGGGCGAGGCTTACCAAACGGATGAGGTTGCCGTAACCCTCCTGGTTTTGGACCAAGAGTACCAGATGGTACGCAGCATCTTTAAACCGCCCCGGCTCTTTCTTCAAACGAGACTCAGGGGCCACGTAGATCTCACACCCGATCAGCGGCTTTATCCCATGGTTGATGGCCCCCTGATAGAACTCGATGGTTCCAAACATATTCCCATGGTCGGTCAAGGCCACAGAACGCATCCCATACCTGCGCACGAGGGGGAAGAGCTCTTCAAAACGTATGGCGCCGTCCAAGAGACTGTATTGACTATGGAGATGAAGATGGACGAACTCTCTCATATGTCATTCCTCACGATCACATACGTGGTTTGCCGAACATGGCGGCGTAATCGGTGGAGGCCCCTAGCATTGAACTTATCAAAAGGGGAATTCTCCTCCAAGACCTTCATTCCCACTCTATGGTGCTGGGGGGTTTGGAGCTAATATCGTAGACCACCCGGTTCACCCCGTGCACCTCATTGATGATCCGGTTGGCCATCGTACTGAGCACTTCATGGGGGAGTTTTACCCAATCCGCCGTCATACCGTCGAGGCTGGAGACGGCGCGCAGGGCAATGACGTGTTCATAGGTCCTTTCATCACCCATCACCCCCACCGTCCTAATGGGAAGCAATACCGCAAAGAACTGCCATATCTCACGGTACAGACCGGCCTTGACGATCTCCTCGTGCATAATGGCATCTGCCTCGCGCAAGATAGCCAATCTCTCCTCAGTCACCTCCCCGATCACCCGTACCGCCAACCCTGGGCCGGGAAAAGGATGTCGCTGGACGATCCGATCCGGAAGACCCAACTCTATCCCTACCTTTCTTACCTCATCTTTGAAGAGCTCGCGGAGAGGCTCGATGAGTCGCAGGTTCATCCTCTTCGGCAGTCCCCCCACATTGTGATGGCTCTTAATGGTAACCGAGGGGCCTTTGAAGGATACGCTCTCGATAACATCGGGGTACAAGGTCCCCTGAGCCAAATACCCTACCTGGCCCACCTTTGCGGCCTCCCGATCGAAGATCGCGATGAAGAGCTCGCCGATTATCTTCCGCTTCTGTTCAGGGTCCTCTATCCCCCTGAGATGGTTCAGAAACTCTTTGCGGGCGTCGACAAGGCACAGGTCCAGATGGAGAGAATCACTGATGATCGTCAACACCTCCTGAGTTTCATCTTTACGCAAGAGACCGTTATCGACAAAGATACAGGTGAGCCTATCGCCGATGGCCTTATGCATGAGGGCGGCCGCCACCGAAGAATCAACCCCTCCGCTTAAGGCACAGATGACCCGCTCCTCCCCCACCTCCTCTCTAATCCTCTGCACCGAGGTCTCCACAAAAGACCTCATATCCCAGTCTCCGCGGCACCGGCAGATATGGAAGAGGAAATTACGCAAGGTCTCGCCGCCGATCTCGGTATGGGCGACCTCAGGATGAAACTGGAGGCCGACCAGCCTCCGCTTCGCATCTCCCATGGCCGCTATGGGGGAGTTGGATGAATGGGCCAGGACCCGAAATCCAGGGGGAAGTTTTTCCACCCGATCACCGTGGCTCATCCATACGTGGTACGCCTTACCCTTCTGAAATCCGACGAAGATCTGATGAGGGTCATCTATCTTCAGATCCGCGCTGCCATATTCTCGCTCCCTGCAGGGGACCACATTCCCCCCCAACAGAGAGGCCATCAGCTGCATGCCATAGCAAATCCCCAATACGGGGATCCCGAGGCCGAAGAGCTCCGCGCCTACCCGAGGGGCGTCTTCGCCGTAGACACTGGCAGGCCCCCCCGAGAGGACGATCCCCTTGGTTCCATTGCCCGTGCTCACCTCTCGATAATGGCTATAGGGGTGAATCTCGCAATAGACGTTCTGTTCCCTGATTCGTCGGGCGATGAGTTGGGTATATTGGGAACCAAAATCAAGAACGATTATCTTTTCCTCGGACATCCTGCGCCTGCACATCCCTTTCAGTCACGATACCGGCATCGACCAGCTCTCCGCGATTCTCGGGATATCTTCCCCGTTCCAGAAAAAAGATCCTGGTGCCCCACTCCACCCTCTCCTGTTTCACCTCGGTGATATAGCCTTGCATGGAAGATATCTCACTCCGCGCACTACCCCATAAAAAGCCGAAGTTAAATGGCACCAACGAAAGGATGAGAAAAATGAGGGAGACGCCCAGTCCCACTCCATACCCCACAGAGGCAGGCTTCTCTGATAACACCTTGAACGTCGGCTTCATCGCGAGGGGAGTCTCAGCCGTTCTCTTGATGCCCACCTCCTTGATATCTCCCCCCTCTAAGAGACTCGCCAAGATCTCTAAGGTAGCGAATTTCCCCAAGAGGCTCACCTCGACGATCTCTTGGACGTTGCGTTTGCCGTCCACCAGGCGGTAGACTGCGTCGTGATCCTCCGATAGGGTAATACCGTGTTCCTGGAGGGTCTTTGTCGTGTGGAGAATCATCGTCGGGGGGGGGACTTTTTTTTCTATCTCCGGCCACTCATCCACCATTTTGAGGATATTCAACATCACCTCATCGGCATGTAACTGCACGGAAAGCTTGGGAAATTCTGTCTCCGGGAGGGGCTCGAACTTGAATTTCCCCGTCTCCAGTCGAAACACCTCGTAGATGAGCTCATGAATTTGGGTGTAGAGGGCGTTGAGCACGGCCTGTTCTTCAGCCATGCCCGACTCAACAACGATCTCCCCCAGGAAACGGCCCGATTTCTTCTGAGTCCGCAGGAAGTTCAAGAGGTCATCCCGTGAAATGACGCCTGTCTTGGCCAGCCGCTCACCCAAGAGGTCCCCCTTGGTCCTTTGGGTGGAAGTAGCGTGGGTTATCCTTCCTTCAAAAAAGAATATGCCGGCCTCTGCACCCCTCTTCCCCAGCTCCCACACCTGCAGGACTCCTGTCTTGCCCTGCTGACCCAGCAGCTGAATTACCTCCAGAATGTTAAAATCCCGCAGTTCCCCTTCTAATGCCATCGCCTACCTCACCTCCTGATCCCCTCCAACGAAAAGGAAGGTTTAACGATCTCCAATCCCTCTTTTTTATACCCCCCCCTGAGCACCGCCAGATAAAATAGGCACAAGGCCGCCAGGAGCAGGGGGACGCCGCCGAAGATACCATAGGTGGTGGAGGGAATGGCCGGTGGAACGATTCCTTTCCGATAGAACAATCCCCCCAAAAAAATAAAAAATATCCACAGATAGCAAAATCCCCGCGCATTATATCCCTTCCAGATGTGGCCGACACCGGGGATGAGAAAAGGAAACACTTTGTCATAGATCTCCATTCTCATCTGGAATCCCTTAGTCTCTCTCAGCTTGCTCTCCTTGAGATCTTGATCCATCTCCTTACCCTTCAAGATCCGAAAGCATCTGACGCAGATGTTCTTCCGCCCCTCTTTTTTACCCAGAGTTTGGTTGCTGATCATCCCGCACAGGGAGCATCTCCACCACCCCCCTCTCCCCG
>CAZMFG010000004.1:0-1314 GCA_964565525.1 uncultured Thermodesulfobacteriota bacterium
CAGTTCGCGTACCAGGTGGCGGGGGATACTACGAATTGGTATAACACACCAGTTGAGGCTGGTGCGACCAACACCGCTATCAGGATGGTCAGGATAAGCCTCGTTGTCCGGACCGCCGTGCCGGACCCTGAAGATACTACTTTTAACCAGCCCTCTTTGGAGGATCATACCGGTTCTCTCGCAGGTCCGGACGGTTTCAGAAGGCGGGTCTATGCCACGGTGGTCAAGGTGAGGAATCTGTAATGGAGAATAAAAATAATCACACAAAGACATCCCATACCGCAATGCAAATTTTACGGAAGCGGGATACCGCCGAAGCGGTACGGAGAACACAAAGAATTAAAAACAAAAATACAATAAATCTCAGTACCCTTTGCCCGGCTTCGACGAGCAAAGCCGAGGCGAGTGGCTTTGTGTGAGAGAATGAGGAGATTGACGATGAACGCGATGAGCAAAAGAATGAGAATTTTGGGTCTTCACTCTCAGGAGGGGGCGGCGCTGATCATTGCGGTGCTGATCCTCTTGATCCTGACCGTTATCGGGATCTTTGCGGTGACCACCTCCACCATGGATACCAAGATAACCGGCTATCATAAGTGGCATGTGGAGGCCTTCTACGCAGCCGATGCCGGTTTAGACTATATTCTGGCTACGTACCCCTTCGGGAATGTGGATTATGTCAATCCCACGTGGTCCTTTTCTAACACTCAGCCCCCCATATTCGCTGTAACGGCCACCTATCTCGAGGAGACCCCTCCACCTGTGGGGAGTGGTACGGGAGTAAGGGCGGGATTTAAGATGCACCACTATAGGACAAACTCAGCAGGAAAAGATCAAGCCGAAATTGCCAGCTCCACGATTGATATGTGGGGTTACCGCATCGGCTTTTAGAGAAAGGGGAAGGGAATGATGAAACGAACGGTTTTTTGTATCGCGGTTTTCTTTTTCTTCACTATAGCGGTCCCTTATACATCTTTTGCCGACGATATCGATATGTATCAGAGCATCAATGTCGACCCTAACGTCCTGATCATCTTCGACAACTCGGGGAGCATGGATACCGATGTTTCCTATAATGATAGCACGGAATATTGTAGTGTAAGTTGTCCCTACGAAACAGACACCATCTATCGGAGGCAGTGCCTGCGGTGGGGGTGGTGGTCGTGTTATTCGTGGAGTGACTGGGAGGAATATACCGGCACCTTCACCGATAGCAATCACGACGGCATCCATGATTCCGACACTAATATCAGGAGGGGCAACAGGCTGAACTATGACACGGGAGAGTACGACACCAGGCTCGGGGTGGCCAAG
>CAZMFG010000004.1:1414-37211 GCA_964565525.1 uncultured Thermodesulfobacteriota bacterium
CAACAGGCTGAACTATGACACGGGAGAGTACGACACCAGGCTCGGGGTGGCCAAGATCGCGTTAAGAGACATTATCACAAAGAGCAAAGATTACGCCCGTTTCGGAGTCATGGTCCTCAATGGGGCTATAGATATCAATGCTAATGTCCCCACTTCCTTTAATAACTATCTTAACTATCAAACAGACACCAGCGTACTATCCACAACAAAGGGGGGCGATATTATTCAGGATCGGACCGAACAGGAGATTAAAGATCTGATAGCCAACATCAACGGCACGGAGGCAGAGGGCGGCACCCCCTTGGCCAACCGGCTGATCAATGCCGCCCTGTACTTCAGGGGTGATTTCGGGAGCTATGCCTCGCCTATTGACGCAACCAATTGGTGCCGCCAGAACTTCGTCATCATCGTGACCGATGGAAAGCCGGAGGCGGAGGGGGATTATAATTATTTTGGAGGCCACAGCAAAAGGTGGGCCAATTATAACGGTGAGTATGAACACATCGAGGATTTTTTGGATGCCAACCCTGGCTCCCGTGACGTTGACAGCGACAGCAACGATCCTGATCCGAGTAGTGACTATGACAACGGCGGCTCAGATTATCTCGACGACGTGGCCAAATATCTTTACGAGACCGAGGATTCCCTCGACCCCGATCATGCAATAGAGGGCAACCAGAACCTGACGATCTACACCATCGGGTTTCATGTTAATCACCAGCTCTTGCAAGATACCGCCGATAACGGAGGGGGTGAATATCATACGACTTACAATTACCAACAGTTATTGTCCGCGTTAGAAACGGTCATGCAGGCGATCATCGAGCAGACCCAGACCTTTACCGCACCGGTGGTCCCTGTCCAGAGGACCACAAGCGGCGACAAAATGTATGTATCCCTCTTTACCCCGCAGGCACACAATAAATTTTGGCCGGGATACCTGATGAAACTGCACATCGGCGACGAGGGGTACCTCTACGGCAGTGATGAGACGACGCGCGCAACCGATGAGGAATACAACCTGCTCCTCGACTCCCTGCTAGCCGCCTCCGGCTCCACTCAGCCGAAGCCCTATTGGGAGGCGCACAAGGCGCTCAAAGGTATGAATTTGGATAACAGAGATATCTATACCTATGTAGGAACCTCGTCTGACCTTAATAACAGCTCCAATATATTCGTTGATACCAATACTGCAATCACCTATGAAATGCTCGGTAGCCCGAGCAAGTCGTCTGACGCCGATCCCGCCTATCCCGGTGCGGCAGGAGCCCGTCGTGACCTGATGCGGTATATACGGGGATGGGACTCCTATGACGAGGATATCGACACAATCTATGCAGAAAAGCGGGAAAATATCTTCGGGGACATCCTCCACTCCAGGCCCGTTATTATAGACTATGTCATCGATGATGAACACCCTGAGAATAACGTGCGGGTAATATACGTCGGCACCAACGACGGGATGCTGCATGCCATTAACGACGCCGACGGCACGGAGAGGTGGGCCTTTATACCTCCCGATCTCTTGCCCAAATTGAAGGACCTCTACGAGGGATCGGGACACCCATATTATGTCGACGGTTCTGCCAAGGCGTATATCAAGGACGTTAATCACAATGGTTGTATTGAGGATGCGCAAGAAGATCAGGCAATCATCGTCTTTGGAGAGCGCGCAGGAGGCACCAGCTATACTGCCTTGGACGTCACCAATCCGGATGATCCCCAGTACCTGTGGCGGATTGATAATGCCGACGCTACTATTACCGGCATCCCGAATCCGACAACGGTCATCTCCCAGCTGGGGCAGTCCTGGTCTGATCCCGAGATGGGGAAGGTAAAGGCGGGAGCAAACGATGGGATCGTGGCCATTATCGGAGGCGGGTACAGCTCTGATAATACAAAGGGGAAGGGCATTATGATGATAAACCTCTTGACCGGAGCACTGGGCCAAGCTGGAACGCTGGTCAAACAATTTACGTACGAGGATGACCGAGGTACCTTTCCGGTCCTCGACAACATGACCGCATGTATCCCCAGCACGGTCCTGGCAGTGGACACGAACTACGACAACTACATCAACAGGGTCTATGTCGGCGATCTTAACGGCCAGATGTGGCGTTTCGGCAAACAGGCAGGTCAAGAAGACGGCAACGTAAACGACTGGACCCCTCGCCGCCTGTTTCAAGGAAATAGCGGGACGAAGATCTTCTATCCCCCCGACCTGGTCTTTGAGCTCGGGTATGAATATGTCTATTTCGGCACAGGGGATAGAGACGATCCCATGGTTATCCCGTCGCCGGACCCCTGGATCAATAGGTTTTATGCGGTGAAGGATAGAAATGAGACCGACGCAGTGTTCGACAGCCGTGTCGGCGGCGTGCTGACAGAATCCAATCTCGTGGATTTAACCGGGGATTTACTGCAGGATCCTGACACGCCATTGGAAACGAAAGCGGATATAAGCGATGCCCTGACCAATGGGGACGGCTGGTTTCTCATCATGGACCACGATGGAGAAAAGGTCTTAGCCCCTCCAGTCGTCGTCTTCGGCATTGCCCTTTTTACGACCTTTTCGCCATTGTCAACTGTCTGCACGTCTGGCGGCGATGGTCGCCTATACGCCGTGAATTACCTGAATGCAGCGGCTGTTGCGAATTTCGATACCGACAACGAAGGCCTGCAAAAATCAGATCAATCCAAGGTGGTCGGAGCTGGCATCCCAACAGAGGCAGTGGTGGTTATAGGTGAGGATGGAAAGCCGCATGTTTATGTAGCTGTCGGTGGTAAGATTGTTCTGATAGAAGAGCTCGACGAGATTTTGCGGCCCGCCGCGTTTACTGTTCAGTCATGGCGTGAGCAATTCTAAAATATGCAAGAATATGTGGAGGAGAATCCGATGAGTTTATTTCTAAAAAGCAGCAAATGGATAAGGATCTTGTTATTCATCTGCATTTCATCCTTTCTGTTGACGTCTCTGGTAGGGTTTCGGGACATCAAGAAGGAGGGTGTCGCATGCAAATTTGAGGCGCGTATCGTCGATATCGAAAAACCGCCGCCTGATCAAAAGGTGCTCGTTGTGAAAAAAATACGACGCACTCACGTGGCGATAAAAGAAAAACAAGCGAAGATATATGTCCTCGTTACCAGCGACACGCAAATCGGTTTTGAAGGCGACACTATGAAATTTGAAGACCTCCACTTGGAGATGGGCATTTTGATCGAGGGATTCAGGATCGTTGAAAAAGAGGATGGTAAAGAGCAGGTGGTTGTTCAAGCGACACGAATAAGACCATTGGTGGAGTGAGACATTCGCCATGTGCCTGACCGGAGCACTGTAACCCGTCTATTACGACAAATCTTTTCATTTTTTTTCCGCCTCGCAAGAGGCGGTTTTTTTTGTAACGAGTTTCCCAAGGGCATAATTCTGTCACTTCCGTGGTCAAAGGAGGTCATTTATCCCTTGCCCTTTTCAATCCGAACTTTTCATGCAATAATTCCCTTTTAAAATCATGGTGTTATCATTATTACTGTTGAAAGTTCTTGGCATTCGACATGCACCTTTTACGGGTGAGAGAGCACAAGAGAGAAGGACAAGAGGAATGCAAGAGATTACGATACATCGGTTAAGAACTACACAAGGCATGACCCTCCTGGAGGTAACCATCTCCCTTTTTGTCCTGGCCATCGGCCTGTTGGGGCTGGCTGGTCTGCAGCTGGTGGCCCTGCGTGGTGATACCCTTGGGCAGCAGGCCACCCTCGCCACGACCTTGGCCAAGAACAAGGTGACGGAGCTGCGAGAGGCCGATCAGCTCTTCGGCGGCACGGATCAGTACGTCGATAGGTCGAACGGGATGACCTATACCAGGGAGTGGATTGTCCAAGCTGATCAATCACAGACGGCGGTGAAGACGGTGAAGGTCCAGGTCACATGGCGAGGGGCTCTGGCGGATCGCCGCGTCACCGTGAGAACGGTCATTCAGGAGACGTGATGAAGAAAGGGGAGGGCGCTGTGGTGGCGATTTTTGTCACTTTTGAAGACAATTTGGGCCATACCCCTTGTGCCGCACCAGCGCTCCGACCAGTGGTCGGCTACTTCCCTGTAAAATCAAGCTGTTAGCGAAACGATGGCTGAGAAATTATTGGCATCCAAAATGCAATGTAATGAATGGAGTCCAATGGATTAGCGAGAATGTGATCATGGGAAACGGAGAAGAGAAATATCGGGTTATCTTCATGGGACCGGCGGTCAAGGACTTCGGCCTGGTCGATCAGCTGGTGCGGAACCTCCAGGACCACTGTCATCTCTCCAGCCAGGTGGTCACCAAGATGATGAGGCTTGCCCCCCTGACGGTGAAACATGGGGTTGACCTGCACGAGGCCGAGCGGTACAAGAAGGCCTTGGAAGGGATGGGCGCCCGGGTGGAGATAGAACCGATGGATAACGGCGGCGCCCCGTCAAAAACGGCCGCTCAAATCGAAGGAAAATAGCCGTGAGAACGTAAGAGACAAGTTTCTTCCCTGGGAAGTAGGTGATACGTAAGAAATTATCGATTCCCTCCTTCTCACCCCCCCTGGAGGGAGCGGGGCTCCCAAAGCCCCCTCCCTCCCCCCTTTTTTATTTCTTTAAAAACACGGCCCCGGTGCTGGCTGAGCTGACCATCTGTGCGTAGCGGTACATGTAGCCGGACGTGATCTTGGGCGCAGGGGCCTTCCAGTGCGCACGGCGTTTTTCTATTTCCTCATCGGTCAGGTGCAGCCGCAACTGTTGTGCGGGTATGTCGATCTCGATGATATCGCCGTCCTTGACCAGGGCGATGGTTCCCCCCTCGGCGGCCTCGGGGGAGCAATGCCCGATGGCGGCGCCCCTGGTCCCCCCAGAGAACCTCCCGTCGGTGATCAGGGCAACCTCCTTGTCCATGCCGATGCCGGCGATGGCCGAGGTGGGGGCGAGCATCTCCCGCATTCCCGGCCCGCCCTTGGGGCCTTCATAGCGGATAACGACTACCTCGCCTTTTTTGATCTCCTTTGCCAGGATGGCCTGCAGGGCCGCTTCCTCGGATTCAAAGCAGCGGGCAGGCCCCTGGTTTTTAAGCATCTTCGGGTCCACGGCCGAGGCCTTGACCACCGCCCCGTCCGGGGCCAGGTTGCCGAAAAGGAATACCAGCCCGCCGGTGGGGTGATAGGGATTGGTCAGGGGCCTGATCACCTCCGGATCGAGAATCTCAGCTGATTGGATATTCTCCCTCACTTTTTTCCCTGTGACGGTCAGGCACTCGGTGTTGATCAGTTTTCCCTTGGCCAGCTCGCTCATGAGGGCCGGGATCCCGCCGGCACGATGGAGGTCCTGGAGGTGGTGGGGACCTGCGGGGGAGAGGTTGCAGAGGTGAGGGGTCCTGCCGCTGATCTGGTTGAAGACCTCCAGGTCTATTTGCAGGCCCGCCTCATGGGCGACTGCCGGCAGGTGCAGGCTGGTATTGGTGGAGCCGCCGAAAGCCATATCGACGGCGATGGCGTTGGCAAAGGCCTCCTGGGTCAGGATGGCCCGCGGGGTGATATTGTGCTTGATGAGCTCAAGGATCGTGGTTCCGGCGGCCTTGGCCAGGCGCACGCGGGCGGCGTCCACGGCCGGGATGGTCCCGTTGCCGGGGAGGGCTATACCCAGGGCTTCGGAAAGGCAGTTCATGGAGTTGGCCGTGAACATCCCCGCGCACGAACCGGCGCCGGGGCAGGCGGCGCTTTCCAGCGATGCGAGGTCTTCAGGGGTGATTTGCCCCGCCGCCATTTTGCCCACCGCCTCGAAGACCGTGATGACGTCGGCATCTTTGCCCCCGTGCCAGCCCGCGAGCATGGGGCCGCCGCTCACCAGGATGGCAGGGATGTCCAACCGCGCCATGGCCATCATCATCCCGGGGACGATCTTGTCACAGTTGGTGACCAGGACCAGCCCATCGAAGGGGTAGGCCATGGCCATGACCTCCACCGAATCGGCGATGAGTTCTCTCGATCCGAGTGAATATTTCATCCCCTCGTGACCCATGGCGATGCCGTCGCAGAGCCCGATGGTGGAGAACTCCAGCGGCGTCCCGCCGGCCATCCTGACGCCCTCCTTGACGGCCTGGGCGATGCGGTGCAGGTGGATGTGCCCGGGGATGACCTCGTTGGCCGAGTTGGCGACGCCGATAAGGGGCCTGCTCAGCTCATCGTCGGTGTACCCCATGGCCTTGAACAGGGAGCGGTGGGGAGCCCGCTCCACCCCCTTTTTCATGGCATCCGAACGCATGGCTGCCTCCTTATCTCGTTCCTTCCTTTTTTTCCTTCAGTAATTTGTAATCGATGCTGTCCACCAAGGCCTGCCAACTGGCCTGGATTATATTCTCCGATACACCCACCGTCCCCCATTGGGTTTCTGCGTCCCGGGATTCTATCAGCACGCGGGTGCTGGCCCCGGTGCCGGCCTGTGCAGAGAGGACCCTGACCTTATAATCGATGAGCTTTACCTCGGTGAGCTCCGGGTAAAATTTTTCCAGGGCCTTTCTGAGGGCGTTGTCCAAGGCGTTTACCGGCCCATTCCCGTCGGCGGCCGTGTGTTCCACTTGATCACCCACCTTGACCATAATGGTGGCCTCGGAAAGGGGGGGAGAGTCATCGCTCCTCTTCTCCACGATCACCCGAAATCCCAACAGATCAAAGTGCCGCTTGTGCTGGCCGACGGCCTTTTTGATGAGGAGCTCGAAGGACCCCTCGGCCCCCTCGAATTGATACCCTTGGTTCTCCAGCTCCTTTAAGGCCGCTAAGATCTTTTTTATGGTCGGGTCCCCTTTGCGCAACCGGATATTAAACTCCTCCGCCTTGGCGAGCACGTTGCTTTCACCGGAGAGGTCGGATACGAGGATGCGCTGCGTGTTCCCCACCAGCTCCGGCTTGATGTGTTCATAGGTGAGAGGATTCTTGCGGATGGCGCTCACGTGCAGGCCTCCCTTGTGGGCGAAGGCGCTTTCCCCCACATACGGTTGGTGTTTGTCGGGGGGGAGGTTGGCCAGCTCACTCACGAATCGGGAGACATCTTTGAGCTTCCGCAGACGATCGTCGGAGAGGCATTGCACGCCCATCTTCAGCTGAAGATTGGGGATGATGGAGCAGAGGTTTGCATTGCCGGAGCGCTCCCCATAGCCGTTGATAGTCCCCTGGACGTGGCAGATCCCTTCCTTGACGGCCACGATGGTGTTGGCTACGGCCAGATCGGCGTCGTTGTGGCAATGGATACCCAACGGTGTCTTGGTCGCGGCCTTCACCTCCCTGATGATCTCCTCTATCTCAAAAGACAACGTTCCCCCATTGGTATCACAGAGCACGATGCAGTCCGCACCCGCCTCATCGGCGGCCTTGATGGTCGTCAGGGCGTATTCCCTGTTCCCCTTAAAACCGTCGAAGAAGTGCTCGGCGTCGAAGATGACCGTGGCCACGCGCCCCTTGAGGAAGGCAATTGATTGCGCGATGAGCTCCACATTTTCGTCCAACGAGATATCCATCGCGATGAGGGGGTGTATATCCCACGACTTGCCGACGATGGTTACCACCTCTGTGTGCGCCTCCAGGAGGGCACGGATGTTGGCGTCTTTTTCCGGGGCCACCCCCTTGCGGGCGGTGCTCCCAAAGGCCACTATGTGTGCCGAGGCAAGGGGGATGGTCCCCACCTCGCGAAAGTACTGAACATCGCGGGGGTTCGAGCCGGGCCATCCCCCCTCGATATAGTGGATTCCGAGTTCGTCGAGCCGCCGGGTGATTCTGAGTTTGTCTTCCACGGAAAAAGAGATGTCCTCAGCCTGGGTCCCATCCCGCAAGGTCGTATCGTAGACCGTAACCTTCACGTCATCCATTTCTCTTGTCCAATTCGAAGGCATTGTGGAGCGCACGAACGGCCAGCTCGGTATATTTGGCGTCGATGATACAGGAGATCTTGATCTCCGAGGTGCTGATCATCTTGATGTTGATGCCCTCTTTGGCCAAGACACCGAACATCTTGGAGGCCACCCCTGAATGGCCCCGCATTCCCACCCCGATCATCGAGATCTTGGCCACCTCATCTTCGGCAATGACCTCTCTGGCCTCCAACTCTTTGGCCAGGGATTGGGCTACCGCGAGGGCCTGGGGAAAATCCGCCTTGGAGATAGTGAAGGCCATATTGGCAAAACCCTCCTCCAGACTGGTGGTCTGGATAATCATGTCCACCAGGATGTTCGCGGTGCTGATGGCGTCGAAGAACCGGGCGGCGATCCCCGGCCGATCCGGCACCTGGGCGATCTCAATCCGGGCTTGATTTACGTCATACGTTACCCCTGATACCACTACCTCCTCCATAGCACTTTCCTCCTCACAGACGATGGTTCCTTTACCGGCATGAAACGATGACCGCACGTGGATGGGCACCCCGAATTTTTTGGCGAATTCCACCGATCTGGTCTGCAGCACCTTGGCCCCGAGGCTGGCCATCTCCAGCATCTCATCGTAACTGATGCGGTTGATCTTGTGCGCACGCTCGCAGATAGCCGGATTGGCAGTAAAGACACCGTCCACGTCGGTATATATTTCACAGAGGTCCGCCTTGAGGGCGGCGGCGATGGCCACCGCGGTGGTGTCGGAGCCACCCCTGCCCAGGGTGGTGATATTTCCTGCCTCATCCTCTCCTTGAAACCCCGCCACCACAACAATGCGCCCCTCCCGAAGCTCAGAGAAGATCGTGTCGGCGTCCACGCTGGTGATCCTCGCCTTTCCATAAGCACTGTCCGTGCCGATCTTTATCTGGTGTCCGAGAAAGGATTTGACCGGGCTGCCCATAGATTGTAAAACGATAGCGAGCAGGGCCGAAGAGGCCTGTTCCCCCGTGGCGAGGAGGACGTCCAATTCCCGCTCGTCGGGCATCGATGTCGCTTCGTGGGCCAAGGTAAGGAGCTTATCGGTCTCACCGGCCATGGCGGACACGACCACCACCACATCGTTCCCCTGATTTTTGGTCTCGATCACCCGCTGGGCGACGTTTCGCACCCGCTCAAGGTCGGCAACCGAGGTGCCACCGTATTTTTGTACGATCAAGGCCATCCGCTCTTATATTTTCCTCATTATTTTCCTATCTGAACGTGCTACAAAGAATTATTTATTATATACCCTCCGCCGCAACTCTTCAACGATCTTCTCTGATCGATCACCCTGGGCCTGAAATGCAATCTCGCGCCGTTCGGCATCCAGATACCGTAACCTGATCCAAAGGGATTCAGGGGGTACGGCCCTGGGGATCCTGTCCGCCCATTCTATAACAACAGCGCCGTCTCCCCTGATATATTCTTCGTAGTCTATACCGAGGAGATCTCCTTCATCATCGAGACGGTAGAGGTCTATGTGGTAGAGGGGGAGGGGGGCTTCATAGACATTGACCAGGGTAAAAGACGGGCTGGCCACCTCGCTGCCCTTGATGCCCATCCCCTGTGCCATACCCCTGACGAGGGTGGTCTTGCCCGTGCCCAGCTCCCCCGCGAGGGCGATGATGTCACCCCGGGTGAGCATGGAACCCACAAGTTTCCCTATCCGCTCAGTCTCCTGCGGGGTGTGAGTGATGAGCTCCACGTGCCTGTTTGTCAATACGGGCCTTTACTTCACGCAGGGCATCGGGTATGTGGTCGATGATGTCCCCGGCGATCAAGGGGATTTCTCCGAGGGCCTGAGCGGCCCTGTCGCCGGCAAGGCCGTGAAGGTATGTCCCCCATGTGGCGGCCTCCAGGGGCGGCAACCCTTGGGCCAGGAGACCGCCGATCATCCCGGTCAGGACATCCCCGGTGCCGCCCGAGGCCATCCCCGGGTTGCCGGTGGTGTTGATGTAGACCTCTTCCTCGGGGGTGGCGATGACGGTCTTATAACCTTTAAGGACGACGATACAATCATATGCTGCGGCACATGCTGTGGCAACCCCGATCCGATCCGCCTGTACCTTGTCGGTGGTAAGACCCATGAGGCGCGCCATCTCGCCGGGGTGGGGGGTAAGGATGACGGGATTCATACATTGTTTCAGGATCTCCGGTCCGGCGGCGAGGGCGGTGATGCCGTCTGCGTCTATGACCAGGGGGAGGGAGAGTTGAGGGATGAGGTCCAACAGGATCTCCTGGACCTGGTGCTGGGTGGAGATCCCCGGCCCGAGGGCCAGGGCTGTCTTCCCCTCCACAAGCTGAACGATTCTTTCCAAGGCGTCGGCGGAAAGGTATCCGGTCCCCGCATCAGGGAGGGGTTCTGTCATGGCCTCGGTGAGCTTGGATTCGAGAATGGGGTTCAGGGCAGCAGGTATCCCCAGGGTGACGAGTCCCGTTCCTGTGCGCAAGGCCCCGGAACAGACCATGGTTGCCGCGCCGGTCTTGCCCGGTGAGCCGGCCAAGACAACGAGGTGGCCGTAGTCACCTTTATGGGCCTGGAGGGGGCGGGGGGTGAGGAGGTCCAAGTTCAACTCTGCTGGGTCGAGGAGATGGGTCCTGATATCGGCCTCCTCTATGAAGGTGCGGGGTATGCCGATGTCGACGACCTCCAATCGTCCCACATGCCGTGCGCCGGGTTCGAGCACCTGCCCGATCTTGGCCAATCCAAAGGTGGCGGTCAGATCGGCTCGGATAGCCGTACCCAGCACCCGCCCCTCTGTGGCGTCCAGGCCGGAGGGGATATCCACGGCCACCACCGGTTGAGGGAGGGCGTTGATAAAGGAGATGACCTCTTTGAAAAAACCCTTTACCTCTGCGTTCAATCCCGTTCCAAAGACGGCATCCACGAAGAGGCGTGCCTTCGCGATCTCTTTTTTTATCCTGGTAAAATTCCCTTTGTAGGGGACCTCCATGAACTCTCCCCCCATCTTCAGCCAGATCTGGAGGTTTGTCAGGGCGTCTCCCCCTACATCATCCACCGATGCGAAGAGATATACCTTTGTCCGTATACCCCAATTTTTCAAGTGTCTGGCGATGACAAAGCCGTCTCCACCGTTATTCCCCCGGCCCGCCAAGACGGCCACCGTGCCTTCGTGCGCCTGAGGGAAATAACGGACCAGAAGCTCAGCGGCTCCCCTGCCGGCATTCTCCATCAAGACGATACCGGGGATGCCGCACTCCTGGATGGCCCTGCGATCCAGGTCTTTCATTTGATCGGCGGTTGCGATTTTCACGTCACACCTCCAACAGCACGTGGGCTACCCCATATTCCGCTTCATGGGAGATGCTCACGAAGATCTCTGTAATCCCTTTTTGGTGGCAGATCTTTTCGGCTTTACCCCTCACGTTCAAGTGGGGACGTCCTGAGGGATCGTTGACGATCTCTATCTCCGTCCATGCGACCCCTTGAAACATCCCAATACCCAGGGCCTTTAAGAAGGCCTCTTTGGCGGCAAAACGGAGGGCCAGATGTCTGCTCGGGTGCGCCTTGGCATGACAGATCGATAACTCCTGGGGGGTAAACACACGCGCCCTGAGGCGATCCCCCCACCGTTCCAAGGCCCTCGTGAACCTCTCTATTTTTACGATATCGATCCCTATGCCGTCGATCACACCTAAAAAATAGCGAAAGGGACGAAAAAAAGCAATGATTTTCTCCATACTTGATATTTGTGAGCTATTTTGGCATAGTAATAAGTTACGGAATCTCGTGTAGGCAGAGAAAGAAGGTCATGAAAAAGGGTTACGTAGTCATCGACCAGTCGCTGTGCAAAGGGTGCGGGCTCTGTGTTGAGGTCTGTCCAAAAGGTCTGATCTCTCTCGCACGAGAATTGAATCTCAAAGGATACTATCCGGCGGAGTTTCAGGGTGAACGAGATAAAAATCCCGCTGGGTGTACCGGGTGTGCCCTGTGCGCAGTGGTATGTCCTGAGATCGCCTGTGAGGTCTACCGTGAGTAAGCAATTGATGAGCGGAAATCATACTATTGGGGAGGCAGCCGTCAGGGCCGGCTGCCGGTGCTACTTTGGCTATCCCATCACCCCGCAGAATGAGATAGGCGAGTATATGGCCCGCCGGTTGAACGAATTTGACGATAGGTTCTTCATTCAGGCCGAAAGCGAGTTGGCAGCCATAAACATGGTCATCGGGGCGAGCATGGCAGGGGCGAGGGCCATGACCTCCTCCTCGAGCCCCGGCATCAGCCTGAAACAGGAGGGGATTTCCTTTTTATGCGCCCTGGAGTTGCCGGCGGTCATCGTGAACATGACCAGGGGGGGACCGGGATTGGGGAATATCGCCCCCGCCCAATCAGATTATTTCCAGGCCACCAGGGGTGGAGGGCATGGAGATTATCGAACCATCGTCCTGGCCCCCAGCTCGGTACAAGAGGCGGCAGATCTTACCATTGAGGCTTTTCAGCTGGCCGATAGCTATAGGATAGCGACGGTTATCTTAGGGGACGGCATGTTGGGACAGATGATGGAGCCGGTGTCGTTCCCCGACGGGAAGAAGATACCAAAGCCACCCGTCAAAGACTGGACGATTACCGGTGCCAAAGGAAGACCGAGCCGCTTCCTCAGGTCTCTCTTGCTCGATCCCTCGGCAGAGGAGGAACTTAATTGGAAGTTGGCCAGAAAGCATGAGCGGATCGCCGCCCATGAGGTGCGGTACGAGGCCTACGGATTAGAGGACGCCAAGATGGTGGTGGTGGCCTTCGGCACCGCCGCCAGGATTGCCAAGGGGGCCATTAAGAGGACGAGGGAAGAGGGTTTGAAGGTGGGGCTGCTGCGCCCGATAACGCTGTGGCCCTTCCCGCACAAAATGATCAGGGATTTGTCCAAAAAGGTAGGGAACTTCCTCGTCTATGAGATGAACACGGGTCAGATGGTGGAGGATGTGCGCCTGGCCCTGGATGGCAAAGGGAAGGTCTCTTTTTACGGGAGGCCTGGCGGGGTGGTGATAACACCCTTAGAGATGGGGAGGGTTATTGCCAGCAGATACTACCAGAAGGGATTGCGGTGATGGGATTTCAGAGGGTGTACAGCAGACCCCGGGCTCTCAAGGATGCCCCCTTTCACTATTGTCCGGGATGCGGACATAGCATCATCCACCGCCTTGTCGCGGAGGTGATCGACGAGATGGGCATTCAGGAGCGAACCATCGGGGTCCCCCCTGCCGGATGTGCGGTCCTGGCCTATAATTATTTCGATATAGATATGGGGGAGTCCCCTCACGGTCGGGGGGCGGCCGTGGCGACCGGCCTGAAACGCGTCCTGCCCGACCGTGTGGTATTTACCTATCAGGGCGACGGAGACATCGCGGCCATCGGAACCGCCGAGACCATCCACGCCGCCAATCGTGGTGAGAAGATTACGGTGATCTTTGTCAACAATGGGGTCTACGGCATGACCGGGGGGCAGATGGCCCCGACGACCATCTTGGGGCAGGAGACCACTACCACGCCGGGGGGAAGGGATCAGGGGAGGGATGGTTTTCCGTTAAACCTCAGTGAGATGTTGGCCTTGACCAAGGGGAGCGCCTACCTTGAGAGGACCGCCGTCACCAATCCGAAGAATATTATGAGGACGAAAAAGGCCATTGAAAAAGCCTTCAGGGTGCAGATGGATGGTGTGGGGTTCTCCTTGGTGGAGATACTCTCCCCCTGTCCGACCAACTTAAAGTTACGGCCTGCAGATGCCTGGACATGGGTGGAGGAGAAGATGGTAGATTTCTTTCCCCTCGGTGTGATCAAGGACGTAACCAAAGGGTAAATCGATGTTGAGCAAAACGGTATTTTCAGGTTTTGGGGGTCAAGGGGTGATGATGATGGGTTATCTCTTGGCGTCGGGGGGGATGGAGGAGGGGAAGAACGTCACCTATCTTCCTTCGTATGGCGCCGAGGTCAGAGGAGGTACCGCCAATTGCACGGTCTCCATCGCCGATGAAGAGATTGCCTCTCCGGTTGCCTCGGAGCCGGAATATGTGGTGGTGATGAACACACCTTCCTTTATCAGATTTCAAAACCAGGTCCAATCGGGTGGAATTATCTTTCTCAATACGAACCTCGTCGATATGAAGCCTATCAGGGGGGACATCGAGGTGTGTGAGGTGCCGGCAAATGATTTGGCCGTCACCATAGGAAATGACAAAGTGGCTAATATGGTAATGTTGGGGGCCTTTATTTATAAGACAAGGCTGATCTCCATGAAGACGTTAAAAAAGATCCTCAAGAGGGACGTTGCCAAGAGGAATCCTCGTCTCCTGGAGACGAACGAGACGGCCTTGTTGGAGGGTTTCACGTATCTGGAACGCAGGAGGGAAGGCAATGCCGGTTAAGCAGATATCGCTCAGCTTGGAAAATGTCCCGGGGAAGCTCTCGGAGGTAAGCGAATATCTCGGGGGTAATGGTGTGAATATCATAGCCTTGAGCGTCGCCGAATCGACAGAGATCAGTGCCGTCAGATTCGTCGCCAATGATCCCGTCAAGGCCGTTAACGTCTTGGAAAGCCACGGGTTCAAGGTGAAGGTAAAAGAGGTCTTGGCGGTGGAGGCGCCCAATCACCCCGGAGGGCTCAATGCCCTCCTGAAGCCATTAAAAGAGGCGGACATCAACATCAACTATCTCTACACCTGCCTGGGGAGGGGGGAAAACACCGTTCTCATCGTGGACGTGGACAAGATGGATCAGGCCATCAAAGTCCTCAAGAAAAACTGGGTCCACATGTTGAATGAAGAGTTATATACAATGTAACGGTGAGAATTGTTTATGGCAGCCGTTACAGATAGGCATGAAGGCCGGCAAGCAGGAAATTCACCCCTATATAGGTAAAAATGACCGCACAAAATCCTACGATGGAGAGACAGGCGGTCTTTTTTCCTCGCCACGCATGGGTGTAGCGGGCATGTAAGAAGGCGGCGTAGATAAACCAGGTGATCAAAGACCAGGTCTCTTTCGGATCCCAACTCCAATAGCTTCCCCAGGCATAACTGGCCCATGCCGCCCCGGTGATGATGCCGAGGGTCAACATGGGAAACCCGATAACGATAGATTTATAATTTATTTCATCTAATGTCCTCGATGAGGGCAGCCATGCTATGGGGCCGCGCGGGGTGGACTCCCTCCGCGACTGTATCATGTATGCAATGCTGACCCCGAAGGCGATGGCGAAGGCCGCATAGCCGAAGAAGCAGGTGATGACGTGGATGGACAGCCAGTTGCTTTGCAGGGCAGGGATGAGCGGGCGGATATCACTCGTCACCCCCGGCACGAGGGAGGTTGCGGCAATGGCGAGAGCAGCGAGACAAGAAGCAATGACGCCGATGGTCCGCTGGTGATATCTGATATCTACAATCAGATAAACCAAGACGATGGCCCAGGAGAAAAAAATGAGGGATTCGTACATATTGGCGAGGGGTATATATCCATAGCCCGTGGCATGCGTCTCCCACCAGCGGACCATGAGACCTGCGAAGTGGATGATGAAGCCGATGAGGATAGTCCAGAAGGCAACGCTGCCTATCCGCGGTTGTTTTGTCGCCACGAAGAGGAGATAACAGACAAAGGCGATCACATACACAAACATAGCAATGGAAAAAAAATACGGGTTATACACGGTGGTCCTCCTCGCTATTCCGCGATTATTGAACCAGATATTGAAAATGGTGTCAACGGTTATTATAATAGATTTCTAAAATCACATCGGAGATGCTCACGGAGTTATGGCTAAAGAGGATTATTATGAGATCTTAGGGATTTCTCGGAACGCCTCCGAGGAGGAGATAAAAAAGGCATATCGTCAGATGGCCCTCCGATATCACCCCGACCGCAATCCGGGCGATAAAGAGGCGGAAGAACGGTTCAAGGGGGCGGCAGAGGCCTATGAAGTTCTCAGGGATCCAAACAAGAGAGAAATATACGACTTTTACGGTCATGACGGCCTCAAGAGCTCCGGGTTTACGGGGTTTAGGGGTTTTGATGACATATTTTCCTCATTCAGCGATATCTTCGAGGATTTTTTCGGCTTTTCCCCTCGAGCATCCCGACGAGGCGTCAGCCCCGGCGCCGATCTCAGGTATGATCTGAAGATATCCCTCTTAGATGCCGCCTTGGGCAAAGAGACCGAGATCGAGATCTTCAAGCGGGTGCGCTGCGAGCGGTGTCAAGGGACGGGGGCTCAAGCCGGTTCCGAACCTCAGGCCTGTCCCTATTGTCACGGGAGGGGCCAGGTCAATCGCTCCCACGGCTTTTTTACCATCAGCACCACGTGCTCTTATTGCCGAGGGGAGGGGAGGGTGATCACCAATCCCTGTACGGCATGCGGCGGGGCAGGCTTGGTAAAAGAGCGAAAGCGGGTTTCCCTCCAGATCCCGCCCGGGGTGGATACAGGTTCCCGTCTCAGGCTCAGGGGGGAAGGGGAGGTAGGGGAACGGGGTGCCCCCGCCGGCGATCTCTATGTCATCATCTATGTGGAGCCCCACGAGTTTTTCGAGCGGGAAGAAGACAATATTATCTGCCGCGTACCTATATCGTTTGCCATGGCCGCCCTCGGTGGCGAAATCGAGGTCCCCACCTTGAACGGCGCCAAGAAGCTTCAGATCCCCAAGGGGACCCAACCGGGGGAGCTCTTCAGGATGCGGGGCGAAGGGATCCCCCACCTCCACGGACGCGGCCGGGGGGATCAGATCATTCAGGCAATGGTCCAGGTGCCCCAAAAACTCACCAAGAGACAGGAAGAGCTCCTCAAGGAATTTGCCGCCTTAGAGGGGGGAAAGAAAGGGGCGAAAGGAAATACCTGGTGGAAGAAAAAGTGAGAGCTCGGTGTCCCCGGTGCGGCACCGTAATCAAATGGGAAGGAAACGACTATCGCCCGTTTTGCTCCGAGCGCTGTAAGCTCATCGATTTCGGGAGGTGGATAGATGAGGAATATCGCCTTATCGGCGAGGACTCCCCGCCGAGGAATGAGGAAGCAGGGGAGGGCAGAAAAAGAGGAAATTGAGTAAGGGGGCTTGAATCCTCATACCTTTTCTATTCCCTCGGCCTAATATTGTCTTTCACCCACTGTATAATGCTTTCTAGGGTGGTACCCGGCGTGAAGATTTCCTTGATACCCGCCTCCTTCAAGGTGGGGATGTCCTCTTGAGGTATTATCCCCCCTCCAAATACGGCGATATTTGTCGCCCCTTGTTTCTGCAGAAGATCTACAATCTTGGGGAAGAGGTAATCGTGGGCCCCGGCAAGGCTGCTTAAACCGATGCCGTCAACATCCTCTTGTATGGCGGTGGCCACGATCTGCTCAGGTGATTGATGGAGTCCTGTATAGATGACCTCGAACCCTGCATCGCGTAAGGCACGGGCGATAATCCTGGCCCCCCTATCATGGCCATCTAATCCTGGCTTCGCTACCACAATCCTGATCTTTCTTTCGGGTTTCATGCAGTCATTCCTTTAGCGTACGAAGAATATAAACTTTATATTGAGTCGAGTTTTAGCTATCAACTAGTGGTAATAATTGGTGATAACCTCTATCGCTCTCTCCTATCTTCAGAACATCCCAGGGTCTCGATAGACACCATAGACCTCCCTGAAGGTATCGCATATCTCCTGTAGGGTAATGTATTCTCTGACGGCATTGAGTATGTGGGGCATGAGGTTTTCATTCCCTTGAGCGGCCTCTTTCAATCGACCCAGGAGCGCCGTCACCTGTGAGTCGTTTCGGTTGGTCTTTACGTCTTTGAGTCGTTTGAGTTGTCTTTCCTCAATACGGGGGTCCATTCTCCAAATGGTGATCGGAGGGTGGTCGGTAATGTATTTATTGACTCCGACGATGGTCTTCTCCCCGTGATCAATCTGGAGCTGATATGTATACGCTGCATCAGCGATCTCTCGTTGTGGGTAACCGACCTCGATGGCCTTGAGCATTCCCCCCATCTCATCTATCCGCTTAATATACTCCCAGGCCTCTTCTTCTATCTTGTTGGTAAGTGACTCGATGAAATAAGATCCCGCCAGGGGGTCGACGGTGTCGGTGACCCCTGTCTCTTCGGCGAGGAT
Organism: uncultured Thermodesulfobacteriota bacterium; assembly: GCA_964565525.1. Taxonomy (GTDB): domain Bacteria; phylum Desulfobacterota; class B13-G15; order B13-G15; family RBG-16-54-18; genus JAFGNJ01. The sequence goes on from CAZMFG010000004.1 coordinate 19,421, forward strand.
TTGTTGGGTCCGCAAGGCGATGGTGACTGTATCCTCCGCGGGGATGGCGTAGGTCTCATCCAGGGAATTGGTATGGAGTGATTGGGTTCCCCCCATGACGGCGCTGAGGGCCTCGCACGCCGTCCGTATGATGTTATTGTATGGTTGCTGCGCCGTGAGGGAACAACCGGCCGTTTGGGTATGAAATCTGAGCATACACGAACGCGGGTTTTGGGCCTTAAACCGCTCTTTCATGATCCGGGCCCACATCCTCCTGGCCGCCCTAAACTTGGCTATTTCCTCGAAGAAATCTATATGGGCATCGAAGAAGAACGAAAGCCGAGGTGCAAATGCGTCTACGTTCAATCCCCGCTCAAGCGCCGCTTGTACATAGGCGATACCATCGGCCAGGGTGAAGGCGAGTTCCTGTACGGCGGTAGAGCCCGCTTCCCTGATGTGATAGCCGCTGATGCTGATCGTATTCCAGCGAGGTACCTCTTGAGTGCAGTATTCTATAGTGTCGACGATAAGTTTCACAGAAGGCTCGGGGGGAAGCATAAAGGTCTTCTGGGCGATGAACTCCTTCAGCATGTCGTTCTGGATGGTCCCCCCGATTTCTCGCGGGCCGACCCCCTGCTTTTCGGCGACCACTATATACATGGCCAGTAAGACGGCAGCGGGAGGATTGATGGTCATCGATGTGGTGACCTTATCCAAGGGGATTCCTTCAAAGAGGATCTCCATGTCTTTGAGGCTATCAATGGCGACGCCGCATTTTCCTATTTCTCCTCGAGCCAAGGGGGAGTCGCTGTCATATCCCATGAGGGTAGGGTAATGAAAAGCGATGCTCAACCCGGTCTCCCCGTGGTTCAGGAGGTAGTGGAACCGCTCGTTGGTCTCCTCCGCTCCCCCCAGGCCGGAAAACATGCGCATGGTCCATACCCTTCCCCGGTACATGGAGGGTTGAACCCCTCTGGTGAGCGGGTAGCCGCCGGGAAACCCCAGGTCCCGTGTGTAATCCAGGTCTTCGATATCCTCCGGCGTGTAGAGCCTCTTGAGCGGCAGGCCGGAGATGGTGGTAAAGGCATCTTTGGTCTCCGAAGTGGTCTCCAGGGAGGGCCGGAGCACTTCTGCTTCCCATTTCTGTCTGTCTCTCGTAATGTCTTCTTTACTGGACATAGCAAACTCCGGCGGGCTACTTTTCTATTCCCTCCCTGCTGGCGACCCCTCGCTGATAGTAATGCTTTATTTCCACCATCTCGGTGACCAGATCAGCCCGTTCCATGATCTCCTGGGGTGCATACCGGCCGGTGAGGATCAATTCCACGTGTGCAGGGCGTTCCTCATCCATCAGTTGTATTACTTCTTGTGTGTTTATCAAGCCAAAATCCAAGGCGACATTGATCTCATCGAGGATCACGATGTCGTACTCACCGCTTGTAATCACTGTTTTGGCCAAGGCCATGGCCTCTTGGGCCAGCCTGATATCCTCGGGATCGGGGTTTTCACGGCTCACAAAGCACTCGCGCCCCATCTGTTTGATGGTCAGAGAGGGGGCCAGCTTCCTCGCCGTCTCCAGTTCGCCATACTCGATGTTCCCCTTCATAAACTGGATCATAAAGACCGTATAACCGTGGCCCACGGCCCGGCAGGCGAGACCCAGGGCGGCGGTGGTCTTTCCCTTACCGTTCCCCGTATAGACCTGAATCATTCCCTGGGGCAATCTCTTTTCCCCCATGGAGTTCCTTTATTTCAGTTTTCCCAGGATGGCGCTGGCGATGGTATTTTTTTGTATCTCGCGCGTCCCTTCATAGATATCAGTGATCCTCGCATCGCGGTAAAAACGCTCTACCTCATAGTCGGTGACATACCCATATCCGCCAAAGATCTGGATGGCCTCGTCGGCCACCTCTACGGCCACCCTCGCCGCATAAAACTTGCACATAGAGGTAAGCTTGGGGTCTATGCGGCCCTGATCGAGACCCCAAGCGGCCTTATAGAGGAGGAGGCGGGCGGTCTCGATCTTGGTGGCCATCTCAGCCAGTTTGTGCTGGATGGCCTGAAACTGGGCGATCCTTTTGCCGAACTGCCTCCTTTCCCGGGCATAGTTGAGGGCCCGTTCATAAGCGCCCTGGGCAATGCCCACGGCTTGAGCGGCAATCTCGATCCGGCTCTCGTCGAAGAATTCCAGCACCTGGTAAAACCCCCGGTTCTCTTCGCCGACGAGATTGCTCACCGGGACTCGCACATCGGCAAAGGAGAGCTCGGCGGTGGAGGTCATCTTGATCCCCATCTTTTCTCCGATGTCAGCGGCCTCGAAACCCGCACTCCCCTTTTCCACAATGATGGTGCTTTGTCCCCGATACGAAGGGATGACCTCGGAATCGGTCTGACAGAGGACGACGGAGAAATCGGCTATGGTCCCGTTGGTGATGAAGGTCTTAGTGCCGTTAATGACAAATTCATCCCCCTTCTTGATCGCTCGTGTGGACATGAGGGTGATATCGCTGCCATGATCGGGTTCGGTAAACCCCCCTGAGGAGATGGTTTTCCCCTTCGCAATGGGTGTGAGGTATTTTTTCTTCTGTTCCTCGGATCCAAACCTGAGGATGATCTCTGAGGCGAAATCGGCCACGCTCAGAGCGACACCTATCCCCGAATCCGCACGGCAGAACTCCTCCACCACCAAGGCGTTTTCCAGGACGCCGCATCCGCCTCCACCCCATTCCTCAGGGAAGTGGATGCCCACAAAGCCCAAGTCGCAGGCCTTCTTCCACTGCTCCCGGGGAAAGGCGTGCTCTCGCTCCAGTTGCAAGGCCAGGTCTTTATCGAACTCTCCTTCGGCAAACTCCTTGGCGGCCTTCTTGATATCCTTTTGTTCACCGGTAAGATCAAAGTCCATTACACCCTCCGTTCCGGGATGTTACCGTAGAGACTTTCCCTCTTTGGCGGACGCGTGGATTACCCCCCTCTGCTGTCGATCCCACCAGAGGACGGATCACCTCCTGTCTTTCCGTAAGACGAAAGGCCTGTGGTTACTTCTCTTTATTGTCGTAGGAGTAAAATCCCCTTCCCGTCTTCCTCCCAAAATAACCAGCATCCACGTATTTTTTGAGCAGGGGGCAGGGGAAATACTTCGGGTCGCCGAAACCTTCATAGAGGGTCTGCATAATGGCCAAACAGGTGTCGAGGCCGATCAGATCGGCCAGCTCCAGAGGGCCCATGGGGTGGTTCAAACCCAGCTTTATCACCTGATCGATGGCCTCTGCCGTACCTACGCCCTCAAGGAGGGCGAAGATGGCCTCGTTGATCAGCGGCATCAGGATTCTGTTGGAGATAAAACCGGGGAAGTCGTTGGCCTCTACGGGGGTTTTTCCCATCTTTACGGCCAGATCCCTGGTGACGTGAAAGGCCTCCTCCGAGGTGGCCAAACCTTTGATGATCTCCACCAATCTCATTACCGGTACGGGGTTCATAAAGTGCATACCGATCACTATCTCCGGTCTTTGGGTGGCGGAGGCGATGCGGGTGATGGGGATGGACGAGGTATTGGAGGCGAGGATCACGCCAGGGCGACAGATCTGATCAAGCTCCTTGAAGATGGCGAGCTTGATCCGTTCATCTTCTGTGGCTGCCTCGATGATGAAATCGACCCCTGCCATATCTTTGAGTTTGAGGGTTCCGGTGACCCTGGCCAGAACCTCCTCCTTTTCCTCCTTGGTCATCCGCTCTTTTTGTACCTGGCGGTCTAGATTCCGTCCTATGGTGGTCAGCCCCTTATCGAGGAGACCCTGGTCCACATCGCTTACGATGACCTGAAAGCCACTGACGGCGGCCACCTGGGCGATGCCGCCTCCCATCTGTCCTGCACCGATGACACCGATTGTCTTGATCTCCATACCGTTACCCCTTTTGGTGTAAAAACTATTGTTCAACAAGCAAAGAAACGGCCTCTCCCCCTCCGAGGCAGAGGGAGGCGATTCCCCTTTTAGCGTCTTTCTTCTTCATGGCGTACAACAGGGTGGTCAGGACCCGGGCGCCGCTGCACCCGATAGGGTGCCCAAGGGCCACTGCCCCCCCATGGATGTTGACCGTATCTTCCTTAAGGCCTAACTCCCTGATGACGGCCACGGTGGAGGCGGCGAAGGCTTCGTTGATCTCGAAGAGGTCTATGTCGCCCATCTGCAAACCAGCTTTTTTCACTACCTTAGGTATGGCCTTGACAGGAGAAACCAAGACATCCTCCAATGGCGTCCCGGCAGAGGCCTGCGCCACGACCCTCGCCAGGGGGGAGACGCCTAAGCGCTCCGCCTTGCTTCTGGACATCAGCACCAGGGCACTTGCCCCATCGCTGATCTTGGATGAGTTGCCTGCCGTCACCCTGCCGTCATTCTTAAAGACCGGTTTTAATTTTTGCAGTGCATCGAGGTTCGGTTCTCTGACCCCTTCATCCTTATCGAAAATCACCGCTTCCCCCTTTTTTTGGGGTATTTCCACGGGGAGAATTTCTTCTTTAAAAACTCCTCCTTGCGTCGCCTCCATCGCCCTTTTGTTGGAGTTGAAGGCAAAAAGGTCCATATCCTCTCTGGTGACCTTAAACTTGTCCGCCACCAATTCAGCCGTGTATCCCATATGGAAGTCGTTGACCACATCCCAGAGGCCGTCGTGGACCATCCCATCGACCAACTCCCCATTCCACAAGCGATAGCCATCTCGAGCATGTTCCAAGTAGTAGGGGGCCCTGGTCATATTCTCCATCCCCCCCGCCACAATGACCTCCGCATCTCCCAGCATGATGGCCTGGGCGGCCAGCATGACCGTCTTGAGACCTGAGCCGCATACCTTGTTTACGGTGATACACCCCGTATCCCAGGGGAGCCCGGCCTTGATCATGGATTGTCGAGCGGGATTTTGCCCAAGCCCGCAGGGGAGGACATTGCCCATAAGCACCTCATCCACATCTTCTTTCTGGATCCCCACCCTCGTGATCGCTTCGTTGATGACGAGTGCCCCAAGTTCCGTGGCAGATAGGCCTTTGAGGGCACCTTGAAAGTTTCCGAGGGCCGTCCTCACCGCACTAACAATTACCGCTTCTTCCATTGATTCATTACCTCCCTCTAATTTTGTATATCAGTCAGTTTTGTCCTGATTCGTGCCTTATATTCCATAATTTCACCCTTTAATTTTATCAGGCTCTTAACGCGCTTATCCGTCTCCTCGCAGTGCTGATCGAGGAGCTCCAGAAGCCTGGGGAGCACCCTCTTGTTGGTCGGGTTTGTCCAGTAGATTTCCGCCAATTCTTCCATCTCCGCCAGGGTCAGGCCGAGGAGCTTCAGGCGCTTGATGAACTTGAGGCGACGAAGGTCGTCGTCAGTATATGCCCTCCTACCCCCTTCGATCCTCTTGACGGAGTTGAGCAGCCCCCGTTCTTCATAATATCGGATGGTCCTGGTAGTAAGCCCTGCCATCTTGGCGAGTTGCCCTATGGAGTGGTAGGTACCTTTTTTTTCCTCCGTCATCTTCTTTGTGCCTTTTCCCGGATAGGTGATCGTCATATTAATACAAAATAGAAAACGGTGTAAAGGCTTTTCTCCGCAGAAGTCTTCCGGGCCTTTAACGCAGAAAGTCGTTATTGTGTAATGATATCGAGCGGTTGAATATTGCTATCGAGCATTTCCTTGTTTTTTTTGCCTACACGATCAAACATCATGGAGGACAAGGGGTAGGAATGGTTTCCGGGGGACTATCGTGCGGAGAAACGGTTTTCTCAGGTCGACAGAGCGAAACCCAATAAGACTTAGGAGGCCTCAGTTTTCTATGCTGCCGAACGTCTCCGCGCCGGCGTTGTCAACTCTGCGTTACAATATCCGCTACCGTTGACCCCACTTCAGCAGGATTCGTGATCACGCGAATACCGGCCTCTTCCAAGACCCGTATCTTTTCTTGCGCACTTCCCACCCCCCCTGATATGATGGCCCCGGCGTGTCCCATACGCTTCCCCGGGGGGGCGGTGACGCCGGCGATAAAGGCGGCTACCGGCTTGGTCTTGTGCCGGCGATAGTATTCGGCTGCCTCCTCCTCCGCCCTGCCGCCGATCTCGCCGATTATGATTACCGCCTCGGTATCAGGATCGGCGTCAAAGAGTTGGAGGACGTCCGCAAATTTGAGGCCGATGATGGGGTCTCCGCCGATGCCCACGCAGGTGGTTTGGCCGATCCCCAACGTGGTGAGTTGATCAACCACCTCATAGGTGAGGGTCCCACTGCGAGAGACGACCCCCACCTTCCCCTCTTTGAAGATGTAAGCGGGCATCAGCCCGATTTTGCATCTACCCGGCGCGATGATACCAGACGTGTTGGGTCCGATCAGGCGGGTATTTTTTCCCTTCATATACTGCCGGACGGCGATCATGTCCATGGTGGGAATCCCCTCCGTGAGGCAGACGACAAGTCCGATCCCCGCTTCAACCGCCTCCATAACGGCATCAGCGGCAAAGGGAGGGGGTACAAATATGACCGATGCATTGGCACCGGTCTTCTCTACGGCTTCCTTTACGGTATTAAAGACGGGGATGTCATTACATTGTTGACCGCCTTTGCCCGGCGTGACCCCTGCCACCACCTTGGTTCCGTACTCCACCATCTGTTTGGTGTGAAAGGTTCCCTCAGTACCCGTGATCCCCTGAGCCACTACCTTGGTATGCTCATCCACAATGATGCTCATAACTCCTCCTCGGTTTTTTTATAGATGTCTGGTGGCGATTAACCACTTTACGTAAACTGTCATAGCATGGGAAAAAAATAATAGAACCTCTCTTCATGATCGTCTGCTCCGGTGTGTTTTCTCTAGACGCATCATAACGTCGCGCTACAATTGTTGTAATGTTTCCGCCAATTTTTGAGCGGCATCGGTCATCCCCGTGGCCTCGGTGAGCTGCAGACCGGAACCGGCCAGGATCTTGCGTCCCAGCTCCACGTTGGTCCCCTCCAGCCTGATCACGATGGGGAGTTTGACTTCCAACTCCTTGGCCGCTTCGGTAAGCCCGGTGGCCAAGGTGTCGCACCGCAAAATACCGCCGAAGATGTAGATAAGAATCGCCTGCACGTCGGGGTCGGCAAGGAGTATGCGCAATCCCTGCTTGACCATATCGGTTGTTGCCCCTCCCCCCACGTCGAGGAAGTTGGCCGGCTCGGCGCCGGCCGCCTTGATGAGGTCCATAGCAGCCATGGCCAAACCCGCCCCGTTTACCATACAGCCCACATTTCCGTGCAACTTGATGTAGCTCAAATTGTGTCTTCTCGCCTCTATCTCCAGGGGGATCTCCTGAGAGGTATCCCACAGGGAGGCAATATCAGGGTGTCGATAGAGGGCGTTATCGTCGAAGTTCAATTTGGCATCCAAGGCGACTATTTCCTTCTCGGTGATCACCAAGGGGTTGATCTCCGCCAAGGAGCAGTCCTTTTCAATGAAGAGTTGGTAGAGCCTCAAGATAATCTGAGTGGCCTTTCGTGCCAGGGAGGGCTCGATTCCGAGGGAATAAACGATCCGATTGGCCTGAAAAGGACGAAGTCCCACCGCCGGGTCTACCATTTCCTTCAGGACTTTGTCCGGGCTCTGTGCAGCTACCTGCTCGATCTCCATGCCACCCGCAGCACTGGCCAAGACCACCAGGCACTCACGGGACCTGTCGATCACGATTCCCAGATAGACTTCTTTTTTTACTTCCAAGGCCTCTTCCACCAAGATGGACCCAACCGGCTTTCCCTCCGGCCCGGTCTGTGGGGTGATCAGCTGCATTCCCAAGAGTTCAGAGGCGGCGGTTTCCACGTCCGCCATCTCTTGAATTACCTTAATTCCACCCCCCTTGCCGCGCCCCCCGGCGTGGATCTGTGCCTTGAGCACTACCGGGGTAGTACCGATCTCTTTGGCGGCCTCGAGGGCCTCCTGGGTTGTCGTGGCCACCTTCCGCCGAGGGGTGGGGATGCCGTACTGTTCGAACAAGGCCTTTGCTTGATACTCATGCACCTTCATCGTGTCCCTCCTTCTGTGCTCCTGTCGGATGGGGAAGTTCACACAGCTCGATGAGTACCCCTCCGGAGGCCTTGGGGTGGATGAATCCCACCCGCATCCCATGGGCCCCTTTTCTGGGGGTTTCATCGATGAGTTTGATCCCCTTGTCCTTAAAGGCCTTGAGATCGGCCTCGATGTCATCCACCTCCAGACAGATGTGATGAATGCCGGGGCCTCGAGCGGCCAAAAATTTCGCCAATCCCGTTTCTTGAGTAGTGGGCTGCACCAGTTCGATCGTGGTCTCGCCGAGGGGGAAAAATCCCACCTTAGTATCCATCCCCTCAACCTCTTCTACTCCTTCAAGGCTGAGGCCGAGAAACTTTTCATACAATGCGGCCGTTTCCTCCAGGTGAGGAACCGCTACCGCAATATGGTTGATCTTTTTAATCATAGATCCTCCTTTTGTTATCGCTCAGTGATGTTCTCCCAGTCTCTCGTTAATGAAGGTGATGATTTCCTCCGTCGGGGTGCCGGGCTGAAATACCGCCGCTATCCCTGCCTTTTTCAAAGCGGGGATATCATCGTAGGGAATGATCCCCCCCCCGATGACCAGGACGTCATCTACGCCCTGCTTTCGCAGCAGCTTGACCACCTGCGGAAACAGCTGGTTGTGGGCGCCGGAGAGGCAGCTGAGTCCCACGACATCAACACCTTCCTGGATGGCGGTGGCGACAATTTGTTCAGGGGTCTGGCGGATGCCCGTATAGATGACTTCCATCCCCCCATCACGCAGGGCACGGGCGATTACCTTCGCCCCCCGGTCGTGTCCGTCCAACCCGGGTTTGGCGATTAAGACCCTGATCTTCCGCTTTGCCATTGGTACCTTCCTTAGGTGATGATCGTATGCTCCTTATACTCCCCATATATCTCCCGCAGGACATCGGCGATCTCCCCTAAGGTGGCATAGCATTTCACCGCCTCGAGGATGGGGGGCATGAGGTTGTCTGTGCCCTGGGCCGCCTGTTTGAGCTTCTCGAGGGCATCCTTGACTTTTTGAGGGTCTCTCTGAGCTCGTACTGTATCCAATTTCTCCTTTTGATATCGCTCCACCTGGGGACTTATCTTGAGGATATCGGTAAAGGGTGTTTCCTCCACCGCGAACTCGTTGAGACCGACGATAATTCTCTCTTTATGTTCGATTTCCCTTTGATATTGGTAGGCGCTCTCGGCGATCTCCCCCTGCATAAAACCGGACTCTATTGCCTTGATGGCCCCACCCATCTCATCGATTTTATTAATGTACTCGAAGGCCTTGTTCTCGATCTCGTCGGTGAGCGCCTCGATGGCATAGGAGCCCGCAAGGGGGTCTATCGTGTCACCGACACCGCTCTCATGGGCGATAATCTGTTGGGTCCGTAAAGCGATGGTGACCGATTCTTGAGAGGGGAGGGCGAAGGCCTCATCCCGGGAATTGGTGTGGAGTGATTGGGTCCCCCCGAGCACGGCGGCCAGGGCCTGGAAGGCCACCCGCACGACATTGTTATCGGGTTGTTGCGCCGTGAGGGTACAGCCCGCGGTCTGGGTATGGAAGCGCAGCATCCAGGAGGTGGGTTTTTGGGCCCCAAAGCGCTCGCGCATGATCCTGGCCCACATCCTCCTGGCCGCGCGAAACTTGGCGATCTCCTCCACAAAGTTGTTATGGACACCGAAGAAGAAGGATAATCTCCCGGCAAAGGAGTCCACATCCAATCCCGCCGCAATAGCCGCCTCCACGTAGGCGATGCCGTTGGCCAGGGTGAAGGCCACTTCTTGGACCGCCGAAGAACCCGCCTCTCGGATGTGATACCCGCTTATGCTGATGGTGTTCCACTGAGGGAGGTGGTCTTTGCTATAGGAAAAGATGTCGGTGATGATCCTCATGGATTCTTTGGGAGGATAGATGTAGGTGCCTCTGGCAACGTATTCCTTCAGGATATCGTTCTGGACGGTCCCCCTCAGGTGATCCAGGGGGACCCCTTGTTCCTCGGCCACGGCGCAATACATGGCCAAGAGGATGGCGGCGGTTGCGTTGATGGTCATGGAGGTGCTCACCTTGTCCAGGGGGATTTTCTCGAAGAGGATTTCCATATCTGCCAGGGAATCGATGGCCACACCGCACTTTCCCACCTCGCCCGTACAGAGGGGGTGGTCGGAGTCATAGCCGATCTGTGTGGGGAGGTCAAAGGCCACGCTCAGCCCCGTCTGCCCTTGTTTGAGGAGATAATGATACCGCTGGTTGGTCTCCTCAGCAGTAGCAAACCCGGCGTATTGCCGCATGGTCCAGAATCTCCCCCGGTACATGGTCGGTCGAACCCCCCTGGTGAAGGGATATTCTCCCGGAAACCCCACTTCTTTCAGGTAGTCCAAGCCTTCTATATCAAGGGGGGTGTATACTGGCTTGAGATCGATGTTCGAGGTAGTCTGAAAGGACTCCCTGCGCTCGGGGGATCGCTCCAAGGCCTTTTTGAGGATGGTCTCTTCCCACCGGCTATATGCTTCCTCTACGTCGACCTTGTCCTTCATACTCCTCTCTCTTTCGATACCCGCTCCTTGGCCAATTCCCCTAGAGAGGGATATTCCCGTGTTTTTTCGGGGGATTGGTGTCCACCTTATTCTGGAGTATCTCTAAGGCTTGTATCAACTTCGGCCTGGTCTCCTCGGGCTCAATGATCTCATCGACATAGCCGAGCTCCGCCGCCCGGTAGGGGCTGGCGAATGTATCCAGATAGTCGTCCACCAGCTTTTTTCTGGTCTTATCGGGGTCCGTGGCCTGTTCTATATCCTTACGGAAGACGATGTTCACCGCACCTTCAGGTCCCATGACGGCGATCTCGCCGAGGGGATAGACATAGTTTATGTCCCCTCGAATGTGTTTGCTGGACATCACGTCGTAGGCCCCCCCGTAGCCTTTTCGGGTGATCACCGTCACCTTGGGGACGGTGGCCTCACAGAAGGCGTAGAGGAGTTTGGCCCCATGTTTGATGATCCCGCCGAATTCCTGGGCCGTGCCCGGAAGAAAGCCGGGCACATCCACGAAGGTCACCAAGGGTATATTGAAACAATCGCAGAAACGGACAAAGCGCGCTCCTTTTACCGAGGCGTTGATGTCCAGACAGCCGGCCAGGTAATTGGGTTGGTTGGCTACGATACCCACCGATATACCGTTGAGGCGGGCGAAGCCGACGATGATATTCTTGGCAAAGTGCTCGTGGACCTCCAAAAATTCGCCACCGTCCACCACCATGCGGACGAGTTGATGCATGTCGTAGGGCTTTCTGGGATTATCCGGAACGATGGTCTTCAATTCTTCATCCATCCTGTGGGGGTCGTCTTCGGGCTCCACGCGGGGGGGCTTTTCTCTGTTGTTCTGCGGGCAATAGGCGAGGAGTTCTCGGATGAGCCGCATGGCATCGGCATCGTTCTCGGGGGCGAAGTGGGCCACGCCGCTGACCGCATTATGGGTCATGGCGCCCCCCAAATCGTGCTTGGTAACGGTCTCATGGGTCGTAGCCTTGATTACATCCGGGCCGGTGATGAACATGAAGCTGGTTTCTTTAGTCATAAGGATGAAATCGGTGATGGCGGGGGAATAGACCGCCCCCCCCGCGCACGGTCCCAGGACGGCCGAGATCTGGGGTATAACACCCGAGGCCAAGGTATTGCGGAGAAAGATATAGGCGTAGCCGGCCAGGCTTTCCACCCCCTCTTGGATGCGGGCCCCGCCGGAGTCATTGAGGCCGATGAGGGGGGCCCCATTCTTCATGGCCAGGTCCATCACCTTGCAGATCTTTTTCGCAAAGGCCATGCCCAGGGCACCGCCGAAGACGGTGAAGTCCTGAGAGAAGACGAAGGTGAGCCTGCCATTGACCTTGCCGTATCCGGTGACCACGCCATCCCCGTAGATCTTCCTCTTCTCCATGCCGAAGTCTTGACAACGGTGGGTCACGAATTTGTCTAACTCCACAAAAGTCCCTTTGTCCATTAAGAGATCGATACGCTCGCGGGCCGTCGACTTTCCCATCTGATGTTGTTTTTGAATCTTATCCTCGCCGCCGGCCAGCTCAGCCAGTCGCCTTCTCTCCTCTAATTCCTTCCTCCTGCGTTCCCGTAAGGACATATCGTCCTAACCTCCTTTATTTCATTACTCCGGCAAAATTTTTTGGATGATCTCTTCGACCAGCGTGTAAGGGTCCTTTTCTCTCTTTACCATGGCCTCCTCGATGCGGTCCAATTCTCCGTTCTGGCTCAAGTGCTGTTGGAGCTTTTTTATTATAGAGGACGTGAGGATCTCCAAAAACTCCGACCGTGCCCGATCCTTTTCGTGCTGTTGACGAAGACCTTTCTGATACACACTTTCGTGGTGGCGCTCTATCCCGGTCAGTAATTCCGCTATCCCCTTTTCTCGTATGGCCTCCGTTCGGTAGATGGGGGGTATCCAACCATCAGGACGCACGCCCCCCATCTCCACCATGGTCCTGAGTTCCCGCTCTATTCTATCCGCCCCCTCATGGTCGCACTTGTTGATCACGAAGATATCCCCGATCTCCAGGATCCCCGCCTTTATCGCTTGGATGTCATCGCCCAAGCCGGGCACCAAAACCACGATAGAGGTATCAACGGCATGAATGATGTCCACCTCGTCCTGTCCCACCCCCACGGTCTCCGCCAGGATGACCTCTTTCCCCAAGGCATCCATCACCTTGATGATATCATGGGTAGACCTAGATACACCCCCCAGGTGTCCCCGTGTGGCGAGACTGCGGATAAAGACCCCTTCATCAGTACTGTGGCGCTGCATCCTGATCCTGTCGCCCAAGATGGCACCGCCGCTGAAGAGGCTGGTGGGGTCCACGACGACAACCCCCACCGTTTTTCCCTCCCCCCTGAAGGCCTCGATCATCTTATCGATCAGCGTGCTCTTGCCCACACCCGGAGGGCCGGTGATACCCACGATGTGGGCCCTGCCGGTACTGGGGTAGAGCCGCTTCAGCTCCTCTATTGCCGATTCCACATCATCATCGATGTCTCGCATGAGACGCGAAGCGGCCTGTATGTCACCCTTGAGGATCCTCTCAGCCAGGTTCATCTTCTGGCCTTAACCTCCTGTTTCTGTATACCGGCGAGATAGTTATATATGTGCATCTTCGAAATAGGCGAAATAGGGGATTTATGATACATATATTTCCCACTTTACGTAAACTGTAAAAATCACGGGAAAAAAATAATACATCTATGTTTACGTTCTTTAAGATATATAAAATCACCCCGTCTTTGTCAATTACTTTATGGAGAGGTGGGCACAGGATTACATGCGACTTTCTGTGTAGGGTAGGGGGGTATTGATTGATATTTAAAGAGAATTTAAACACACACCAAGGCTGTAACGCTTTTTGTGGATCCTTACCCCATATTTTTTATTGTATAAAACGTCCTTTATAATAGGGGGTATTTTATCGGTGGGTTTTATAGTATATAACCCGTGGGGTAAAAACTTGCAGGATAAGTATTGTTGACCGATCTGATATAAGGGGAGTATGAGGCAATGAGCATCATCATTATCGGCGCAGGAGAGGTTGGATATAATGTGGCCCGCAGATTGTCGCGGGAAAGGGTGGATATTGTCGTCATCGATAAAGATGAAGAAAAGATCAAGAGGGTCTCCGAAACCCTTGACGTGAATGCCATCCAGGGGAGTGGGAGTAGCATGACGGTGCTGCGCAAGGCGGGCATAGAAAAGGCCGAAATCGTCGTCGCCGCCACCAATAGCGATGAGGTAAACATGGTCTCCTGTTTGGTGGCAGGCGTACAGGCCATCGTCCCCATAAAGATCGCCAGGATTAGAGACAGTGAGTACGCATCAAACATACGTATCCTTGGTGAAGACCGTTTGGACATCGATCTGGTCATCAATACGGATCAGGAGATGGTGGCCTCCATCACGAGGATCCTGGAGACCCCGGGCGCTTTAGATGTTGTGGATTTTGCGAACGAAAGAATCAGGATGGCCAGTGTCTTAATCAAAGAAGGCAATGCCATCATCGGCAATAAAATGATGGATCTCAAGAAGACACTCTATCCGGATTTGAGGGTTATCATTGCGGCGATTTACCGCGACAACAAATTGAACGTGCCTTCGGGTAAAGATAAGATCATGGAGGGGGACCTGCTCTTCATCATAGGCGAGCCCTCAACCATATCCGCCATCCTCGCCCCCCTCAATTGCTACCACAACTCCGCGCTCAAGCGGGTGATGATTTTCGGCGGCGACAAGGTGGGATTAGATCTGGCCAAAACCCTGGAAAAAAAGGGGGTCCATACGAAGATCATCGAGCCCGATGAGGAACGATGTGAATTTCTTGCATCGGAGCTAGATAAGACCATGGTCTTAAAAGGTGATTTTACTTCCCAGGAGCTCCTCGAGGAGGAGAATATACAGGAAATGGATGCCTTCGTCGCGGTCACTACGGATGAGGAAAAAAACATCCTTATTGCCCTCCTCGCCAAGAGAATGGGCGCAAGGCGGGTCGTCGTCTCTATTAACAGGAGCGCCTATTTGCCGTTGGTGTATCATATAGGGGTGGATGTCGCCATAAGTTCCTCCCTCATAGCGGTGGACAAGATCTTGCAGCACATCAGGAGGGGGAAGATCGCCAATGTGGCCTCCCTTCTTGAGGACCAGGCCGAGGTTATTGAAATCGAGGCGCTGGAGACCTCGGATTTGGTCAATAAACCCCTGAAAGATTTGCGCATGCCGAAAGGGGTGCTGGTGGGGGCCATCTTCAGGGGGGAAGAGCTCTTGATTCCAAACGGCGAAACCATCGTTCATCCCGGCGATAAGGTGGCAATGGTGGTGGAATCCGGTGCCATGAAACAAGTAGAAAAAATGGTGATGGTGAAACCGGAGTATTGGTAGGGATAGGTTGTGACCAGGATCCTCCCCATCCTTGGCATCCTCAATCTCTTTTTGGCCGGGACCATGCTCTTCCCATTGGGGATTAGTTGGTATTATGGAGAAAAAGAGGTCGGCTCCTTTCTCATCGCCGTGGGGATCACCGCCCTGGCGGGGTTTGCACTCTATCTCCCGTTTCCCAAAGAGCGGGGCGACATAACCAGGCGACAGGCCTTCGCCATCGTCGCCTTCGGATGGATAAGCGCCAGTATATTTGGCGCCGTCCCGTTTGTCTTATCCGGTAACTTTGCCAATCCCCTTGACGCCTTCTTTGAGACCGTCTCCGGTTTCACCACCACGGGTTCCTCCGTCTTTACCTCCGCCGCCATCGATGCCTTTCCCAAAGGGCTCCATTTCTGGCGGGCCATGATCCAGTGGCTGGGGGGCATGGGAATTATCCTCCTCTCTATCGCCATCCTCCCCTTTTTGGGGGTAGGGGGGATGCAGCTGTATCGCGCAGAGGTACCCGGTCCTTTTCTCGATAAACTCCGTCCCCGCATTGCCGAGACGGCAAAGATACTGTGGCAAACCTATCTCCTTATTTCGGGGTTGGAGGTTGTTTTCCTTTTTCTCGGAGGAATGAGTATTTTCGATTCTATCTGTCATTCCTTCACGACGATGGCAACAGGCGGATTTTCTACCCAAGGGGCAAGTATCGCTGCGTATGGGCATTATCATAGGATTGTCATTACCTTCTTTATGTTTTTGGCCGGCACCAACTTTGCGCTCCATTATCGATTTCTGCGGGGGGGCTATACAGGGTATTGGCGAGATCGGGAATTCCGTTTTTATCTCACCCTTATTCTTGCAGGCATCGGAATAATGTTCGTTTATTTATTGTTTGAGGTTGGGGGAGGGTGGGGGCATCGTTTGGAGGATGCGGCGTTTCAGGTTGTTTCGATCATGACCACGACGGGGTACGCCACCGCTGATTTCGGAGTGTGGCCTGCGTTTTGTCAGTACTTCCTCCTCTTGCTGATGTTTGTAGGGGGGTGCGCAGGTTCGACCGGGGGGGGAATTAAGTGCATCAGAATTATGCTCCTGTTTAAATATGCCCAGCAGGAATTACGGAGGATTATCCATCCCCATGCAGTAACAACGGTAAAATTAGGGGAGCAGAACATCTCACAATCCGTCCTTAACGGGATATTGGTTATGGTCATCTTGTATTTGGCCATTTTTGTCCTCGCCTCCATCGCTATGACTGCCTTGGGGTTGGATATCGTTACGAGCATCTCTGCGGTGGCGGCTACCTTGGGGAATATAGGGCCGGGCCTGGGCAGGGTAGGGCCTGTTGAGCACTATGCGCATATCCACGCGTTAGGGAAAGGTATACTCATCTTTTGTATGCTCGCCGGCAGATTAGAGATATATACCATCGTTATCCTCCTCTTCCCCGAATTCTGGCGGAAGTAAAAATCTTTAATAGACTGATAGTTATCAATTGTTCTTTAGAAGGGACCGCAGGTTTACGCTCACTTTCTGTAAAAATACCGCCATATATTCAGTAGAGGATGAGAGTAGGGGGCTCGTAAAGGGCTTGTAAGGGGTGCGAGATAAGCCCTTAAATGCCCTTAAATATCCAGATATATATATCTTAGTTTACATAATATATCTTATCAGACGTAAGATATAGGTAATTAGGATAAGACAACAAGCCAGCGAAGCGCGGGAACTTACCCCTACCAGTAGTCGAGCGTTTCTCAGATCTTAAATAAGGCGGAATTTCAGGTAATTTGTGTGGGATGTGGGAGTTTGATAGGTTGGTTTAAACCTAAACAAGAAAATTACTTATGCTCATCGATACGGAACCTTAGAAGGTAATATTTTTGCAGAAGTAAATCCGTTTTGATTTAATAGGCTCTTAATTACATAATCTGGAGTTTTATTCTTAGACCCGAGAATCACCCTAACAATGGAATCTTCAGGATTTAACAATTTAAATTCCTTATAAGGGACTATTCTATCTTTAAGAGCACGAAAAGAACATTTTTCGTCAATTTTTTTTCCAAAATAAGAAAGCAAACGCCATTCTCGTTCTGCCTTAAACGCCGTAGCTTTTAATAAAAAGAGTTTTGTAAAAAGAGGGAATATTGTTTCCGATAGTTTTATGAATGCTTCTTCACGATTTTTATTTTTTTCTTTTGCTGCTTCTTTACCTGGAACACTCAAAATGGTTGGCTTCTCCAGAAAATCAAGCGCACCTTCCTCTATGAATTCCTTGATTTTTGTGTAAGTTGGTCTTATTAATTCTTTTTGATTATTAATTTTATACTCAACTTTTTTTAACGTAAAGGCTGGTTGCTGCTTATCAAGATAGTTTTTTTCGAGCTTCTCCAAATAGTTTTTTGAGAATCCAATGGAAAAACCAGTAGCATCATCTGCATACGCACGCCATTGGCTTAACAAATCCCCAGTTTCCGAAAGGCAGAACCCTAAACCATCGACCATATCCTCTAAATTAAAAACGAATCTTTCAAGCATTTGCGTCCTTAATTTATCAAGACCATCATCTTTAGCCATTTCTACAAGTCGCGCAGCAACGAGTTTCCCTTCCATCGTATCATTTGATAGCGAAAGCGAAGATAACCTAATCTTACGACTACCTATGATTAAGTGAAAAGAATTATTTGAGCAATAGTGATAAAGGATCTTCATACAGCTTTTTATAACCCCAATATAGTATTAACACAATCCTCATAAAGTATCAATATATACTAAAAATCTGTTTTATAGTCCCCTACCCTCTTGAGAAACTCCTTGCACTGTTACGCTGTCACATTCGCTCTCTGACACAGGGTAGCTCGATCGCTC
>CAZMFG010000005.1:0-9613 GCA_964565525.1 uncultured Thermodesulfobacteriota bacterium
ATGGGGGACGTTGGCGCGTGTGAGGCTCAAGGAGCTGGAGGGAAAGGCAGAGTAATACTCAGGATCTTTTTTTCGATCTCCACTTCAAACTGTATTATCTTTGTTCATTACCATCTATTTCCCATACATTTCCTGTACAACAGCGTTCCTATACATCGTCTCGTCGGGCTTTTTGTCGGGGGTCACTTATTAACAGGAGCCTATCAGTTCAGGTTGTAAAGAGGTCGGTCCTATCTAGCGCAAATTTTCTTCGCTGAAAAATGTAAACGTTTCTTTTTTATGGGTATGGTTACAATGGAAAAAGGTTAACAGGAGTGAGTAACAGCTTCAGCGATCAAGGTTCAGTTGACTGATTGCTGACGACTGATGACTGACCACTGGCTGTTTTCGGCGATGGACCATCACCGTCTACGAGCCTCAGGTAAATTTGCTTGGGCCGCATGAGCTAACACTAGAACTAGTAGAGCTTCCTTTTACTGTGCAGCACGCGGACATGAGTTTTTCCGCCTTTTTCTCGCCGCATGTAGGGCATTCTACATCCTCATTCTTGTCATTGAGCCCCCGGATGGTCTCAAAGGTATCTCCACACGCCTGGCATCGGTATTCATAGAGAGGCATTTCGTTCCTCCTTCACTTTCTTTTTCATTTCTCTATCGCGTTCGGTCATCAGGAAGTATATCCCACATCTTTCCCTGAATTCACAATAATCCTCCGGCTTGGTACATTGCGCATCATCCTCACCCACCCAGCGGTCAAACTTTTTACAGTGCAGTTTTGCCGCTTGGGAGAATGCAGTGGGCTTCCTCATAACCTCCGGTCTAGCTTCTTTTTTCAATTTCGCCGATTTTTTCGGATCGATCCTCGATCCGGCAACTTTTACTCAGTCAGGTATCCATTCCCAATTTGGGGAGGATGAATTTGTTCAAGATAAACCATATTGCCACAATCACGATAATCCAGATAAGGGCCTTCATCAATTGCACCTTTTATTACAATATACAAACATGTCTAAAATATATATATCCATTCTTCGTTATTCAAGGTAGGGAGCAGTATATGCTTTAGGTCTTCTCTTCGAGACCTTCTATGACGGCGGCGGCCAATAGGGGGACCATGATCTCGTGGTGGCCGGTCAAGGCAATGCCTTTTCCGCTCTTGGCCGTAGGTCTGCGGACTACATTTTGGGTAGGGCGGTAGTGCTGGATAAAGTCCATGTTGAGGGTGCAGAAGTCCTCCACCTGATGCCCCAGATTCCGTACCGCGCTCAAGGCCTTGAGAAAGACCTCGGGCAAGATCACCGCTGAGCCCACGTTGATATAGACCCCTCCCTGCAACGAGGCCACCAAGGAGGCGAAGAGCCGAAAATCGCGGTAGGTCATTTCCCCGATAAGGGAGCCGTCCGTGGAGGGATGGATATGGACTACGTCGGTGCCGATGGCAACATGGACGGTCAGGGGAATATCCAATCGGTCGGCCGCAGCACAGATGCTCATGTCCCGATAAGGGAATTCTTCTTTGTTAAGAACCCTCCCCATGGCCTCACCGAGGCCCCAGCCCGCCTTGTGTCCCTCTTTTATCGCGCCGTTGATGAACTCGGCCGTCTCCTTGGTAACCCCGAAGGCCCCCGTGTCCAACCCCTCTTCCACCTCCTCAGAGGTCTTCCCCGCCATGGCGATCTCCACGTCGTGCACTATGCCTGCACCGTTCATGGCCAGCCCCCGAATGACGGCCCGCTCCATGAGATCAATAATAAGGGGGTTCAGACCCACCTTGATGGGATGGGCCCCCATGGCCCATAGGACCATTTTATCCCCTTTGACTGCTGTAACGATGCTTGAGACGACCCCCTTCAAATCCGCGGCCGCCAAGAATTGGGGCAGGGACTCAAGAAAATCCTTGAAGGTGGAGCCAGGCGGCAATGGTGAGGCGAAGTCTGACACATCGACCTTGCTCTTTCTCTTCTGGAGGGTGGAGGTCTTTATCCCCCTGAGGTCCAACAATTGCCAGTCGGACCTTCGCTTCATTGTCGGCCTCCTGAGGGGTAGAGCTCCCTCTCCACGAGTTCACATATGATGTGGCTCGCGGTGATATGGACCTCCTGGATCCGAGGGGTGCTGGCAGAGTCGACGTTGAGGCCGTAATCCGCCATGCGCAAAGCCTCACCGCCATCGTTGCCGGTAAAGGCGATGGTCGTCATGCCCGCCTCCGTGGCCTTGCGAAATCCTTCGAGCACATTGGGCGATCGCCCGCTGGTGGTGATACCCCAGGCGATGTCCCCCTTGTGACCGAGGGCCTCGATCTGTCGGGAGAAGATGAGGGAAAAATCCGCATCGTTGCTGATGCTGGTCAAGAGGGAGGTGTCGGTGGTCAGGGCGATGGCCGGCAGGGGGGGCCTGTCGAAGAGAAAGCGGTTGACGAATTCTGCGGCGATATGCTGGGCGTCGGCGGCGCTGCCGCCGTTGCCGAAGATGAGGATTTTGTTGCCTTGACGGAGGGCGTCCGTTATGCTGTGGACTATCTCTACGATGGCATCGACATTGTCTTGGAAGAAACGCTCTTTTATTTGCAGGCCCTCCTGAACCAAATGTAATACCGTTTCCTTCAACGAACTCTCCTTTCTCCTCCTCCCCACACCGTAATTATGGTACGGGCCTGGAGGGTCGTCATGATGCGGCGAGACCCTCTATACTGTTCTTATCATAGATAGGGGATTTTGACAATTATTCTCTCGTCGGCATGGAGCAATCAGGCTCAGAGGCGGCACCCAAGGGAGGGATGCTCGGACGCAGTGCGTGAATGGCTGGATGACGATGACCTCTTAATCAGTCGCCAAGGTCTCAACAAATCTCTTTTCATACTTCTTCATGACCATCCGCGCCATCCCTATATTACCTTTTTTGGCTATGGCCACGCCCACATAGAAACGGGTGTTGGGGAGGACCCGTACGATGAGATAACATTCATCGGTAGTTAAGAGCACCTCTTCAAGCCTACGTCCCTTTCTCAAGACTTCGAGGGCCTTCTCGGTGGTTTTTATAACCTCGGTGTAATAGGCGGCGGCTATATCGGGGTCAAATGCGGGATCATGAGAGACGGCGACAAGGGGCGTACCATCATCGATGCTGGCCACTTCTACGGCGATATAGTCTGGAATTTCACGGCTCAATTCCTCCACGATCATATTGAGAGAATCAACCTTTTTTTTACCCCCTTCAAGGGCCCCTCTTCCCTCCGTGACTTTCCCCCTTGTTTCCCCCCTCGTTTCCGAAAAGCGATCTTCATCTTTTCGCCGTGCCCCTTCAAGGAGGAGGTAGGAAAGGGAAATTGGCTCTCCTCTCTTTTCTTGTTCCTCCTTATCGAGGGGCCGCATTTCGAACCCACCGCCTTCCCACCCCACGATCTCGAAAAAGGCATTCTCTCCTTCGTGAGAACCCGTCCTCACCCAGCGAACCGTATCACCTTCGAGGCCGATTTCACCTTCTTCCCCGATGTTATTGGTCACCTGGACCGTTACCGCTCTGCCGGCAAAGGAAAGAAATTGGAGTAGATCGGTAAACTCCATCTCCTGAATGGCCACGGAGAACCCCTTGCGCTCCATGATTACCCGCACCGTATCCATCAATTGTTTAGGGTCCAGGGGTTTTTCCAGATACATCACGGCCCCTTTTTGCTTGGCTAACGACTTTACGAGGGCGGAACCATAGGCCGTGGTCATAATCACCTTTGCCTTGGGACGATTCTCACGAAGCCACATCAAGAGGTCGAACCCATCTCTGCCCGGCATCCTGATCTCAGAGATAACCAACGAGATACCCTCTTCCGTCTCCAGCGTGGAGATGGCCTCCTCATAGCTGGTGGCGTCGAGACAATCGGCGTATGAACTCAGATGGTCCCTGACGCTGGAAATTACCGCTTTGTCATTGTCTACTAAGAGTATTTTCGGCCGCCTCTGAGGCATTCCGCTTCTCCCTACACTTTTCGTTCTCGAAAATATGCCTGGCTATTTGGCTTTCTTTCTTTACCATAAAAAGGAGGCGTTGACAATAGAACGCATGCTACGGATTGTGGACCATATCGGTTGTGGGAAGACTATGAAAAATCTTATGTCTGAAAGGGACAAGAGATTTTTCCTGCCAAGCGGTATCTTATTTGTCGCCGATGAAGATGGTTTTACACTGGTGGCCACAGGAGCAGGGTTGGAGTGACATAAGGAGTACAGCGTCTTTCTTTCCACGGAAATGAACCATGGAAGGCGGGAGACAGAACCGTTTCATTTAGGTCGCCTGCGTTCC
Source organism: uncultured Thermodesulfobacteriota bacterium (assembly GCA_964565525.1). Lineage (GTDB taxonomy): Bacteria > Desulfobacterota > B13-G15 > B13-G15 > RBG-16-54-18 > JAFGNJ01. Next base: position 4,293 of record CAZMFG010000005.1, read on the forward strand.
TCCATTTTCAGGATCTTCAAGGCCCATGGGCGCCAAAGATACTAAAAGAGCTGAAATTCAACTTCCGGCGTAACTTCCAGTGTTATTCTACGATCATCTCTCCATCGGGAAGCATATCATCTGGGGGTGGCTCGCCATGTTTGTTCCGATACTCTTTTCTCTTGCATTCATCCATCATGGAACCCTTACAATACATGGCGATCAACGTCTCACAGGCTTCATTGTCAACGGAGCGATACTTTTGAAAAAACCCGCATTTTTCTAATAGTTCACATTCATCTTTCATCATTGCTCCTTTTTAATAAGCTTAAGTGTTGCTCAACAATTATCCAATGTTTCTTCAACGTTACGTTAATTCCTGCCATGTTTATCTTCTTTCACATCACAGCAACTCATCGACATCTTGCCCAATTATTTCAGATGCTTCATCTTTAAATTTCCTGAGGAGCTTATCGGTATCCTCCGTTTCAGCCGCTTTAACTCTGGACATGCCTGTTCGGACTGCCAGGCGCATCCTTCCTTTAAAACCCGCCTTTTGTGTGACAAGATCGTATAATTCTTCTAATTTTACGCCCATTGTAATCTCCTTTCTTCAATTAGGACGCGATTGCCTCTTCAAAGGCATCAATAGCCTGCGGAATGACCACATTCAGAAGAAGACCGAGCGGGGCCTTTGTGCTGTCAATCAACATTCCCCATTGATAATCTCCAAGCGGCATACAGATCGTCATTTGGCCACCCACGAGGTCTAAAATGTAATACCTCCCAAGTTCCGGGAATCCACTCCCTTTGAGTGCCTTATCCATAGTCGAGGTAAGTTGATTAAAGAGAGCCGATGCCTTTGGTTGGGGGTTAAAACCTGCTAAAGACTGCCCATCGGCGGCAGTCCATATGTCTGTTGTAATAAGGCCTTCTCCTAGGCTTCCCTTGAGGGCATCAATTGCCTCACTCAATTTTTTTACGTTCATTGTAAATACCTCCTTTTTTTTTGCAGTACTATAATCTTCTTTTTTCACATCCGGGGGGGGAGACCTCCCACTTACCAATTGTTCCTCCTTTCTTTCAAATTCCATCACGGTATCCGATCCATCCCTCTTGGCCGCGCTCTCGTCAATGCGGCGCATGCCTTCCAGGAGTAACCCTGACCAATTAGTAGTGATGGTGCGTTTGGGAGGGGACACATTCTGTTCTATTTCAAATGTGCCCTCATCCCAGGTCAAAAGCTCATAGATCACGTCCTCTCCTTCTTGAGAGTCGAGGATTGCATGTACGATCTGACCATTTTCGAAGAAGAGGCTACCCTCTTGCCCCTGGGATTGGACAATGAGGCAAGCCCGGTTTTTTCCCTTGCAGGCGACTTGGACGATGTCGCTCAATCCCATCTCAGTCAGTTTGCCCTTGAGTGCCACCCAATCTTCCTCACTCGGTCTTCGAAAAAGCCATCATTCGTTACACACGTTAAATCCACCCCCGCTATTCATGTAGCTGACACCCTTTTAAAAACAAGGGTAACAATCTGTTTCAGGGTACTGATAACCCCCATCCCTTCGGTTGCCACCGCCTCGCAGTAAGGGGTACCATTGGATGGCGCAAGCTGCTGACGTAGCATCGATATGGGGCTAATGCCTGGCAAATCACGCTTGTTGAATTGCAAAACAAGGGGGACAGTTTTCTGATGATAGCCGAGAGCATCGAGGTGTCCGCGCATCTCTTGCATGGCCTGGATGTTTTCGTAGAGTTGACCGTGTTGCGAGTCTGCCACAAATACAATGCCGTCAACTTCCTCCAAAACAAGGTGACGGGTAGAAACATAAATGCTCTGTCCAGGAACAGTGTAGAGATTGAGACGGGGCTTCAGCCCGTTGTATTCTCCGATCTCCAGAGGGAGAAAATCGAAGAAGAGCGTACGATCCTCCTGGGTTTTGAGGGAGACCAGTTTGTCTTTATTCCTCCCGGCCATCCTGTCGTGAATTTGTTCCAAGTTAGTCGTCTTGCCGCTACACGGCGGGCCGTAATAGACGATCTTAATATCGATTTCCCGTAGTCGCCAATTGATGTACATATCAATCACCCAATAAATCGTCGAGGGCATCGGCGACATCGTGCTGAAGCCCTTTAACTAAATGAACCCCTGTCTCTTCAGCTGCATCTTTTGCTAACACCTCTTGTATCGCACTGGCGGCCTTTACCGTGCGGACGCGCGCTAAACCCAGTGGTACAGTGCCGTTACTGTTAAAACAGAGAGACAGAATCGATCTTTCACCCACCGGCACCGAGAAAATGCTAAAGTCTTCGCCTTCCTGCAAGCTCTGCGTGAAATGACACGTTTCCCCTTCGCTGTGCAGGGCCTCGGCAATTTCAGCAGTTGCTGAGAAGCTACCGGATATCAGGGCCGCCAGGGCGATGGCCTGATCTCTGTCAATCCTCCCTTGCCAATGGATTAAGCGACCGCCACGATCGGTTATCACGGCACAGCGCCCTTCCACCGCACCGAGCAGATTGCATAGCAGATCACCTATTTGTCCGAAACACTCGCTGGACAGCGCTCGGATCGGTTGTACCACCCCATTTTTATTTTCACTGTCTGGCCGCTGACCTGTGCCCCCGTCGATGTGACGCATACCTGCCAGGAGCAGACCACTCCAGTTAGTGGCTACGGTCAGTTTGGGAGAGGTCACCTCTTGCTCTATCTCAAAGGCACCCTCTTCCCACGTCAAAAGCTCATCGATCAGCTCAGTACCTTCTTGAGAGTCGAGTGTTATGTGTACAATCTCACCATCCTTAAAGAAGAGGGAAGCCTCTCTCCCGTTGTGCGTGATGCGCAGACAGCTCTGTTTTTTTTCGTAGCAACAGAGCGTTATGATACTGCTTAGGCTTATATCCTTCAGACTTCCTTGGATCGCCATTGCACTTATCGCCTCTTTTGTGCCTGCTGATTCATAATGAATAACGCTTATTTAAAGAACAGTTCTCTCTGCTCCTGTATCATGAAAGCTCTGCGTTCCTAGCGTAACTCTTCAATGACTCTTTTGCTCAATTGATCCATCTGCAAACGAGCCATACCCAAATTTCCCTGGTCTATGGTAACAGTTAGAGACAAGAAGATCTCATCGGTGAGTTTTCGCCAAATTACGTAATGGGTATCGGTAGTGATCAACACCTCCCGATAATGTCCTGTCTTGGTAGTATTGAGCGTTTCCACGATAGCCTTTACCGCTTTTGCACAATAGGCAGCAGGTTCTGAGAGGTCTTGGTCTGGTAAATTTGATGTCACCGCGATATATGTCCCATCCATGTTAGTGAGGGTTGCAGCCACAAAGCCAGCTATCCCCGTCTGCCATGCAACCAATTCTTTAGTGAGATCTATGCCAGCAACGTGCTCCAGATCAATGGAGGCTCGTTCTTCTTCCTCCTTCTCCTCCCCTGTCGTGACAGCCGCTTCATCTCTTCTTCTCGCTTCCTCAAGGAGGAGAAAAGAGAGCGGGAAGGGTAGTTTTGCCTCCGCAGATAACGTTGTCTCATTCTCTAAGGGGAGGACTTTAAAATTGCCATCTTTCCAACTCATAATTTTATAAAAGGCTTCCTCACCTTCTTCCATTCCGCTTTGGATCCATAGTATTTGTTCTCCATTGAGGCCGATTTCCCCTTCTTCACCCTCGGGATTGACTACCTGTACTCTTACTGCCTTGTTGGCGAAAGAGAGAAATTGGAGCACATCAACGAGTCCCATATCCTGTAAGAAGGCCACGGAAGACTCCTTGCGCTCCGCGATCTGTCTTACTACCTGTAAGAGTTGCTCCAGATCGAGGGGCTTTTCTAAGTATCTTACAGCCCCTTTTCGTTTTGCCAGCGACCTTACCGACGGAGAACCATAGGCCGTAATCATGACCACCTTCACCTGAGGACGATTTTCTCGAAGCCACATCAAGAGATCGAACCCATCTTTATCCGGCATCCTGATGTCGGAGATGACCAGGGAAATGTCCTTATCCTCTTCCAGCATAAAGACGGCCTCATCATAACTGGTGGCGCCCAGGCACTCGGCGTACGAACTGAGATAATCCTGTATGCCGAATACCATCGATTCTTCGTCATCCACGATGAGTATTTTGGGGCTTTGACTTGTCATGTCTTCCTCGCTTTTTACTTTTAACTAACAGCAAGGAGTGTGCCAATCCCTGATTATGATAACTATTTGATATTATAGGGTTTTAATAACGAGAAATATGGAGGGTGCGCCGAGTGGCGGATATCGCCAGCTGAAGGAATAAAAAGGGAACACCTGTCCTCTATTTATTTAAATTCCACAAACAGGTCCTTAGGTGCCGAACATACCGGGCAGACCTCGGGGAGGACTTTATCTGACACATAGCCGCACACCTGGCACACATAATATGTGGTCTCCCGTTCTCCGATCAGGTGGTTTATCGCATTATCGTACAGTTTGGCGTGCCCATCTTCTACGTCCCGGGAATTGGAGAAGATATTCGAAGCGGTGTCGTCTTTTACCTCCTCTGCAAGCTTGATAAAATTGTCATACGCCACTCCCGCAACGTGCGTTTCCGACTGAAAGCTCTCTTTGAGATTGCTATCGGTGTCGTTGATCTCCCTGAGCATCCGCAGCGCACGCTCACCGTGAATCTCTTCGCTGAAGGCGATCACGCGGAAGAGTTTGGCAATTTGGGGAAGGTCTTCCTCGTCCGCTTTCTTGGCAAAGAGCTTGAGCCGCAGAGCAGCCTTGGCCTCACCTTCATACACCTTGTGAAACGCCTCTTTGAGCCTCTCGTCCATGTGTCCTCCTTGGCAAGGTAATGCAACGACATTCTATGAATAACGCTCCGGCTCAATGGCGCGCCGTCTTTACACGTCCCTTGCAACCGGGTGTTGGCAATCACTTTTCATAGAACGGCCTACATACCTGTCGAAGATCGGTTTCTTGTTCCTTTCGAAGGAAAATAATATCAAGGTGTTCTTGAGTCCCAAACTGTTCCGAAAAGATCCGACCTGCTTTTTCCGCTAAATCAATATCTTCTGGTATCTTCGACATGATACAGAGAGCCACGTTGCATTCACTCGGATCACCGTAATCAACTCGTGCTAAGTAAGCCGACATTACATTTTCATATTTTTGTAATAGAATATTGATCGCTGATTTAAACTTTTGCTCTGGAACCCCGTCCTGCTCACCAATAAAGCCAATATTTGGAACTGTGAGTTCTTCGGATGATCGTTGTTTCTTTTTGAACCAGATCATCAATATTCTCTTGCCGACATTTATTTGTAAGCTTAGTCTACGGTCGATAGCATCATAGATAGTCGGT
>CAZMFG010000005.1:9713-13164 GCA_964565525.1 uncultured Thermodesulfobacteriota bacterium
GCCGACATTTATTTGTAAGCTTAGTCTACGGTCGATAGCATCATAGATAGTCGGTTATGGCTTATACTGGATTCCTAGATCCCTGATTTTGTCACGCAAGGTGGTGCGGGGGATCTGAAGGGCCTTTGCGGCTTGGGAGATATTTCCTTGAAAACGCCGCAAGGCAGTGCTGATATGTTCTTTTTCTATGTCCTGCAAGGGGGTAATGGCTTGGGGCCGTGGCGCCAGCTCGAGGGGGAGATGCCGTCTCTCGATGATCGATCCATCGCACATAATGACCCCCCGCTCGATCATGTTCTTGAGTTCGCGGACGTTTCCCGGCCAGGGATAGTGGAGGAAGACATCGTGCACTTCGGGCGAAAATCCTTCAATAGGTCGTCGCATCCTTTGTGAAAATCCGCGGAGAAAATACTCGGCTAACAGCGGTATATCTTCCTTCCGCTCTCGTAAGGGGGGGATGGAGATGACAAAGGCGGAAAGACGGAAGTAGAGGTCTTGCCGCAACCTGTTTTCTGCAAGCATCTTCTCGGGATCACTATTGGTCGCTGCCACAATCCTCACATCCACCGTGACGTTTTTTCCCTCCCCCAGGGGCCGCACCTCTCCCTGTTCTAAGACGCGGAGTAGTTTTGGTTGGAGCTCTAACGGGAGGTCGCCGATTTCATCGAAAAACAGGGTGCCTCCATTGGCCCATTGGGCGAGCCCTTTTTTATCTTTTGTGGCCCCGGTAAAGGATCCGGCCTTGAACCCGAATAACTCGCCTTCAAACAGGTCACGGGGGATGGCGCTACAGTTTATATCCACGAAGTTACCTTTGCGATTCGAGACCTTGTGGATCAATCTGGCTACCACCTCTTTCCCGACCCCCGTCTCACCCACGATGAGCACGGGGGTGGGGTGGGGCGAGACCTTGTCGATCAAACTGCGTATCTCCCCGAGGGGCCTCGACTTACCGATGAGGACGAATTTCTCTTTAGCCTCCAGATAAGTGATTTTATCCTGGAGGGAAACCATCTCATCCACCCGTTGCAGGGTGAGATAGAGCTCCTCGAGGTCCATGGGTTTCGTGATATAGTCATAGGCTCCTGACTTCATGGCCTCTACGGCCGTGGTGGCGTCATCCCTGCCCGTCAAGACGATGATGGGCGCGCGGATCGCTATCTCTTTCAATTTTGGTAACAATTGAATCCCATCGACATCGGGAAGTCCCAAATCCAACAGGATACACCTATATCCCTTGCGCGCTTCGTCCAGTCCTTTGAATCCTTCACTGACTGCGGTCAGCTGATACCCTCTATCCGCCAGATATTCTGTGAGGGAAAAGGCAAAGGCTTCATCATCTTCTATCAACAGTACCTCCATGCCCCTACACCTCATCTATTCTCAACAATGGAAGGGTTATCTTGACCTTTGTGCCGGCACCGCCGGGCCCTGGAGAGAATTTTAAAGAGCCATTACACCCTTTGGTGAGCGTCTCTACGACGAACAATCCCAACCCCATCCCAAAGGGCTTTGTGGTAACAAAGGGTTTCTTGCCGAGGGAGGTCAAGACGTCTTTAGGGATACCTTTACCATTATCTGTAACTTCAATCTCCACAATGTAATTGTGCAAAGACAAACGAACCGTTATCGCCCCCCCTTTTTTATCGGTCAATGCCTCCTCGGCGTTTTTGATGAGATTGGAAAGTATTTGATGAAAACTATCGGGATTGCCTCTAAAGATTATGTCTCTTTTCTGTAACTCCAACTGTATATCAATCCCTTTTTGCTGTAGTTCTGCTTGATAGAGATCAACCGCTTCCTGGGCCACTTCCGATAGGTTAAAGTCGACCATATAGCGTATGGCTGGTCTGGAGATATATTTAACCGAAGCCAGGAGCGAGTTGAGGCGATCGATCTCGTTGATGATCCTTCCTGTGTAGGCATTGATTTTATCCGTATGTGTTTCGTCGGATTTAAATTTTGCTTGCAGTGACTGAGCCAGGGCCCTGATGGCCCCTAAGGGATTTTTAAACTCGTGGATAAAAAGGGAAAAAAATTTGATGAGGTCTTCTTCCGGTGGATAAACCTTGACGAGATATGATCCCCCCCCTGCCGTGCTCCCTAACGGTATCTTCTCAAATCGGTAGTGGCCGGGTGATTTAGCTTCAAAGGCATCCTTTAAGACGTCGTCGGCATAGAGCAACTCCCCCGCCTCATCAACAACCATGATATACGGTCCGCTCATCCTTCAACCCACCTTGTAGGGTAGTCTACGATATTGGGCCACATTATTCAACTCTAATTGTCTCAGATATAACCAATGAAGATTTATGAGGACAGGGAAGAGAGCACGGATTGATAGAATGCCTTTTCCATGACCTCCTGCTCAATGGTGAGAATAAAGAGGGGGAGGCCATCCAAGGGGAACGCTTGCAGCTTTACATAGTCCTTTTCTGTTGTAATAAATAGATCTACGGTATCTCTGTACTCGCGCATCATCATTACATCCTTGGGTGTATAGCTGTAATGGTCGGGGAAATGGATTTCTTGTACGACCTCCGCCCCGAGTCCCTTTAAGAGATACACAAAGTATTCTGGGTCAACGATCCCCGCAAAGGCAAGAACCTTTTTCCCCTGGAGAAACTGAAGCGGTACCTCCTTGCCCGATACCCCCTCCACAAGGGCACGTGGTTTGTATCTACTGTGATAGAGGGGGATCGTCGGGGCATGAGAGCGGAGGACACCCTGCAACTTATCCAGCGGTTGAGAGGGTTCTGCCTTGGTGAGGATGAGGAGAGAGGCGCGGCGAAGACACGGCAAGGGCTCCCTGAGGGGTCCCCGGGGGAACAGGTGGCCGTTGCCGAATCCGCGTCGGGCGTCAACAAGGACGATATCCACATCCCGCTTGATCCTGCGATGTTGGAACCCGTCATCGAGTATCAGGACATCCACGCCAAATCGTTCGTGGGAATGGAGCCCCATCTCGTATCTCTTTTTGCCGACCAAGACGGGGACACCCGATACCATGGTGGCCAGCATAAAGGGTTCATCCCCTCCCTCAGCAGGGCTCAGGTAAATCCGTGTCCCATCAGAGAGCACCCCCCCTGTCTTCTCCTTTGATCCTTTATATCCCCTGCTCAATATCCCGACTTTCATCCCCCTGCGCGACAACTCCTTGGCCAGGGCGGCCACCAACGGGGTCTTTCCCGTTCCCCCCAGGGTTATGTTCCCCACGCTGAGGACACGGCAGGGGAGCTGCCTCGTTTTGAAAAGGCCGTGCCGATAGCAGAGGGCCCTGATCCAAACAACCAGCCCGTATATCCAGGAGATGATAGTAAGGGGAAAAAGGAGCACATCTCTCAACCATTGGCTAAAGGGCCACCTTCGGCTCCGGCCTCCCTCCTCTTGGAGGAGCGTATCCAACCAACGCCTTTTTTGCAGATCCCGCTTCACCTGGCTCAAGAGCCAC
>CAZMFG010000005.1:13264-19198 GCA_964565525.1 uncultured Thermodesulfobacteriota bacterium
CTCCGGCTTTATAAAATTCCTTCACTATCTTCAATGTCCTCTCTAAGGCCCCCTGCTGTTCTTGGATCAGGGCAAGGCCTTTTTCCCCCATCTTTTTGCTGAGCGAGGGATCGGCGATGACCTTCCCGAGAGCATCCTTGAGCTCATCCGGTGTCCTCACCTGCATTCCGGCACCCCTCTCCACCACGCGCTGGGCAATTGCCCTAAAATTGTCCATATGAGGGCCAAAGATCACCCCCTTGCCGTGGGCTAGGACCTCCAAGATATTATGTCCTCCGACCCGACAAAAACTTCCCCCTACAAATACGGCCGTCCCCAGACCATAGAGGGTGGCGAGCTCACCAATGGTGTCCAGCAGAATGACTTCTTGCGCTCGGTGTCCTTCAGCGAGGGTCGTCCTCCTCGTCCATCGAACCCCCTGGGATTTCAAAAGCCCTTCCACCCGGGAGACCCTCTGTAGATGCCGGGGGGCGAGAATCAGGATGAGCTCAGGAAAATCGACCTTTAACTCCTTGAAGATGTGGATGATTATTGCCTCCTCCCCCTCATGCGTGCTGCCGGCGATTAAGACAGGGGCATTTCTTGGCAGCCGCAACGCCTCCCTTAACCGCTTCCTCGCAATCTCGGTCGGTGGCTCAATCTGGTGGAACTTGATATCGCCGGTAACGTGAACGGCATTAGGGGAAGCTCCCAAATTCACCATTCGTTCCCCCTCCGCATCGGACTTAACACACAGGGCGTCGAAGTTCTTCAAGACACCCCTAAAAAAGAACCGGAGGGGGCGATACAAGCGATAGGATCTCCGTGAGATCCTCCCATTAAAAAGGATGACGGGCGTCCCGGCTCTCTTTACCTCTTTTAGGAGAGTGGGCCACAGCTCCGTCTCCGCCACCAGCAGGAGGCGGGGCTTGACGCATTTCATCGCCCTGCGCACTACCCACACCAGATCTAAGGGGGCCAGGAAGGCCGCGTCGACGCCCTGTGCTTGGGAAGCGATCGCCCTCCCCTGGGGGGTGGTTGTGGAGACCACAAAGCCGTGACGGGGATATATCTTTTTCATCTCCTTCAAGAGGGAGAGGGCGACACCTACTTCTCCCACTGACGCCGCATGCAGCCAGACGGTAGGTCTCGCCCCCAGCTTCTGAAGGGTACCGGGCGCATAAAAACCCCAACGCTCCCTATGGAGAGACCCCTTTGAGAGCATGATTTTCAGTATGGAAAAGGGCAATACAAAACAGGAGAGGATGGTGAAGACTACATTATAGATGAGATAGCTCAATGCGGTCACTGGTGTCGTCCCCTGGGGAGATCATCATCCCTTCTCAACATAATGATCGGCTTGCGCGGTGATCTCGCTCAACCTTTTTCCACAGGGCGACCGCTGATGTACGCCAATTGGATCACCCCTGCCTGTACCTTCCAGCGGGGTCCATGAGGACCATCAGGGGCGATGGCCACGTTATACTCCTCTTGTAAGGCGCGGGCCAACGCCTTGATCCTCGCGATACCCCCTCGTGCTGGAGCTGGAGCCCCGGACCTTGATCTTCGTGGTCACCTGAAGGTAGGTGATAAGAAAAAAGGCCACCCTCGGCCCCGGTCGCACTCTCACCCTGTGCCAAGACCTCCCCATTTCTCGTTATGCCACCTCCTGCGCGGGCTGGTCTTCGTCTTGGAACTGAAGTTTATAGAGCTTTTTGTATTCACCGCCCATGGCCATGAGTTCTCTATGAACCCCTTCCTCAATGATCCGTCCCTCGGACAGGACGAGGATCCTATCCACATTTCTCACCGTTGAGAGACGGTGGGCGATGACCAAGACGGTCCTCTTTTCCATCAACCGGTCCAGGGCCGCTTGCACCTCGCGCTCCGACTCCGTATCCAGCGACGACGTGGCCTCATCGAGGATCAGGATGGGTGCGTTCTTCAACAAGGCCCTGGCGATGGAGACCCTCTGCCGCTGCCCGCCGGAGAGTATGATGCCCTGTTCGCCGATGACGGTATCATATCCCTGCGGGAGTTTGCGGATGAAATCGTGGGCATCCGCCATTTGGCCCGCCTTGATCACCTCCGCTTCGGAGATGTCCGGTCTGCCGTAGGCGATGTTGTTACGTACCGTATCGTTAAACAAGAGGGTCTGCTGGCTTACCACGCCGATCTGATCGCGCAGGGACTGCAGGGTGGCATGACGGATATCCATCCCATCGATCAGGATTGTGCCCTCGGTCACGTCATAGAACCTGGGGAGGAGGTTTACCAGGGTGGTCTTCCCCGCCCCGCTGGAGCCTACGAGGGCCACCTTCTCCCCGCGTTTTATCGTGAAGTTGATATCCCTCAGGACCATCTCATCTGCATAGCGGAAAAAGATATCCTGATACTCGATCTCCCGAGAAAAAGGGGGGAGTACTTGGGCGTCAGGGGCATCGGTTATCTGCGGCTTGAGATCTAAGATTTCAAAGACCCGGCGGGCAGCCACTATCCCCTCCTGGATGACAAGGTTGACCTTGCTTATTCCCCGCATGGGGTCATACAGGAGGGCCATGGCGGTCATGAAGGAAAAAAAATCCCCTACGGTCATCGCTCCGCTAATAACCCTATAGCCGCCGACCCAAATAAAGGCACCGATTCCGACGTATGCCAACCACTCCATGATGGGATTGGAGAGGGCTCGTATCTTCACCCGCTTCATGAGATACTTGAAGTATCGCTCGTTGGCGTCTCTGAAGCGTCTACTCTCATATGCCTCCATGTTGAAGGCCTTGACGATCCTATGACCGACAATGGTCTCCTGGAGAAAGGTGCTGATGTAGGCCATAGTCTCTAAGGTCCGCCTGCTGATCTTGCGCAATGTTCTGCTGAATCGAACAAAAGGATAGACCGCGAGGGGAAAAACCAAAATGGCCACCAGGGCAAGGAACCAATCCCGATAAAAGACGACACCGACCAAACCGACGGCAGTAAAGACGTCTTTGATCATCCCTGTCACCGCATTCGAGACGGCGCCCTGGATGGAGTTCACATCATTGGTGATGCGGGCCATTAACACACCTGTTGGAGTCCTGTCAAAAAAGGAGAGGGAAAGGGTCTGGAGGTGGTTGTAAAGCCGCTCCCGTAAGTTCGCCACCACCCGCTGCCCCACGTAATTCATCAGATATCCCTCTCCGAAGGTGAAAAACCCTTTGATTACACCGAGACCCATAACGGCCAGGGGAATGACCGTCAACATAAAATTATCTTTCTTGATGAAGATATCATCCAAGACATTTTTGGTGAGCAGTGCGAAGGCGGCGGTAATCGCCGATACCACGAGCATACAGATCATAGCCACGAGAAGTCTGGGCCAATAGGGTTTGACAAACCGTAGGATGCGGAAATAGATGTTCGTACCGTTCATGAGATTCCCATCATCTGAAGGGCGATCCGGGCGACTCGCTGAGAGGCCCCCGCACCACCCAGCTTCGCTGTGACGCGCGTGAACTCACTTTCGATCTTCTGCTTCTTAGCCTGATTTCGCAAGATCTTTTTTGCCTCGTGAGCGATTCGTTCAGGGGTTACCTCACCTTGAATCAACTCAGGCACTACCTTTTTCCCCACCACGATATTTGCCAGGCCGATGCACTTGACCTTTACCAACATCCTGCCGATCAGATAGGAGAGGGTGCTTAACCGATAGATGATGACCATAGGGCACCCGGCAATTGCCCCCTCGAGGGTGGCGGTACCCGAGGCCATCAACAAGAGATCTGCGGCCTTCATCACCTCAAAGGTTTTTCCCTCCACAATCTCGAGGGTAAGTTGACTTTTTGTTATAAACTCCTGGACTGTATTTTTCTTGATGGTGGAGGCACAGGGGATAATGAAGCGGCAGGAGGGAAATTCCCCGTTGAGGATTCCCGCAGCCCCCACGAGGGGTGGCAGGAGGGTCTGCACCTCCCGCTCCCGGCTCCCGGGCAACAGCCCGATGAGGAGGGTATGGGTAGAGACGCGCAGCCGCCTGCGCGCCTCCGCGCGGCTGAGCCCTACCTCAAGGATATCGAGGAGCGGATGGCCGACGAACTCCACATCCACCCCCTTTTCCCGATAGAGGGGTTTCTCAAAGGGCAAGATGACCGCCATCTTTGCCACCCGTTTGGCGATCGTCTTGATGCGACCGGGGCGCCACGCCCAGACCTGAGGGCTGACGTAGTACAGGACCGGCACAGCGTTCTTTTTGAGGAGCTTGGCCAACCGCAGATTGAAGTCGGGATAGTCGATAAGAATGGCCAGGTGGGGTTTATGATCCCTGATGAAGCGCTTCACCCCCCTCCAGGCCCTCCAGATGTGCCCTATTTTTTCCACGACCTCAGTAGCCCCCACCACCGCGAGATCAGAAGAGGAAAAGAGGAGCTTCACCCCTCTCCTCTCCATCTCCTTTCCCCCGATGCCATAACATTTTACCTGCGGTGATAAGGATGTCATTGATTCCGCCACTTTCGCCCCATAGAGGTCCCCCGAGGACTCTCCAGCCACGATCAGCACCTTCCGCACCCTTTTCCCGGAGACCATCACCTCCTTCCTTTCATGGTTTTTCCGATGACTGTAACGATCTGAAGGGCGACTTCCAAGGCCCGCTGGCCATCCTCCCCAGATACCACAGGGGGGGTCCGCTTACGCACACTCTGTATAAAGGCCTTCACCTGTGTCCCCAAGGGGTCGGTCTCCCGCACCACCTCATCTACCTGCATCCCTTCGTTTTTCTGCTCCCCCCTTCGGGTAATCCTCAGGCTCTGCTTCAGGTAATCCACTGAAAGGTGGGAATCTTTTTGGAGGATGACCATCTTGCGCACCTTTTCCTGGGCAATCCTGCTGGCCGAGATATGGGCCACACATCCATCCTTGAAGCGTATGCGCGCATGTGCCACATCGATGTACGGGGAACACAAGGGTGTTCCCACGGCCTCCACATCCTCAATGTCCGGACCCAGGATGCTGAGGATGATATCGATGTCGTGGATCATCAGGTCTAAGATGACGTCGACATCGGCCCCCCTCCCTGAAAAAGGGGCAAGCCGATACGATTCTATAAAGAGGGGGTTCGTCAAAAGGCCGTTCATGGCCGCCAGGGCCCCGTTGAATCGCTCCAGGTGCCCTATTTGAAATATGACATTCTTCTCTTTGGCCAGGGTATTGAGCTCGTGGGCCTCTTGGACCGTCGCGGTTATGGGTTTCTCCAGCAGGACATCAACACCTGCCGCAAAGTAGTCTTTGGTTATCGAATAATGTGAGATGGTCGGGACGGCGATGCTCACCGCCTCTACCTGCCCCAAGAGATCACGGTGGTGGTAGAAGGGCCGGCAGTTGACCTCTGCGGCCACCTCCCGGCAACGCGCCTTGTCGATGTCCACCACCCCGACGAGCTCTGCGTCGGGGATATGGGCGTACTTCTCTGCGTGGATCTTCCCCAGATACCCGACACCTACCACGCCGACCTTGATCCTCTCAGTCCCCACGGTTATCTTCTCGTTACCCCTCTCTTTGACCCTTTGATAAAATCCAACATGTGTCTCACCTCTGACAGGGCATAGACGGGATCCTCTTGCACCTTCTTGATGGCCTCCTCCATAGTGAGGTGTGATCGGAAGAGCACCTTATAGGCCTTCCGCAATCCCGCGATGATCTCCTCCGGGATCTTATGGCGCTGCAGATTGACGACGTTGATCCCATAGAACTTGACCTTCATCCCCGAGGCGGTGATGTAGGGGGGAATGTCCCTGGTGAGGGCAGTTGCCCCCCCCACAAAGGCATAGGTCCCGATCCTGACATACTGGTGGATAGCCACGATACCCCCGATGATGGCGTAATCTCCTATCTCTACATGCCCTCCCAACGCGGCGTAGCTGGCCATGATGATCCGATTTCCTAAGGTACAATCATGGGCGACATGGGCATAGGCCATGA
>CAZMFG010000005.1:19298-22642 GCA_964565525.1 uncultured Thermodesulfobacteriota bacterium
ATGATGATCCGATTTCCTAAGGTACAATCATGGGCGACATGGGCATAGGCCATGATGAAGTTCTCATCTCCGAGGACGGTCGTCCCATTGCCGAAGGGGGTGCCACGGTGTATGGTCACGAACTCCCTGATTATGTTGTTGTTCCCTAGTATGACAGAGGTCTCCTCACCTTTATATCTCATGTGCTGAGGAGGGGCCCCTAACGAGGCGAACTGGTAGATCTGACACCCCGTGCCGATCACCGTCCATTTATCGATGACGCAATGGGGTCCAATGCTCGTGCCTTTGCCGATCTTTACCTTTTCTCCTATGATGGAATACGGTCCTATCTCGACATCATCGGCCACCTCAGCCGTCGGGTGTACCATCGCTGTCTCGTGTATCATTTCGCGCCAACCTCCTTGTCCATGATGGTGGCCATGAGTTCCGCCTCCGCGGCGAGCTGATCCTCCACAAAGGCCTTCCCCTGAAAGGCCCAGATGTCGCCTCGATGTTTCGCCACCTCAAGCTCCAGCCGCAACTGATCTCCGGGCACGACCGGTCTCCTGAACTTCACCCGATTGATGGACATGAGAAAGACGCCTTTGCCTTCCGCCTCCTCCCCCATGGCCCGGTACGCCAACACGCCGGCGGTCTGCCCCATGGCCTCGACGATGAGGACGCCGGGCATCACCGGTTCACCGGGAAAGTGTCCCTGAAAGAAGGGTTCGTTGATGGTGACGTTCTTGATCCCCACTATCCGCTTGCCCTCTTCTAACGCTATGATGCGGTCGACAAATAAAAACGGATACCGATGGGGCAAGACATCCATGATCCCGTGTATATCGATCATCCCAATCTCCTTATCCTTTCTCTGAATCTTCCTGCTTCTCCAACATCTCCACCCGCTTGCGCAACAGGTCCAACTCCTTCTTCATCTCCGGAAGCCTGGACCATACCGCGGCCACTTTCAGGAACTGACGATACGGCAGGGGTGGACTCCCCACGATGACCTGATTCGGGGGCACATCCTTGATAATACCGGACTGGGCACCTATGATAACGTTGTCCCCTATTTCTATGTGGTCCACCAGTCCTACCTGCCCCGCCAAGGTGACGTTTTTCCCCACCTTCGTGCTCCCCGAGATCCCTACCTGGGCCACGATGATGCTGTGCTCCCCTATCTGTACATTGTGCGCGATTTGGACAAGGTTGTCGAACTTGGCCCCCTTCTTGATCACGGTCTTGCCGAAGGCGGCTCGATCAATGCAACAATTGGCGCCGATCTCCACATCGTCTTCGATCTCCACGATCCCCACCTGCGGGATCTTCACGTTCTGCTCCCCTTCCTTCACAAACCCAAAACCGTCGGCTCCGATGACCGTGCCCGCATGGACGATGACGCGCTTCCCCAGGATGCTCCGGGGGTAGATGGTTACATTGGGATGGATGACGGTATCCTCACCGATTGCGGCCTGAGGGCCGATGGAGACACCTGGGTAGATGGTGACCCGTGGACCGATCTCGGCCTCGTCTCCGATGGCCACAAAGGGGTATATCGTGGCATCCTTGCTCACGTGGGCCGAGGGGCTCACCCAGGCCTGCTCTGAGATCCCTCCGGAAACGTAAGGACGGTGGGTAAAGAGGGTGAGGATCTTGGCTGCGGCCAGGCGGGGGTTGGGGACTATGAGCAGGGGGATAGGAACGTCCGCCGTCTCCTTGGCGGTGATTGCAGCAGAGGCCTTGGTCTCCTTCAGCAGGGGGAAAAACCGCTCATTGCTGACAAAGGTGATATCACCTTCCTGCGCCCCTTCTGTCCCGGCCAGCCCGGATATCATAACCGAGCCATCCCCGCTCACCCTGCCCCCGACATGGCGGGCCAGGCTTTCGAGGCGCCGTTTCATACGCGTTACTCCTTGGCGGCATCAAAGGCCTTGATCACTTGCTCGGTGACGTCGATCGCCGTGGGGGCATAGAGGATAGAGCTGCCGGTCTTTTCCAAGATCAAGGTATACTGTCCTTCTTCGCCAAACTTTTCGACTACTTTTTGGAGGCTCCCCATGAGCTTGTCAAGCATCTCTTTTTCCATTTGCTTGAGTTCACCATTGAAATCCTGCGCCATCCGTTCCAATTCTTTTACCTTCTGCTGGTAATCCCGCTCTTTTTCTTTCCTCGCCTCTTCACTGAGCATGGCCGCCTTCTTCTCCAGCGATTCCTTCAATGCCTTGAGTTCTTCTTGCTTTTTATCGATAATCTTTTTGTAGTCATTGGCCTTCTTCGTGAAGGCCTGAGTCTCCTTTGCGGCTCGGTTGGATTCGTTCAAGACCTGCTTGACATTGAGATAGGCGATCTTTACCTCTTCAGCAGAGGCAAGAGATGCCGCAAGCAGCAGGCCTGCACACAGGAAACATGCAAAAACCTTCTTCATCGACTAACTCCTTTCTTTCATATAATTCTTAGAACATCGCCCCCATGGAGAAATCCCACACGTTCGATTTCTCTCCGCGGCCGGAACGGGGATTGAGGTTGAATCCCCAATCGATGCGAATGGGGCCGAAGGGGGAATACCACCGGATTCCCGCCCCCACGGCGTGCCGCAGGGGAAGGAAATCATTGTCAAAGTCGGTCTCGCCTCCTCCCCATCCCTTGCCGACGTCGTAAAATACCGCCCCCCGCAACCCCAGGGCCTTGCTCAGGGGATAGGTGAATTCCGTGGTGAAGGTGACCATGTTGAGGGCCCCGATGGGTTCGCTATTAGCTCTACTAGTGAGCTCATAGGTATCAGGCCTGGAATCAGTGCCACCAGTATCGACCGCAGTATAAACAGGTTTACTGCCCAGAGGGCCGGCCCTCCCATACTCGAACCCCCTCATCGACTTGATACCCCCTACAAAGAATTTCTCGGTCAACGGCACCACTTTACCGCTATATCCCCGGATGAACCCGGTTTTTCCGCGGAGGTTGAGGACCAGGTCGCCGACGATGGGGTGAAACCAGCTGGCGCCGGCCATGGCGCTATAAAAAGAGTTATCCCCCCCCAGGCCGGCGATGGACCCGGAGACCCATATCTCCGATCCCTTCGTGGGGTTGTAGGGGTTATCGATGGTGTTTCTGGTGAGGGTGAGGGTGGCCTTGCCTGTGGTGCTCGTCCCTTGCTGGTCGTAGATGTAGTCTCCTGGTTGATATCCACTTGGCGGGACTGGCGGTACGTACTCGTCTGCCGGGAGGGGGGTTGATAGGTCATCCTGAATCGCGTCTTTACCGTCTGTAGAATAGACATGGTATATCTTCACCCGCTCAAACCGATACTCGAGGTCTGCCCTGATGGTATCGGTGATTTCCCTGCCGATGGTGATGCCGCCCCC
>CAZMFG010000005.1:22742-33991 GCA_964565525.1 uncultured Thermodesulfobacteriota bacterium
CGAGGTCTGCCCTGATGGTATCGGTGATTTCCCTGCCGATGGTGATGCCGCCCCCTCCCACATCGGTGTCGTAGGTGTTATACTCATAGGTCTCGTTATAGGCGACAAGTCCAAGGGAATACGGCGTATCCAAAAAGCGCGGGTCGGCAAAACTGACGGTGAAGTCCATTATACCCTGTCCCACCTGCGCCCTGATGGAGGCCTTGTATCCGCGACCGAACAGATTCCCATGAGAGAGGCCGATGCTCCCGACCACCCCGAACTCGCTGTGGTACCCTGCGCCGAATTCCAACCTCCCCATCTGCTGTTCCTCGACCCTGATGTCCAGGTCGATGAGTTCCCTCCTTTCGGTGGGGGCGGGGGCAAGGTCCACTTCTTTGAAATACCCTGACCGCATGATTCGCTCGCGGCTCTTGCGCAACCGTGTAGAGCTGAAGAGGTCGCCTTCGGCTATCTTCAACTCCCGTCTGATCACCTTGTCCCTGGTCTTGGTGTTCCCCCCGATCTCTATACGGTTGATATACACCAGCATTCCCTTGTCGATTTTGTAGATGAGGTGCACCAGCTTCTTCTCAGGGTCAAGCCTCGTCAAGGGGGATACGTCTACATAGGCGTAGCCTTCATCGGCATATTGGTCGCTCAGCCACAGGAGGTCTTTCTGTACCAGGGAGGAGCGATAGACCTTATTCACCCGACTGGTGAGCCCTTTTAAGAGCTCCTCTTTGGTGGTCAGGATATCCCCCTGGATGTCGAGGCTCCCCAATGTATATTGGTCCCCTTCTTCGATGGTGATGGTGATCTGGATGGATTTTTTGTTCTTGCTCAGGGTGATCTCAGGTTCACCCACCCGAACCTGCACGTAGCCGTGATCGTGATAGAAGCTGCGGATACGGGTGATATCCACCTCCAAGAGGTCCGTCTCCAGCCTGCCCGATTTGGTGAGCCACCAAAACCACCCCTTCTCTTTAGTCTTTATAACGCTCCTGAGCTTTCTCGCCCCGAAGGCTTCGTTCCCTACGAAACGTATCTTGGTGAGATAGCCCTTCACCCCTTCGACGATCTCAAAGTACACGACTGCCCTGTTTCCCTCTTGCAGATCGACGCTGTAATTTACCTCACTGCCGAAGTAGCGCTTCGAGGTATACAGCTTGTTGATCTCCTGGACGCTGGAGCGTACCTTATCCATGTCCAAGACTTCGTCCCGTTTGACCGCGATGACCTCCTCGATCTCCTTCTGGTCCAATTTGAGGTTACCTGAAATGACGATGTTCGCCACAAAGGGCTTCTCGATCACGGCAAAGGTGAGCGTTATCTCTCCAGCGGTCTCAGATACATCAACCTGTACATCCTGAAAGTAGCCCAGGCGATAGATGGCCTTGATATCCTCACGAACCCTCTCTTGTGAAAAGGCTTCCCCCGGTTTGCTCTTTATCTCTTTGAGGATTATCTCTTGTTCCACCCGCTCATTGCCGAAGACCACAATTTCCTTGATCACCCCCTCCTGGGCAAGCCCCGAGGCTACCAGGAGAAATAGCGCTACTATGCTCAACGTGAGCGTTTTTATCTCTTTCACCGTAGTACATCCTTTTCGGGCCAAAGTGCATCCTTACATAACAGATATTCAGCCGCTTGTAAACTAGATTTTTAGACTATCCTTCCGTCCACCAGGGAGATCCTTCGAGGGAATCGCCGTGCCAAGGCCTCATTATGGGTGACGACGATCAAGGTAACGCCCTTCGCCTGGTTGAGGGCGAAGATAAGTTGGATGATCCGTTCCCCGGTCTCGCTGTCCAGATTGCCGGTCGGTTCGTCGGCCAAGAGGAGGGCAGGGCGTAGGACCAGGGCCCTCGCAACGGCCACTCTCTGCTGTTCACCTCCGGAGAGTTCTCCCGGCTTATGTCGCATTCGGTCCTTGAGACCTACCTCTGTCAAGATCTCCTCGGCCTCCTGCCGAGCTTTCCTCTTGTCCATTCCCTGTATGAGGGCGGGCATCATGGTATTTTCCACGGCATTGAATTCGGGCAGGAGGTTGTAAAATTGAAAGACGAAGCCTATGTCGCGATTTCGCGACGCGGCCAAGGTCCTTTCCGGGCGTGAGAAGATATCCACCCCTTCATAGAGGACTGTTCCCCGGGACGGCCTATCCAAAGTACCCAGGATGTGAAGCAGGGTCGTCTTCCCCGCCCCTGAGGCCCCCACGATCGCTATCCGTTCCCCCCGTTTTACGGTTACGTCGATCCCTTTGAGGGCTTGAATCTCTGCCCCCTCCTTTTTAAATACCTTGTGGACCCCCCCTACCTGTATAAAGGGAGCTGTCGTGCGCCGCCTTAGACCCATTTCTTTCCCTTATCGTGCGAGATAATGACCTTATCTCGTGCCTCCTCCAGTCTTTCTCGACTATATTGTTTCAGGGTCTCCCGTATCTGAGGGTAGGCCCCCAGTATCTCTTCAACGTCTTTTTTCGAGGCCATCAGGAGTTCTGCGCGGGTTGCCGTCTTCACGGAAGCGGTGTGATTCCTGCCCAGCAGGAGCGATATCTCACCGAAGATATCCCCTGCGGCAAGGTGGCCTACCACGACCTCTTTTCCCCCTTCTTCAATGAAGACCTCCGCTCTCCCCGACTTGATGAGGTAGAGGAAGATGGGCAGGGTCCCTTCTTGGATCACCATCACGTCCGGCTCCACCACCTGATGGGAAAATCTCTCCACGAGGCGCGTTCGATCGTGCGGACTCAGGGCGTTAAAGGGCGGGGAAAGGGCAAGGATGGTATCGACCACCCTCTTTTTATAGAGGGTCAAGAGGACGTCGGCGATAGTGGGATAGGCCTTCTGGATCTCATCGAAATCCTCCTGGGTTATCTCCAGCAGGCTGACCTCGGTCAAGGCCCTGACCGAGGCGCTCCGTCGCTGATGGGAAAAGAAGCTGAATTCCCCGAAAAAATCCCCTGCTTCGAGGACATTCAGGAGGACTTCCTTCTTCTCTTTGATATTATATTTATATATCCCCACCTTTCCGTGACTGATGACATAAATGGAATCCCCCTTCTCCCCCTCTTTGCATATCAGGCCCTCTTTGTCGACCTGATAGGATTTAATCCGCTCCAAGACCTGCTGGAACTCCTCTTCTGAAAGGTCGGCAAACAGAAGAGGGGCGCTCGTATCTTTTGCCGCTGCCTGGGAAAGGACATCCTCTTTTCGGGAGGAGAGGTCTTTTAAGAGCTGCAGAGTCTCCTCATCTTCCGGGTCGATTTTGAGGACGAGCTTGCCGAGCGCGATGGCCTGGAGAAAGAGCCCTTCCTTGATATATTCCGCAAGGACATATTTATACCTGATGAGTGACTCGGTCTCTCTCCCCACCTTGCGCAACAAATCGCCTATGTGGACCTGGACCTCGAGGTCCTCTGGGTTGATCTCCGCCAGCCGCTTGAACTCCACGAGGGCCTTTGCCAACTCGCCCTTGTGGATATAGCGCTGAGCCTTCTCCCTGAGGGCCTGTTCTTCCTCTTTTTTGGTCCCCGTCATGGTCACTCGTAACGCAAGGCCTCCGTTGGGTCGAGACGTGCGGCCTTCCACGCCGGATAGATGGTTGCCAGCAGGCTGATCCCCATGGCTATACCGATTACGATGACGACATCAAGGGTATTCACCCGGGAAGGGAGCTGGCTTAAAAAATAGACATCCCCCGGCATTGCCTTAAACCCGAGCATCCGCTCCAAAAAGTTACTGATCGCCTGTAAGTTGTGGGCGATGAGGAGCCCGAAGACAGTCCCCACGAACGTCCCCACCAGACCAACGATGAAACCCTCGAAGACAAAGACCTTCATGATACTGCTGCGTCGCGCCCCCATGGACTTGAGGATGGCGATATCGCGGTACTTCTCCATCACCACCATGATCAGGGTGCTGATGATGTTGAAGGCCGCCACCCCGACGATCAGAGACAGCAGGATAAACATCATCACTTTTTCCAGCTTGAGGGCCGAGAAGAGCTTTTTGTTCATCTCCATCCAATCTTTGGTGAAGTACGCGGGGCCCAATTTCTCCTTGATCCGCTGCGCAATGACGCCCGCTTTATAGATATCCCGCACCGTGATCTCTATAGTGGTGGCCACGTCCCCTATCCTCAGGAACTCCTGCGCGCGGGGGAGGGAGATATAGGCAAAGGTGGAGTCGTAATCGAACATCCCGAACTCAAAGATCCCCGTTACTTGGAACCGTTTCACCCGCGGGGTCATCCCCACGGGTGACATATCCCCCAAGGGGGAAATGACGGTCACGGGGTCACCGAGGAAGACCCCCAAATTCTTGGCCAGCTCCTTTCCCACGATGATGCCGGGGAACCTCCCCTGCGCATCCCGGTTCAGCGAGTCGATTGCACCCTCTACGATACTTTTTTGCAAGGTGGATACCTTACGTTCGGATGGGGGGTCGATTCCCCGCACGAAGGCACCGGCTACGCCTCCCCTGCCGGATACCATGACCTGGGCCGAGGCGAAGGGGGCGGCGGCAAGCACCCCGGGGACCCCTTCGACCTCCTCGATGACCTCACGGTAATCCTTGATCCCGCTCCCGTATTTATACAGAAAGATATGGGCATTGGTCCCCAGGATCTTCTCCCTGATCTCATACCCAAATCCGTCCATCACCGCGAGGACCACGATGAGGGCCATGACCCCCAACATTACCCCGGTGACGGAGAACAAGGTGATGACGGAGATAAAGGTCTGTTTTCTCTTCGCCTTGAGATAGCGCAGGCCGATGAAGAGTTCATAGGGGAGCATTAGGCCTTCTCTCTCATATGGGGGAAGAAGATGACATCCCTGATGGAAGGGGAATCGGTCAGGATCATCACCAACCGGTCTATGCCGATCCCCTCACCCGCGGTAGGGGGCATGCCGTACTCCAGGGCGGTGAGGAAGTCCTCGTCGACGAACGCAGCCTCTTCTTGTTCTTGGCCCTTTTTTTGGGCGGCTTGCTCTTGAAATCGTTTCCCTTGATCTTCAGGATCGTTGAGCTCGGAAAATCCATTGGCTATCTCCCTCCCCATGATGAAGAGTTCAAACCGTTCCGTGACCGTCTGGTCATCCGCCTTTCTCCGGGCCAGGGGGGAGACCTCCACCGGGTATTCGGTGACAAAGGTGGGTTGGATGAGCTTTGACTCTACGGCCTGTTCAAAGACCTTGACCAAGAGCTCACCATGACTTTCATCACCCATCACGTCTAGACCCATTTCCCGCGCCAGACGAGAGGCAACGGCCCTATCGGAGAGGACCGCTTCATCCACCTCCCCATACCGTACCAGGGCCTCTTTGAGGGTGACCCGGGGCCAGGGGGGGGTCAAGTCCAACGCGACCCCTTGATAGGCGAACTGATAAGTACCCAAGACCCCCTCGGCGACCGCCCCGATCATCTCCTCGGTCAGGGCCATCAGGTCCTCATAGGTGTTATAGCTCTGGTAGAACTCCAACATGGTGAACTCAGGGTTGTGCTGGGAGGAGACCCCCTCGTTGCGAAAATTCCTGTTTAATTCAAAGACCCGTTCCAGCCCCCCGATGACCAATCGTTTAAGGTATAGCTCAGGCGCTATGCGCAGGTAGAGGTCCCGTTCGAGGGCGTTGTGATGGGTCTTAAAGGGACGCGCCGTCGCCCCACCAGGGATAGGCTGCATCATAGGGGTCTCGACTTCCAGAAAGTCACGCTGGAGGAGGAACGCCTTCATCGCCTGGATGATCTCGTTCCTTTTTAAAAAGGTCTCTTTGACCTGAGCGTTCACCATGAGGTCCAGATATCGCTGTCGGTATCTCGTCTCCACGTCGGTCAGGCCATGCCATTTTTCGGGGAGGGGACGATAGGACTTGGCCAACAGCTGAAGGAACGAGGCCTCGATGGTCAACTCCCCCGTCTTGGTCCGGAAGAGTCGCCCCCGCACCCCCACAAAGTCACCCGTGTCAAGCCGTTTGAATATGCCGAAGGCCTCCTCACCCAACAGATCTCTGCGCACATATACCTGTATCCTGCCTGTGCGGTCCTGCAGATGAACAAAGGCCGCACGGCCAAAGTTCCTGATGGCCATAATGCGGCCGGCGCAACTAAAGACCGTATCGAGGCCCTGGAGGGCCTCCGCAGCCCAATCGCCATACTGCTCCATCAGTTCTAAGGAAGTATGCTCTGCCCTGAAGTCATTGGGGAAGAGTTCAACCCCCATATCCCGTAAGGCCTGAATCTTTTCCCTCCGTTGTCGTAGGAGTTCGCTCTCCTCCATCACCGCTCCGCAAGAAAAAAATCTTAAGGCCTTCAGGTTATCTTATTTAAAAAGGAGGGTCAATAGCGGGTTTTGTACACGACGGTGGACAGAGGTCTCACCTCACTCACCACCCTGTGATAGCTGCAAAGTGCGGACTTCAGGAGCCGGTGGGCGCACTGCCCGTTGAGGTAGCGCCTCACAGCTTGCCGCAACGAAAAGCATGGTGGGTGAACCGGCATTATCAAAAAAACAGCCCGGCTAATCTCTCACTTCTCCCCTTCCACGATCATGGCCATTCCCTGACCGCCTCCGATACACATGGTGCAGAGTCCGTAACGGGCCTTGCGGCGGCGCATCTCATTGAGCATGGTCACGGTGACCCGGGCACCGGTGCACCCGATGGGGTGTCCCAGGGAGATGCCGCTGCCGTGGATGTTGGTTCGTTCCATGTCGAGACCCAGCTCCCGGATACAGGCGATGGCCTGAGAGGCAAAGGCCTCATTGAGCTCGACCACCTCGATATCCTTGATCTCCAAGCCGGTGGCCTTGAGGACCTTTTTGACCGCCGGGATGGGGCCCAGACCCATATAGGCGGGGTCCACCCCTCCGGAGGCAAAGGCCCTGATGGTGGCCAGGGGGTTGAGCCCCAACTCCCCGGCCTTCTCTTTGGACATGATCACCACGGCGGCTGCCGCATCATTGATCCCCGAGGCGTTTCCTGCGGTGACGGTCCCCTCCTTTTTGAAGACCGACGGAAGCTTGGCCATCTTCTCAAGGGTTGTATCCATGGGGCGCTCATCGATATCAAAAACAAGTGGATCCCCCTTGCGCTGGGGGATCTGTACCGGCACGATCTCTTCTTGGAAGATTCCGTTGGTGATGGCCGTCCTGGCACGCTGATGGCTCATGAGACCCAACTCATCCTGTTCTTGTCTGCTGATCTTGTAGCGTTCGGCGATGTTCTCCGCCGTAAGCCCCATGTGATATCCGTAGAATATCTCCCAGAGTCCATCATAGACCATCAGGTCAATGAGCTCGCCCTTGGATGAGACATCCATCCGGTATCCCCACCTGGCCTTGGGTAGGGCATAGGGGGCACGACTCATATTCTCCATGCCGCCGGCCACGATGATCTCTGCCAGGCCTGCACCGATGGTCTGGGCGCCGATGGTAATGGCCTTGAGCCCTGAGGCGCATACCTTGTTGATGGTACAAGCATTGGTCTCCGTGGGGAGTCCCGCATAGATGGTGGCTTGACGGGCGGTGTTCTGCCCTTGGCCGCCTTGCAGGACGTTCCCCATGATCACCTCGTCGACCTGAACGGGCTTCAAGGACTGATCCCAATCAGCGTGCTTCTTCCCCAACTGGGTCAGACCCTCACCCTTGAGCGCTTCCGGTCCAACAGCCGTCAGTTCAGGGCTAGTCTCGGGACGCAGGCCCGCCCGCTTCAGGGCCTCGTTGATCACCAAAGCCCCCATCTGCACCACGGGGATGTCCTTGAGGGCACCGCCAAAATTTCCAATAGCCGTCCTGACGCCGCTGACAATAACCGCTTCTTTCATATCACTGTACTCCTTTTGTTTTGCGCGTGTCTTTCGAAGAGGGACTAAACGATAGTAATAATTTTCACAATACTATATAAACATAACAGAGCACTATGTCAATAGCGCCCTGTTATGAGCATGAGTGCATCCTCCTGTTTGACTTTTTCAGCGCGTATGATATAGCTTTGGACTAATGTGGTGACCTTTTGTTCAGTGTTAACTTAACAACAGTGGTAACTTAACATTTGCGGCCGTTATCACGACAATTCACCGGGGGAAAATGAACCTTTTTGCCCGGAAAGGGTACCTATTAGTAACCGCATATGAGCGGTTGCTCTCTCTTGCCGGGTCTACGCTCACGGATTGATGGAAAGAGGGATATCATTACTTGAAAACAACCAAACCCAGGAGGCCGTCCATGATACTCAATAACCGACCATTTATATGGATTATCCCAATTTTTGTTGCTGGTATTTTCCTGTTTCCACACATCCTTCACTCCCAAAGCCGCTCCGTGAAAAGCGAAGTAAAAAATGGGTCGGATACCCAAGCAAACCCGGCGCCGGGCGCTGAAATCAATCCGAAAAAAACTTCGCAAATCAAACGCCTGCCGGATCTGGTCGTCAGAGACATTCAATTGGATAAAGACTGCAATATCATCGTAACGATTAAGAACATCGGTACCGCCGGCGCGCCGAGTTCCGGATATGACCCGGCTACCGGTGCCAGTATTCAGGTGTACAAGGGAAGCCAGGCGTGGGGCGGCCTGCGGCTGGGCGCTTTTGATCCTGCCGGTCGCCTGAAAAAACCGGGCGCCTCGGTAAAGCAGGTCTGGTTTCCGGAAGCGAAAAACCTGGATCTGGAACCGGGCACCCATTCCATCAAGGTTGTTGTGGACGGCAATAACGCGGTGACAGAGGCCAACGAAAGAAACAACTCGCGTATGGAAAGGCTTCTCTGCAGAAAACCGGCTATACCCAAAGCCGTCGCGCCGGTACAAAACCCGCCTGCACTCGCTCCGGACACCCAGCCGCCCTTACAGGCGAAAAAGGTCATCAGGAATCCGGAACTGAATAGCGTATCAGAAAAACCGGCGCCCCGGCCCGGGCCCCGGGTTCCGGATCAGTTGAACGAACCGCTCCTGGTGGATCTGGCTATCACGGATATTTCCATTGATCCGCCAAACCCCAGAATTGCCAAGGATATTATCAGGATTACCGTCACCATCCAGAACATCGGCATACACAGTCAGTTTCCCGGTGCACCGGAGGCCTATTTTCAGATGGAGCTAACCGATGACCCCTATACGCAATACTACCGCAAAATTGTACCCGAATACTCCATGACGATCCCGCCGCTTACGGCCGGTGAAGAATTTACTATCAGTCAGACCATAACCATCCCCCGTCGGGTTAAAATCGGGAATACGATGGTCACACTGCAACCGGGACCGTACAAACTGCTCGGGCAGATCAATACCACCAATTACCAGCCGGACGAAGAACAAAATAGCAGCAACAACGAGTTTACCAGGCGCTTTGATGTACGCGATCCCGCGCCGTCTGATCTTGTTCTGGACAATATCACCCTTACCTCGGATTGTCGCCTCAGGCTGACCTTCCATAATGAGGGAGCTGCGATCCCGGACGAGGATTTTGCGAAAGCCTGGGTCCGTGTTTCAAAAGACAACGGCCAGGTGAACGAGCAGGAATATCTCAGCGCCATTGACCCAAACGGACTGGTAAAACATCCCGGCTTTTCCTGGATGCCCATGCACTATACAGTGAACTATATCTGGCCCATCAATCCTAACCACAACAACTGTATCAATACCATCTGTCTGGCCCCCGGCCAGACATCCAGTTTTCAGGTATCTGTGGACCCGTATCATGCCATATCGGATGCAAAGCCGGGAAACAACGCAAAGACAAAAACCCTTACATGTCCGTAATAAGCCATATCATGCAACAGGCGATTATGGATGATATCGAAGAATGGGGGCCCTGACACCGCTGACAATAACCGCTTCTTTCATATCACGTCACTCCTTTTGCTTTGAGCGTCTCTTGCAAAGAGGGACTGCAAGATAGTAATAATTTTCACAATACTATATAAATATAATGGACTACCTGTCAATAGAGAGCTGGGCTGACCGCCTATCGTCCTTTTACTTGACTTTTCCGGTCCACCTGATATAACGACTGTGTCAGTCGGGTAGTCTTTTTGCTCAGTGCTAACCTAACAAAAGGAGGGGTAAGATGAATGCGTTGTTTTCCTTTTTAAACAAGGTGTTTTTGATCGTGGGGTTGATTGGGTTTGTTATCGGGGTCCTCGATAAGATCTTCGGGTTTGTCGTCATAGGCCTCTACCCTTTGAGCTATATGCGGTTCTCCGGGGTATGCCTCCTCTTCGTCATCGCCATCAGCCTTTACCAGATGGCAGGGGCAAAGGCACCCAAAAAGGCGGCGAAGAAAAAGAGATAACCAGTAGGATTTTGTAACACCAAAAAAGACGGGCCTGGTGCCCGTCTTTTTTTATTTTCGGATAGTTGCATTTTAGGGAATGGAGGAGTAGTTTATCAACTGCATTGTTATATAGTTAAGGATGATACACATAATTTTTTGTATATTGTTTGTTAGAAGAGAGGGATAATGTGTATGACTAATACTGATGAAATGATGTTCTCGGAGACCGACGGTTCATGTGCTTATTGTGGTATCAAAGGTTATCGTGTTTTAACAATTCATCACATTATTCAACAAGAGCCAAAGGTTAGCAATGGTTTCTGTAGATAAAAAGGCCGTTTTGTTATTATGAGAAAAGGAGAAGGAATTGTATGGCAGATAAAAAAATACCTATGGGACATCATAAAAAGATCGCCCTCGTTGCGCACGATAATAAGAAGCGAGATCTGACTGAATGGGCAAAATATAACAGAGACCTCTTGGCTCGCCATAAGGTATACGCCACCGGCACAACCGGCAAGGTGCTGGAACAGGAACTCGGCTTTCCAATTACCATGCTCCAGAGCGGACCGTTAGGCGGTGATTTGCAAATCGGCGCCAAGATTGCCGATGGTGAAATTGATTTTCTCATTTTTTTCTGGGACCCGCTCGAACCGATGCCCCATGATCCTGACGTCAAGGCCCTCTTGCGAATGGCGGTAGTGTGGAATATTCCCCTCGCCTGCAATCGAACATCAGCGGATTTCATGATCTCCACCCCTTTAATGAATGGAGAATATGATCGTCTCATACCGGATTATGATGAATATAGGGCACGCAAGATAATAAGGGGCGAGTCGCTTTAAAGGACGACTTGACCGAGGCAGGCTTTCTGCACGCTACAGGGGATAATAATGGTCAACAAAAAAGGGGCTCACCGATTGCGGTGAGCCCCGTGATTTCTTTTGGTGGAGCTGAGGGGGATCGAACCCCTGACCTCTTGAATGCCATTCAAGCG
>CAZMFG010000006.1:0-13791 GCA_964565525.1 uncultured Thermodesulfobacteriota bacterium
GGAGGGGATTGTAATCGGTGGAGGCGAGTTTAGTCTCTTACGGGGGCCGGGCTACATCTTATATTTCCCGAAATCATCGGCTCTGAGGCTTTCCAGCCACTTTTTCAGGTCCTCGGATTCGTCGAAGTCGCTGTGCTGTTTGAGCAGTCCCAGGTCTGCTGCCGCGTCCATGACCCGTTCGGCGCAATAGATAGGGGCCTCCACCCTGACGGCCAGGGCGATGGCGTCGCTGGGGCGTGAATCGATCTCCATTTCTTTGTCATCGATGCTCAGATGGATCACGGCGTAGAAGGTATCGTCTTTGAGCTCGGTGACGATCACCTTCTTTATCTCAACCTGAAATTCATCGAGGAGGTTCTTCATCAGGTC
Organism: uncultured Thermodesulfobacteriota bacterium; assembly: GCA_964565525.1. Lineage (GTDB taxonomy): Bacteria > Desulfobacterota > B13-G15 > B13-G15 > RBG-16-54-18 > JAFGNJ01. The sequence goes on from CAZMFG010000006.1 coordinate 370, forward strand.
ATGGGTCATGGGCCGGGGGGTATTTACCTTCTCCATCCCTATGGCGATGGCGTTTCCCTCCATCGGCCCAATCCAGATGGGGAGCACCCGTTCCCCTTTTGGGTCCAGGAGGACTATCACCGTGGTGTTGAGATTGGGGTCGAAGATCAGCCCCAATATCCTCATGCTGACTATCGCCTTTTCTCCTCGCACCATTTTTTCTGCCACGGAACCTTACTGATATTGTCCCATATTTATGAGGGAAAAGATACCCTCTTTAGCTACAGGCCGTCTTTGGCTAAGCCCTCGACCAATTCCTTCTGTTTGGCGGTCAATTTTTTGGGGACCTTGATAACGATACGGACATAGGCGTCACCTTTGCCCTTCCCCTTCAGATGGGGGATCCCCTCTCCCTTTAACCGCAATCGTGTATTCCCTGAGGTGCCGGCCGGGACCTTCACCTTTTTGATCCCATCGAGGGTGGGGACCTCGATGCTCGTCCCCAGGGCGGCCTCACTGAAGGTTATCTCACGATCGACGGAGATATCATCCCCTTCTCTGCGGAAGAGGGGATGGTTTTGTACATTCACGCGCACGAAGAGATTCCCGGCAGGGCCTCCACCTGCTCCCTGTTCCCCCTTCCCCGCTATCCTCAATTTTTTCCCCGTATCGATGCCCGGGGGGATCTTGACCGAGATCTTTTCGGCCTTGCCGTCCCTTCGGAGGGAGATGAGTTTTTCCGTTCCCGCGGCCGCCTCCTCCAGGGTAATGGTAAGATCAGAGACCATATCCCTTCCCTGAGAGGGTCGTGCCCCCCCACGGGCACCATAGTCTGCGTAGTAAGGACCGCCTGCGCCTGGGGCATGCTGGCCGAAGGGAGCGGTAAAGGTGGTATACCGCACCCCTCTCCCCCTCCCGCCGCCACCGCCGAAGAGGACGCTGAATATGTCCGAGGTGCCGAAGCCGGAATCCTTCAGGATATCCCCTATGTCGAAGCCCTGGAAGATGTCCTCCCGGGAGTATCGTTGGCGGAACCCCTCCGCCCCGAACATATCGTATTGGCGTCTCTTCTCTTCATTGCTGAGCACGGCATAGGCCTCGTTGATCTCCTTAAAATGTTCTTCCGCCTCTTTATCGCCCTTGTTCCTGTCCGGGTGGTACTTGAGGGCCAACTGGCGATAGGCCTTTTTTATCTCGTCTGCGGTGGAGTTTTTGTTGACGCCCAGGATAGTATAGTAGTCTTTCATGATCGATCCCTATCGTTTACGCACGTAGGCATCCTTGACTAAATTATCAAAGTAGGTCTCAGGATTTTCAACCCCCTCTACGGGGATGGAGAATGCCTCGACCCCTGTCTTATCCCTGATCAGCTTTAAGGCAGGTTCAAAGCAATTATCTAATGAGGTAAGTATTTCCTTGGTATTTCTTTCCTCCCTCACGATCCAGGCCAGCAGGAGGTCCACGGCCTCGTCGTCAAGCGTGATCTCGATGCCGTGCCGCTCCCAGAAGGACTTTTCAAACCCCCTGATCTGGTAATAGGTGGAGAGGACTTCCTCAAAGGCGGAGTTTACATCCTTCTCTTTTTGGATCACCCGGTCCACGACGAGGTCCAAACGAGGATCGGTAAAGATGGCCCCGTATCGGTTCAGGAATTCGGCCTTGCGGTCCTTGATATACTTCTTCATCTCTTCTCGTTCGTGGGCCGCGAGCTCTCGGTGTCGCCTGAGCCGTTTTTCATCCCGAGGATCATCGAGCAGCTTCTTGAGCTCCTCTCCCGGGTTCTGGACCATCTCTACCGTTACCACGAGTTCCGTGATATCGGTGGAGGGAAGTTTCCTCTCGAATTTCAAGAGGACCTTTTCGATGGCGCTGATCAACCCTCGAGCGCCGGTGCGTTCTTGATAGGCCATGTGTGCCATCTCCTGCAAGGCCTCATCCTCAAACTGGAGGTCGATGCCGTACGACTGAAAGTCGCTCTTTTTGCTGCTTATAATAGGGCTGTGGGGGTTTTTCAAGATCTCGTAGAGATCATGGGCCTCCAAGGGGTGGAAGCAGGTAACTACGGGGAGTCGTCCGATAAACTCCGATTCAAATCCGTAAGCGATGAGGTCCTCGGCAGATACCTGCTTGAGGTATTCAATCTTTTCGTCCTTGGATTTGACCTCCGCCCCAAAACCGATACCCTCTTTGTGCACCCGCTTTCTGATGATGTCCTCCAAACCATTAAAGGCGCCACTGACGATAAAGAGGATATTTCTGGTGTTGATGGTCTTTTTTTCCCGTTTGCCTGTGCGGCGATATTTTTCGATGGCCTCCATCTGGGAGATGGGATCATGCGGAACCCGGAGGTCCACCTCCGTTTCTTCCATCGGTTTCAACAAGGCCCGTTGCACTCCGGTTCTCGAGACATCAGGGCCGATGATGTTACCGCTGCTCGCGATCTTGTCTATCTCATCGATGTATACAATCCCATATTGGGCGCGCTCGATGTCGCCGTTGACTTCGTAGACCATGTCACGCAGCAGATCTTCCACGTCACCTCCCACATAGCCGGTCTCACTGAACTTGGTGGCGTCTCCTTTTACGAAGGGGACCCCGATCTTCTGGGCTATGAGCTTTATCATGTAGGTCTTCCCCACGCCGGTGGGGCCGGCCATAATGATATTGTTCTTGATCTTGCCGACTCCCTGATCAGAGCCGCCTCTCTTGTGGGCCATGTATTGTATTTTGTTATAGTGTGTGCAGATCTTCGTGGCCAAGATCTCTTTGGCCTCATCCTGTCTGACGATGAAAGAGTTGAGATAGGAGATGAGCTCTTCGGGTTTCATGTCGAAGTTGATCTGAGGTGCTCCCTTGTCCGCTGTTTTTTCTTTGTCGCCCTCTTGTGCAGGGGAGACCTTGGGGATGAAGGTGGAGACCACCAGTTTTACCCTATCACCGTATTTCTTCTCCAGATAGGTGTTGAGTTCCTGTTCCAACTCTTTCTGATCTGGGACTTTTTCGTGCGGATCCTTCATACGAGACCTTCTCTGTCTCCTCTTCACAAATTTATTCTAATATAACAACTATTCCCCTCTGTTTCAATGTTTCTCTATTATCTTTCACGGTGTATCATTCCTCCAAAGGATGTCAAGGAGAGCTTTACTTTTGTCCGATAGGATTATATCCTGGAACGCATTGTGAGGAGGATGTACTGGTCATATGTCACGCCCTGATCCTACTGCAGATGATTTGATTCGGAGCATTACAGAGATTCTGGCGCGTCGTGAGGTCAAGCGGCTTGCCATTGGGTCCGGACTCATGGCTCAAGGGCCACCACTGGCCAAGGCCGCGGTTTTGCTCCCCTTGTTCATGAAGGATCGCTCCTACCACATCCTCTTTACCAAGAGGACCGATAGGGTAAAACATCATAAGGGGGAGATCTCATTCCCCGGAGGCAACTACGACGCCGCTGATGGAGATATTGTGACCACCGCCCTCAGGGAGGCCCATGAGGAGATCGGCCTCAAGCCGCAGGATGTGGCGCTGGTGGGGGCCCTGGATGAGGTAAGGACCCTGTCCGACTTCGTCGTCTCACCCTTTGTGGGTCTCATTCCTTATCCCTATACCTTTGTCCCCTCTCCTGATGAGACCGCAGAGATCATTATCCTCCCTCTGGCGGGTTTTTTTAAAGAAGGGGTTTTGACTGAGGAGTACATGACGTACCAAGAGCGGACCGAGCGGGTATCCACCTATCACTGCGGCAGGCACGTCATCTGGGGAGCAACGGCCCGGATCTTGCGACAGTTCCTCGAGCTCATTCCCCCTAAGCCCCAAAGCGGGCTCAGATGATGACCGTCCGTTTGATGTATTTGACGATTTCCGAAGGGTCGTCGATGACCTGCATGATCTCCAGGTCTTGGGGGGAGATGTACCGTGCCTTCAGCAGGGTGCCCTTGAGCCAATCCAACAATCCCTGCCAATAATCTCGCTCCACGAGGATGACGGGAAAGGGCTTTATTTTCGCCGTCTGGATGAGCGTAATTGCCTCCAAGAGTTCATCGAGGGTCCCGAAGCCACCGGGGAAGATGATATAGGCCATAGCATATTTGATGAACATCACCTTCCGCACGAAGAAGTAGCTGAAGCTCAAATGGACGTTCGTATAGGTATTGAGTGGTTGTTCGGTGGGGAGGTCTATGTTCAACCCGATGGACTTACCACCCCCCTCCAGGGCCCCTTTATTGGCGGCCTCCATGATCCCCGGTCCCCCACCGGTGATGACGGTAAAACCCTCTTGTGCCAAAAGCCGGGCAAGCTGCACCGCCTTATTATAGAGGGGACTTGCGGGCTCTATGTGCGTTGCCCCGAAGATACTTACCGCTGGGTGGACATCCGCCAGGGTCTCGAAACCCTCAACAAACTCGGAGAGGATCCTAAAGAGTCTCCAGGAGTCTCTCATGGTGATTTCATCGATAAGATATTGTTTTTCTGCCATGGAAGAGCCTTTTATGTACGTATTTCAAAATTCATCTTGAAAAGGCGACACCCCGCCTATATTATGGCAAAGATTTACCGAAGTCAACGCTATGTGCACATAAAGAAGGTTGAGCGATGGAACTGCTGCGGATAGGCCTCGTTTTTGCCCTCATTGTCTTACTCCTGGTGCGAAGGGTGGAGCTGTGGGTTACCCTGTGCATCGGCGGGGTTGCCCTTGGATTGGTGTACAGACTCCCGCTGGTCATGATAGGGGGACAGTTCTTCCGTGCAATCATAGAGCCCACGGCCATATACCTCGTTCTGGCCCTCTTTTTTATACTCGTGCTCAGTGAGATCATGAAGGAGACCGGAGGGATGCGTAAGATGATCGATTCCTTCCATGCCGTCACCGGTGACCTGCGGGCGGTCGTGGCTTTGTTGCCCGCGATGATAGGGTTGATGCCCATCATGGGGGGCGCCCTGGTCTCGGCCCCCTTGGTGGTTGAGGCATCCGATGCCTTGCGGCTCTCCCCCGAGCGGCGGACCTTTCTCAACTACTGGTTTCGCCATATCTGGGAGTATTTTCTCCCCACCTACCCCGGGGTAATCCTGGCGTCGGCCCTGTTGGGAGTATCCCTCAGGCAAATTGCTGCCTATCATTTTCCCCTGACCCTGGCGGCCATTGGAGGGGGCGTTTACTTCGGGTTCCGCGGCGTGGGAAAGGGGAAGGAGGGTAGGGCGGGCACGGGGTGGTGGGGAGGTATCAAGGGAATAGGTTCCTCCCTTTTTCCCCTCCTGGTGGTTTTGTTCATGGTCATCCTCTTACGGGTGGAATTGGCGTACTCTCTCTTGGTGGCCATCGGCATAGAACTCCTGCGCTCGAGGGGCGTATGGAGGAAGATCAAAGGGATCATCGTGCGCACGCTGACGTCCGCACAGGTCTTGATTACCGTGGTCATGGTCATCTACTTCCAGCAGATGCTGGAGGTCACCCATGCGGTAGATGGTTTTCACAGCGGCCTGTGTCAGCTGGGCGTCCCCCCCCTTGTCCTCTTGGCGGTGCTCCCCTTTTCCATCGGTCTCATGACGGGGGTGACCATCGCCTTTGTGGGGGTTGCCTTTCCTATCCTCGTGCCCATCATCAAGGGAGGGGATAATCTGCTCGTATATCTCATGCTCGCCTATGCCAGCGGTTATTGTGGCGTGTTACTCTCCCCCCTGCATCTGTGTTTGGTTTTGACCAAGGACTATTTCAAGGCGGAATTAAAAAACGTCTATCGACTCCTGTGGGCACCTGTCGGTGTGGTATGGGGGGTCGCTATCCTGATCTTTTTCATCTTTGCCCTGGGTTTGTGCGGATGAAGTACGATGTGATCGTCATCGGCGGGGGGATGGGGGGACTAACGGCCGGGGCCCTCTTGGTCAGGCGGGGGTTAAGGGTGTTGCTCCTGGAGCAGGCGGAAAGGACCGGGGGGTATGTGACCTCCTTTAAGAGGGGTCCATTCACCTTTGATGCCACCGGTGCCTTTCTCGGCGGTTGTGAGGAAGGGGAGGAGTTTTATACAATCTTGGAGCAAACAGCTGCCCTGCCATATTTGCGCTTTCTCGGTGTTGAGACCGCCCGAAACATCTACCCCGATTTCACCCTCGATCTCAACCTGCACGGGGGTTTTGAGGCGTATATCAGCGGGGTAAGGGAGTTCTTCCCCCAAGAGCGGAGGGGCCTGGGGCATTACTTTGCGTTGATCGGAAAGATAGGGGAAGAGATCAATCGCTTTGAAGGGCGCACGTGGTGGCACACGATCCTCTTTCCCTTCTTTTTCTGGCACCTCATCAGGTATCAGCACACCTCGTTAGGGGCGATCTTGGATCAATACTTTCAGGGCGCAGGGATCAAACAGGTCCTCGCTACGCTCCCCGCCCATCTCCCCCCCTCTCGTCTCTCTTTGCTCTTTACCGCGACCCTCATCACCAAGGTCCTGGCCCAGCGGGTGTGGTATCCACAGGGAGGCATGGGTGTTATCCCCCAGGCATTGGAGCGGGCCTTTGTGGAGGGAGGCGGCGAGGTGAGGTGCAAGACGGCGGTGGAGCGGATTGAGGTGAAGAGTAGCAGGGTGCAAGGGGTCATCACCCGCGAGAGGGATTTCTTTCCGGCCCAGCGGGTGGTGGCCGCCATCAACATCCGCCGGGCACTCTGTGAGTTGTTGGCCGAGGAATATAGAAAACGGGTCTCCAGTGTGGTCCATGGCTTGGAATACTCCCTCTCCTCATTTTTGGTATATCTGGGTGTAAAAATGGATTTGGATCGCAGGGTTTTCCCCTATTTTACCTATATAAGTCCGAGGGATGCAGAGGTGGAATATGGACAATTGATGCAGGGGGCGATGCCCGATGACCCCTCGGTGATCGTCACCATACCCACCCTCCTCGATTCCTCCCTCGCCCCTGGCGGGCATCACATCGTGCGCATCATGACCCCGGCTCCCTATGCATTCCGCAATGGGTGGGGGTGGCATAATCGATCCCGTTATCGTACTATAAAAGAGGAGGTAGCACAGCGGCTCATCCGCCTGGTGGAGACCAGGTATATCCCCGGTCTCTCCGAGCGTATCAAAGTCATCGAGGCCGCCACCCCCTGCACCTTGGAGCGGTATACTGCCAATGAAAGGGGTGCTACCTATGGTCTCGCCCCGACGCCCGGTCAAATCGGGGTGGGGAGGCCGGCCAACAAGACCCCTCTGAGGGGGCTCTATCTGGCGGGTCACTACACCCGCCCGTCACATGGGATCGTGGGGGCGGCCCTCTCAGGGAGGTTTGCCGCAGACGCGATTATGGAGGAAGATAGGAAGTAACCGTGGATTGCCTCTTTGTCCATTGCCCCAAATTTGACAACTACTACCGCCCCATCGGCGAGTACACTTTTGTCAATTACATGCCCATGGGGGTCTTGGCCCTGGCCGATCTCCTCTGTCGCGAGGGGTATAAGACCGAGGTCGTCCACCTGGGGGTGGAGTGGATAGAGGACAAGGGGTTTTCCCTTACCGATTATATCGCCGAGTCGAGACCCCGGATCGTGGCCCTTTCACTCTTCTGGCACCCCCAATCCTACGAGGTGTTGGAATGGGCCCGGAGGATCAAGGAGGCCTTTCCAGAGGTCTTTATACTCCTGGGGGGCATGACCGCCGGCTTCTATCACCGAGAGATCATGGAGCACTTCCCCTGGGTGGACGCCGTCATCAGGGGTGAAGGGGAGGTGCCCCTCCTTCAGCTGGCCGAGGCGGTGATCAGGGGGGGGGTCCTTGAAGCAATACCCAACCTCACGTGGAGGAAGGAGAAGGGGATCGTCGAGAACCCGCTGGAGTATGTGGCTTCTCAGGCGATCTTGGATGGATTGTGCTTCACCAATTTCGCCCTGTTGAAAAATCACCGGACCTACATCGATTGGGTCCTCATGCCCTTCTTTGCAAAGGGGTTCTCCAAAGAGAGGAATCGCCTCTTCTTTTCTCTCAAAAGCCCCATGTTCGACCTGATGATCGGGAGGGGTTGCCCGGTCAACTGCACGTGGTGCGGGGGCGGGAGGGACGCCCAGCGGCTCATTGCCGGACGCCGGGGGGTGATCTTCAGGGCTGTAGAGCGGGTGATGGATTCTATCAAAGAAGCCCTGCGCTGGGGGTATGAGACCATGCACGTCTGTTTTGACCCCTATCCCCGCCGACCGGACTACTATCTCGAACTCTTCTCGCGGATCAGGGAAGAGAAACTCAAGGTGGAGTTCTTCTTTGAATCCTACGGTCTCCCCACCCAGGCGTTTATCGATGAATTTGCCCGTACCTTTGGACCACGGTCCCTCCTTGCCCTGTCTCCGGAGAGCGGCTCGGAGGAGGTGCGCCGGCGCAACAAGGGATATTCCTATACGAATCGGGAACTGTGGGAGTGTCTGGAGTACACGAGGGAAAAGGGGGTGAAGGTGGATCTCTTTTTTGCCATCGGCCTGCCCTTTGAGCACGAAGAGGATTTGGAAGAGACCGCAAGGCTCATCGCCCGCATCCGAAGGCACTTCCCCAATGTCCAGGGGGTCAGGACCTTTACCATCGAGATGGAGCCGGGGGCGCCGTGGCATCTGCAACCTGAACGATTTGGGGTAGAGACAACGCTCAAGACCTTTGCTGATTTTTATGGCTATCATAAAGGGGAAGGGGAGGGATTTAGCGCCTTCGGCTACCATATACCGGGCTACTTCCCTGATGTGGGCGCGGATAGGGGAGGGGAATTTCAACGGAGGTTACAGGAGATAAAGTGCCGTCGCTTCTGCTTCATCCACCCCGACGCCCGCAAGACGAGCTCCCCCTTTTGGGGGAGGATGTTGTGCCGCGCCTCATCCCTGATGGCGACGATAGGGAGATGGCGGCGGGGTACCCGAGGCGCCCAGGCTATTAAATAGGCGAGCGTTGCATTTGCTTTTTGTCCCTGAGAGGGCTACATTATATAAGGTTTGATCAACAATCTAGCTGACTTACAAAAAAGGAGGTCGAGTATGTGCCAATCTACGGCCTATATCCTCAAGGACGGCAAAGAAGAAGAGATCATGGCCGACATCGCTACCATTATCCCTGAGGGAACAACGTTACGGCTCGTCAGTCTCTTCGGCGAGGAGAAAAAGATAGAGGCCTCCATCCAGGAGATCAACCTCTTAGGACACAAGATTCTCCTGAAGCAGGAATAGTGCGCTCAGTACCGGATCGCAAGTCTGATATGTACCAGGAGGTGGGATGCTTCAGTCGGCAGAGGAGTCAAACGCTGTAGCTAAGACGGTACCGAGCAGAACGAATGAGTGCTCTGTGGACCGAGTACAGCATATACTGCAAACGCCTTTTGTGTATATTCAGATTCTCCGCTAGGGCGAGAATACATGGTGTTCCGTGCACCCTCTGTAGTGTATGTGAATGGTGAGATCGGTCTTGTGGGTTTGGGGCGCTGGATACCGGGGCGAGAGATTCCGTTGTTTGTGAGGAAGCGCGTGTAGGTTCCAAGGGCTGTCATGTTTTCTTCAATTCGATCAAAACTCATCGTCGGTTTCCTTGGTGTGTCATTTTTGGTGGGTGCTGTCTCTTTGATCGTCGGCGGCCGACTCCTTTATAAAGCGGTCCTCAACGAGGCAACGAACCGCATCCGCTTGGATCTGAACACCGCCCGAGAGATTTATCGTAATCGAATCAGGGGGGTAGAAGTCGTCCTTGACACGACGGCGCTGGGATCGGGATTTCGCTCCGAGCTTAAGATGCAAGACACTTCCGGGCTTGTCAATCGGCTCAGGCGGTTAGCCCGCTACGGCGAACTGGATTTCGCCGGTATCGTTACGAAGGAAGGTACAGCGCTCTGCCGAATCGGACCTCATCATATCCCGACAAAAAAGACTCAGGTTCCTAATCCCATAGCAAACCTAGCTCGGCGAAAGCGGGTATCCATTTCGGGAACCGTGGTTTTGAGTAGAAAATTTCTCTTGGCTGAGAATCCCGGACTCGCTGATCAAGCCGTAATTCGACTTCTTCCTACCCCGCGGGCCGCCCCGAGGGCCGAAGAGGAAGAAACTTCGGGGATGGCGCTTGCAGCCGCCATTCCGGTTTTTGAAGGTACTGAGCTGCTCGGTATTCTCTATGGGGGGATTCTTCTTAATCGAAATTTTTCGATCGTTGACCAGGTACGCGATACGGTTTTCCAACAAGAGATTTACAAGGGCCGCAATATTGGAACGGCTACTATCTTTTTTGAAGATATCCGTGTTTCCACTAATGTCCTCGGTCCTGGCAAAGAGCGGGCCATTGGAACGCGGGCCTCGAAAGAGGTCGGAGAACAGGTATTACAAGCGGGGGAAAAGTGGACGGGCCGCGCCTTCGTCGTGAGTGACTGGTACATTACTGCCTATGAGCCTATCACGGACATCTTTGGCGAACGGGTGGGCATGCTCTATGTCGGGGTATTGGAGGCCAAATACGCTGATATCCGGAGAAAGGCCCTTTCTGTTTATATCTTTTTGACTATAGCCGGTATAGCTTTGGCAATTGTGCTGGGATATTTTTTACAAAGCGTTATCTTGCAACCGGTGCATCGGTTGATAAGGGCAAGCACGGAAGTTTCGCAAGGAAATTTCTCGCCTACGGTAGGACCTATTTCCTCGAGTGAGATAGGGGTGCTCCAGAAAACCTTCGCAGATATGCTCACCTCGCTTCAAGAGCGCGATAGGAGCCTGAAGGCAGAGAGTGAAATAAAGCTACTGCAGTCAGAAAAACAGGCGAGTATCGGAAGGCTGGCAGCCGGGGTAGCCCACGAGATAAACAATCCACTCACGGGGGTATTGACATTTACGCACATGCTGCTGCAGCGTAAAGACATTAAGGAAGATATGCGCTCCGATCTGGAGATCATTGCCCAACAGACAGAGCGGGTGCGCAAAATAGTAAAGAACCTTTTGGATTTTTCGAGGCAAACGGCACTACACCCTGAACTGACAGATATCAATCAGCTTGTAGAATCGGTTGTTTCCATGATGAAAAACCAGGCGCTTGTAAAAGGAATAGATTTGCAATGCAACCTAGACGAAGGGCTCCCGCTAATTACCCTTGATGCCAATCAAATACAGAGCGTTCTGTTCAATGTGCTGCTCAATGCCCTCGACGCCACGCAGCAGGATGATACGATCGTGGTAACTACTGGTATCGGCATTTCCGGCAACGCCGCGGATCCGCAGGGCGTAGAGATTACGGTCAGAGATACAGGATGCGGCATATCGGCCGAACACCTTGACAAATTGTTCGATCCCTTCTTTTCTACTAAGGACGTAGGCCAGGGCACAGGTCTTGGACTGGCTATTTCCTATGGCATCGTCCAACACCATGGGGGAACCATTTGGGTCCAGAGCGAGGTTGGCAAGGGGAGTACTTTTACTGTTTGGTTGCCGTTAGGGGGAGTGAGTAGTGAACGTAAAGATACTCATCGTTGATGACGATCCCATTGTGCTTGACAGCTGCAAGCGGGTGTTCGAGGCGGAGGGCTTTGAGGTCAGTCTTGTACCAAGCGCAGATCAGGCATTAACGGCGATGGAGAATAACGCATTTGATATTTTGCTTATCGATGTGAAGATGCCGGAACGAGATGGTATGTATCTCATTCGTGCGGTTAAAAAACAGTGGCCGGAGGTACCTATCGTGGTTATGAGCGGGTATCCAACGCCTGAGACGATCGCTGAGGGGTTGCACTTGGGGGCAGAGGAATTTATAGCTAAACCTTTCACGCCTGATGAGTTGCTGAAAATAGTCCACGAGGTACTCCAAAAGGGGGAAGATCATGAAAACAAAAAGAGTTTTGGTGATTGATGACGAACAGATAGTGTTGGACAGTATCAGCAAGATACTGAAGGACGAAGACTGCGAAGTAGAGGTGTCGCTGAGCGGTCGTGAGGGGCTCGACCGGGCCCTTAACAGACACTACGATGTCGTCCTGACTGATATTCGTATGCCGGATATTGGAGGCATGCGGGTCCTCCGCGACATTAAACGGGCCAAGCCTTCACTACCCGTGGTTATGATCACCGGTTATGCTACCGTTCAATCAGCTGTTCAGGCCATGCAACTAGGGGCAATGGAGTATCTGGAAAAACCATTTACCCCTGAGAAGATTGTCGAGGTCGTGAATGCGGCGGTTCATAAGGCCGCAACCCTTCCAGTTGAGGAACAGGCCCTCATTCATAAAGAGGAGGTTATCAAGGTCCTTGAACGAGCCAATTCCGACAGTGAATTCATCTATAACTTGCTCTATAAAGGGGCAGAGGCCCTCGATGAATACACTCTTACCGGTCCTGAAAAGCTCGCTCTCCTCACGGGAGACATAGAATGGATAGAGAAATATGTCGGGCAGCTTACGCCGACCCAAAGGCGCTGGCTTGAACAGCGGCTGAGCGCCGAAATCTGGTAGAGAAGCGAGGTACAGTATGGCAGACAGGATGCTCATCATCGATGATGAAGACGTTGTCCTGGAATCGTGCCGCAGGATATTTTCTGCTACGGGTTTTCAAGTGTCGTGTACCACCAGCCCGCCCGAAGGGCTCAGGCTTATTGCAGATTCTTTCTTTGACGTGATTCTGTGCGACTGGAAGATGCCGGGATTTGATGGAATGGACGTCATTGAGGAACTCGAACGCCGTTCACCCGATTCGGCGATAGTGATGATCAGCGGTTACCCGACCGTCGGCCGTGCAACGGAGGCACTGAAACGGGGAGCGATGGATTATGTAGCCAAACCGTTCACCCCCGGCGAGATCGTTGAGGCCGTCAGGAAGGCAATCAGGCGCAAGGCGATTAAAGCGAAATAGACCGTCGTGCGACCTTGGCTTTGTCGAAGCCCTTGTTCACGGGATCGGCTGTAACCTCGTTGGTATATTTGACCGTCTGGATGACCCTTGCCGCTCGTCAAGCCATCGGCAACATAATCGGCAGGGCAATATTTGTGGTAATGAGAGTTATTGGGGCGACTATCTCAGACCGGAAAAGCTGCGCAGGCGGGGGTTGAAAAGGGGTGTATGAGCCTGCGTAGGTAATAGAGAGAGGCTCTTGTCTTCAGGAGAAGACGTTGGTTTGATGTTTGCGCTCATAAACGGGTTCAAATCCTCCCTTAATGGGAATTGCCTCCCCAAGCTACCCCCCTATGGGATGGACGGTGATTATTTTCATCCCAATCTATGCCATTTGTGGCTAAAATAGTTCTATCTTGTCATTTTTTTGATATTTTACCGTAAAGTTTACAAATAAGGTGTTGACAAATTTGACTAATGTGATATCTTTCACAATAAAAGTGGGTTAGATTTTAAACTACTTTTTTGCGTAGTTAAGGATATCAACTAAGAAAAGGAGGTTTTTACTGATGGCGGGTGCAAAGAGTAAAGGAATGACCACAATGATGGAGGAAACGCGGGTATTCCCTCCACCACAGGAG
>CAZMFG010000006.1:13891-21992 GCA_964565525.1 uncultured Thermodesulfobacteriota bacterium
GACAAAGTCGCCCTTATCTTCCAAGGCGAACCATACGATGACTACAAGACGTATACCTACAAAGAGCTCCATACGGAGGTCTGTAAGTTCGCCAATGTCCTCAAGAAGCATGGAGTCAAAAAAGGAGATCGTGTATCTATCTACCTGCCCATGATTGCAGAGCTTCCTATTGCTATGCTGGCCTGCGCCCGCATCGGTGCCATCCACAGCGTGGTCTTCGGCGGTTTCAGCGCCGAGGCCCTGAGAGACCGGATGCAGGATTGTGAGTCAGCAGTTCTTATTACCTGTGACGGATACTGGCGAAGCAGCAAGACCATCAACAGCAAGGCCAGCGCCGACAAGGCCATGGAAGAGTGCCCCCTGGTAAAGACGGCGATAATCGCCAAAAGGATGGGGATGGATGTCCCTATGAAGCAAGGCAGGGACATCTGGTGGCACGAGGAAATGGCGCAGAAGGATATTAAACCTGCTTGTGAGCCGGAGCAGATGGACGCCGAGGACCCCCTCTTTATTCTCTACACCAGTGGGAGCACGGGCAAGCCCAAGGGGGTGCTCCACACGACCGCAGGTTATTTCCTGTACACCATGATAACCCTTAAGTATTGCTTTGACATCCATGAAGAGGACATTTGGTACTGCACCGCTGACATCGGATGGGTTACGGGGCACAGCTACATCGTCTATGGCCCGCTTGGTTTGGGTGCCACCAGCTTGATGTATGAGAGCGTTCCGACCTACCCCGAGCCTGACAGGTTTTGGCAGATCGTTGAACAGTGGAAGGTTACCCAGTTTTACACAGCACCCACCGCGATACGGGCCTTGATGAGAGAGGGTGAAAAATGGACGCAGACGAGAAACACATCGAGCCTCAGGATCCTCGGCTCTGTGGGTGAGCCCATTAACCCCGAGGCCTGGATGTGGTATCACACAAATGTCGGCAAGAACAAGTGCCCGATCATGGATACCTGGTGGCAGACCGAGACGGGTGGATTCCTTATCACGCCCATTCCTGTCACGCCGCTGAAACCCGGCTCAGCTACCTTCCCGTTCTTCGGCTTGGAGCCCAAGATCCTGAGGGATGATGCCTCCGAATGTGAGGTGGACGAGGGTGGTTCGCTCTGTATCGCAAGGCCGTGGCCGGGGATGCTGCGCGGGTTCTGGAACGATCCTGATAAACAGCGCTTTAGGGATACCTATTTTTCGATGTTTAAGGGCTACTACTTCACCGGTGACGGGTGTCGGAAGGACGCCGACGGTTACTACTGGCTCTTAGGCCGGATCGATGACGTCATCAATGTATCGGGGCACAGGATCGGTACCGCTGAGGTCGAAAGTGCCCTTGTCTCCCACGAGAACGTTGCTGAGGCAGCCGTCATCGGCTATCCGCATGAGATCAAGGGGCAGGGCATCTATGCCTTTGTGACATTGAAGACCGGTGTTGAGAAAAGCGACGAGCTCCTCAAGGAGCTTCGCACCCACGTGCGGACCGTCATTGGCCCCATAGCCACACCCGATAAGTTGCAGTTTGCCGATGGTTTGCCCAAGACCCGAAGCGGCAAGATCATGCGGCGTATCCTGCGGAAGATAGCCGAGGGGGCCATCGACCAGCTGGGCGATACCTCTACCCTGGCCGACCCCTCAGTGGTCGATGCCCTGGTGAAGGGAAGACAGTAGACAGAGTTTATAACAGTTTTCCTCCCCTCCTTCTATGAGGTCGGGGATAGAGAGACGGATATCACAACATAACCGGTACTGCTCCGTCCCCGGCCTCGTAGAGGTAAGCGGTTAAAGAAAGCGGATATCGTATTGATAGCAAATATGAGGATGACGAATTAAAAAGATACAATTCGTATTATTCTGCAGAGGGGAGAGGGGACTCAAAACGAGTTGGATGACATAGGTATATTCAGTGTTTTAAAAGGCGGCGAACGACAGCTAGATTCTCATTACAGGGGAAGGTTGAAGAACGCACAGGTCAAAGAAACTGTTATCATGAGGCTCTCCCTGTACATGCATTATTTGACGAAACAGGAAGAGCGAGGGAAAACATTGGTTTCCTCATCCGATATTGCACAGGTGTGTGGGGTAACAGCGGGCCTCGTGAGAAAAGACCTGGCTCGTTTTGGCAGGCTTGGCGTAAAGGGTATTGGTTACCACCTACCCGACCTTTGTCAAGGTATCAAAACTATACTTGGGCTGGAGCACAGACTACATATTGCGATAGTCGGACGGAGCGATCTTGGATTATGTGGCATTAGTTTCAAGGAATTTTTGAACAGCAACTATGTGCTTGTGGCTGTCTTTGACACAAAAACCGCCGTTACCGACCGTAGTGTAACGAGCGACATAGCAACGTCCGTAGATATTCTGCCTATCCGTTGTCTTGCGGATGTTGCACAGAGTAAAAAGATCGATATAGCCATTGTCAATACCCAGCCATCTGAGGTACAGGATGTGGTCGACCAGGTAGTGAGGGGGGGTATCCGAGGAATCATCAATCTCTCCCCCATCTATGTGAGGGTACCCCGTGGTTTTATAATAAAGAATGTCTGTTTTGCGACAGAGCAGGATAATTTAATCTATCTCCTGCAATCCCAAAGGACGTGACGGACCGCTCATTCTTCACCACTTTTTGATCGCATTCTCGTGCGGCCTTTTACTACCAGCAAATACTCCCCAGATTTTTTCACGAGGCGGTGGCGGAGGGTGCAGGAGATACGGTGTCGCCTTTTTTGTTTCACCCGCCCTGATGTCCCCAAGAGCAGTTTCCCCTTCGGGAAGAGGATGTTGTGCCCTGCGTCAACCCTGATGTCAAAGGGAGGGGTATAAGAGGTCCCGCCTATTTTTCTTGTTTTTCTCATGTAAGGGAAGGAATTGATGCTAGGAAGTGAGTTGCTTGTTTTCCCTGACAAGGCTATAGTAATATATCATATTTGATCAACAATCTACCTGAGTTACACAAAGAAGATCGAACATGTGCCAGGCTACGATACGACGTATATGCTCAAGGGTGGCAAAGAAGCAGTGATCTCATGGCCGATCTCGCAACCATCATTCCTGTGGAAAAGAAGGTGCTTCTGAGCAGCCTCTTTGGCGGGGAAAAGGAGATAAAGACCTTCATTGAAGGGATCTACCTCTTAGGGTATAAGATCCTCCTGGAGCCGAAATAGTGTATTCAATCCCCAGACCGATGGGATGATCGAGAGTACGCTGGTAAGCGCAAGACGATGGGCTTAACTCAATGGCATAAAAGAGAAGGTGCATTAACGAGCTTTTGAGATCGAGATGATTTATATGAAATTTTCGGAAAAAAGAGAAAAATTAAAAATTGCGCTTATGGCGATCCTCTTGGCCTATGCCTGCGCTTCGACCTACTATTTTCACGTAGTACTGAAAGCCGGAAGCGTTTTTACCCACTTCTTTTATATTCCGATCATTGTATCATCCCTTTGGTGGAAGCGGAAGGGTTTGGTGGTAGCCCTATTTTTGGCGGCATTCCTTATCATAAGCGACTATGTCTTTCAGGTAAAGATGTTGACAGCCGATGATTATCTGAGAGCTGCTATGTTTATCGTTATCAGCTTTGTCGTTGCTTTGTTAAGCGAAAACCTTTCAAAGATTGAACGGGGGATCAAACGTACGTTTTCTGAGCTCAACCAAATATTCAACACTGCAGGTCACGGGATGACGGTGATTGATAAGGAATTTAACATGCTCCTGGCCAATGAAAGGTTCTCCAGGCTGGCGGGTATCAGCGAGGAAGAGACAAAGGATAAAAAGTGCTATGAGATATTTCCCGATTCCTTATGTCATACATCCGAGTGTCCGCTGACCAGGATCATCGGTGGAGAGGAGCGTGTCGAAAGTGATGTGGAAAAAGAACGCAGAGACGGCAGCAGAGTTCCTTGTATCGTAACGGCAACTCCCTTTCGCGGGCCTGACGGAGAACTGCTCGGCATCGTTGTGGATTTGAAGGACATCACCGAACGCAAACAAACAGAAAAGACGCTCAAGGAATCAGAGGACAAGTACCGGACTATTTTTGAAACAACGGGAACCGCGACGATGATTGTTGAGGAGGATGCGATCATATCTATGGTAAACACGGAGTTTGAAAAGATCTTCGGCTTTGCCAAAGAGGAAATCGAAGGTACGCAAAATTGGGGAAAATTCATTGTAGAAGATGCCTTGGTAAGGATGGGAGAGTATCATGAGTTGCGAAGAAAAAACCCCAACGCCGCCCCTTGGAACTATGAGGGCCGGGGTATTGATAAAGGGGGTAATCTCAAAGACCTTTTCTTGACCATTTCCGTTATTCCTGGGACAAAAAAGAGTGTGGTATCTATATTGGATATCACTGACCGCAAACGGGCGGAGCAAGAGCGTGTACTTCTTGCGACAGCCATCGAACAGGCTGCCGAAGGCATTACTATAATCGATAGGGGTGGAACGATCCAGTACGCCAATCCGGCTTCCGAGTGCATCAGTGGATATACACGTGAAGAGATCGTAGGTCAGAATCACAGCATCCTGCGGAGCAGCAAATATGATAAAGCGTTCTACGAAGCGATGATGGATACCCTTTCCCGTGGCGAGATGTGGACCGGCCATATGTTCAATGAGAAGAAGGATGGTACGCCCTACCAGGTTGAGGCGTCGGTCTCACCTATCCGGGACAAAGCAGGTGCTATTGTTTACTATGTGATGATAGCGCGGGATGTGAGCCGTGAGGCCGAGTTGGAAACACAACTCCGCCAGGTTCAAAAGATGGAGGCCATTGGTACGCTGGCCGGTGGGATTGCCCATGACTTCAACAATATCCTCGCGGCCATCATGGGATATACTGAGATGGCATTGTATGATGTGCCGGAGGGGAGTTCGGGCAGACGCAATTTGGAACAAGTCCTCAAGGCCGGATATCGTGGCAAAGATTTGGTAAAGCAGATCATCACCTTTAGCCGAAGGCGTGACGAGGAGCGAAGACCGATGCGGATAAGTCCCATCGTTAAAGAAGCCCTCAAACTGCTGAGGGCATCATTGCCCACGACGCTTGATATTCGCCAAAACATCAAAACGCAGCCTGGTATGGTGCTGGCCGATCCGACCCAAATCCATCAGGTATTGATGAATCTCATCAGTAACGCGGCCTATGCCATGCGCGAGAAGGGTGGTGTATTGGAGGTGAGCTTGACCGATGTTGATATTAATCCCGATGGTGCGGCTCCGTCACATCCTGACTTGCAGCCGGGACCATATCTGAAGCTGACCGTGGGTGATACAGGCTGCGGTATAGAACATGCGATCATGGAACGGATCTTTGACCCGTTTTTCACCACCAAGAAGCCAGGTGAAGGAACGGGTATGGGATTGGCCGTGGTCCATGGTATCGTCAAGAGCTATGGTGGAGCGATCGTTGTCGACAGTGAGCCGGGAAAGGGGTCCACATTCAGTGTCTTTTTCCCGAGGATTGAGGGTCATCTCCTCCCGGAAGTTGATTCGGATGCACCGCTGCCTACGGGGAACGAGCATATCCTGTTTGTCGATGATGAAGAAGATTTGGTTGATATGGTGCAACAGATGTTGGAGCGCCTCGGCTATAGCGTTGTCGCCAAGACGAATAGCCTCGAGGCCCTCGAGATGTTCAAGGTACAACCAGATCAATTTGATCTGGTTATCACCGACCAGACTATGCCGCACATGGCGGGAGTGGATTTGGCCAAGGAACTTATGCGCATCCGGCCCGGGATTCCCATTATTCTGTCTACTGGGTTCAGCGAGGTGATCAGCGCAGAGGAGGCCAAGGCCTTGGGTATTCAGGCATTTCTCATGAAACCTTTCGCTACGCGCGTGCTGGCCGAAACTATCCGGCGCGTGCTGGATAGTACGAAGTAATCGCTTTATAGGGGGAGTACCATGGCACATATTCTAATCATCGATGACGACGAGATGATGTGTGATATGTTGTCTACGATGGTGCGGCACATGGGGCATGATGCCACCTGCGCCAACACCCTGCAGGAGGGGCTTAACGTATCATCTTCTGAAGATTGTGATGTGGTATTTCTCGATGTACGGATGCCCGATGGAAGCGGCTTGGATGTGTTGCCCCGTATTCGGGAAGCATCCTCCGCTCCCGAGGTCATCATTATCACCGGTTTCGGCGATCCAGACGGAGCTGAACTCGCCATCAAAAATGGTGCCTGGGACTACCTTGAAAAGCCGTCTTCAATTAAAGCAATGACCCTCCCCCTCGTTCGGGCCCTCCAATATCGGGAGGAAAAGAAGGCCCGAAAATCGCCCGTGGTCTTGAATCGAGAGGAAATTGTGGGCAATAGCCCACCGATGAGGGCGTGCATTGACATGGTGGCCCAGGCGGCCAACAGCGACGCCAATGTCCTCATTACGGGTGAAACCGGCACCGGCAAAGAACTCTTTGCTTATGCCATCCATAACAACGGTCCGCGTGCCGATAAGAATTTTGTGGTCGTCGATTGTGCCGCCCTTCCTGAAAACCTCGTGGAGAGTATGCTCTTTGGACATGAAAAGGGCGCTTTTACCGGAGCGGATAGAGCCCAGGACGGTCTCATCAAACAGGCCGATGGCGGGACCCTTTTTCTCGATGAGGTGGGTGAACTTCCCCTCTCTATCCAAAGTTCCTTCCTTCGGGTCCTCCAAGAGCGCCGTTTTCGTCCTATCGGTGGGAAGCAAGAAATAAAGAGCGATTTCCGGTTGGTAGCGGCGACCAATCGTGATCTCGATCGGATGGTCAAACAGGGTCAGTTTCGGAACGAACTCCTCTTTCGTCTCCGTTCCTTCACTATCGAGTTACCTCCCCTGCGAGAGCATCGCGAAGATATTAAGGAATTGGCCCTGTATTATACTACCAAGATCTGTGAGAGGTATGGGACGGAGACAAAGGGTTTTTCTCCCGAGTTTTTCGAGGCCCTCGCTGCGTATGACTGGCCCGGAAATGTACGGGAGTTGGTCAACACCATGGAACGGGCCATCGCCGCAGCACGCCAGGACCCCATCCTCTTCCCGAAACATCTGCCGACCCACATTCGCATTGATGTGGTGCGGGCCTCCATTAGTAAGGAGACTCCAGTCGAAGTCAGCCACAAGGGAGGTGGTGATTCGTTCAAAACACTTCCTAACTTACGGGATTTTCGGGAAAACGTTATTTCCGAGGCGGAGCAGCACTATTTATATGATCTGATGTCGCGCACCGGCGGCGACATCAAAGAGGCCTGTAAGATATCCGGTCTGTCCCGCCCCCGCCTGTACGCGCTTCTGAAAAATTACCACATATCCAGAAAAGGCTGAAATAGCCGGAATCATATAGTCTCGGTAATCTTGTAATAAAAGAAAAGTTCTTGCAAAATAAGAACTTTTCTTGTCTTGCAAGACAAAGCATAGATTTTTACCCCTCTGTTCATCTCCTGAAAATTGCTTAAGTATATGAAATTATAAATAAAAATTGTTTAAGGTTATTTGGCATGATCTTTGTAATACTCATAATAGAGAAGGAATCAATAGTGTAGCAACGAGGAATAAAGAAACAAAGGAAGAAAATCAAATGCGTTTGCTCTTATATAGTCCAGTAAAAGAAGGAATTGGCAAGCAACTTCGAAGGATGATTGAAAAGCTCGTTTCCAAGAATAATGTGGAGACTTATCAAAGCGTTGAAAGCCTTTCCCTCCGACTTCGCCAACCTGCGAATAATGGGCCTATTGCTGCTGTTCTTCTTGCAGCCAAGAGGGGAGATCTTACGGAGCTTCTTTCCATACGAGATTTACTTCGTGATATTCGTATTATCCTCGTCCTGCCCGACAGAGATGAAGATACGATAGCAAAGGGACACACCTTGCGGCCGCGTTTTGTGAGTTATAGTGATAGTAACTTTACGGATGTTTGCTCTGTGTTGGGGAAAATGATTTGAGAGGGCTGGTTTGAGGATAATGCCAAAAGAAAGGAGGAATTAGAAAATGTTAGAGGCGATGGCGACATTAATACTGGTTATAGTAGGGGCCGTGTTATTTTTGTTCGTTATGGTCTATGGCATTTATGTCACCTTTTACCCCTTGAGCAAGACCGTCCAAGG
>CAZMFG010000006.1:22092-26691 GCA_964565525.1 uncultured Thermodesulfobacteriota bacterium
TCAACAATTCAACAACGTGGAGAGAAAGGATTGAGAATGGATAGGAGAAAGTTTTTGAAGTCTTTAGGTGCGGGCATGTTAGGAGCGGCGGGAACTGCGCTCACTGCAGGTAAATCCAAAGCTGCGGAGATTGTCGGCGATAGTGGAAAGGAGTTTAAAGGGGTCCTCGTCGATACGACCCGTTGCATTGGTTGCCAAAGCTGTGAGGAGGCGTGTGCAGTAGCACATGACCTGCCAGTTCCTGATATAGGTGATGAGTCCGTATTTGAACAACAGCGGGATACCTCAACAACCCAATTGACGGTCGTCAATCGCTATGAAGCCGAGAAGGGAGAGATCTTCGTCAAGAAACAATGTATGCACTGCGGACAGCCGGGCTGTGTTGCGGCATGCCTCGTGAAGGCGATGCAAAAACGCGTTGACGGTCCTGTCACCTGGGACACGAATTGCATGGGGTGTCGATACTGCATGGTGTCCTGTCCCTTCGATATCCCGAAGTTTGAATACAATAGCTGGAATCCCAAGATCGTAAAATGCGACCTTTGTTGGGAGCGGCTTCAAGAGGGAGAAATCCCTGCCTGCGTTGAGGCATGTCCAACAGAGACATTGCTCTTCGGGACAAGGAGGGATCTTGTTGAAGAGGCAAGAAGACGGATATATCGGGAACCGGAAAAATATGTCAACTATATTTATGGAGAAAATGAAGTGGGTGGTACCTCATGGATCTATCTTTCAGCGGTCCCCTTCGAACAGATCGGTTTTAAGACAGACCTTGGGACCGTCGCCTATCCTGAATACAGCACGGGCTTTCTCTATTCTGTCCCCATTGTGCTGATCCTTTGGCCCGCATTCCTCATGGGATTGAGCTATCTCACCAGGCGGGAAGAAGAGAAAGAAAAAAAGGAGAACAAGAGATGAGCGCAGGTGCAGCACCACACGAAGTAAAGAGCTTGAGAGACTTTGTACCCTTCATCCTCAACGAATTGAAGCCGAGAGGGAAGATCTTCACTCCCTTTAATATCATATCTGTGCCGGTGATGCTTCTCGGTGCCGTTCTTATTGCGTACCGCATGATAATGGGATTAGGATCCGTTACCAACCTCTCTCAGGATTTTCCGTGGGGCATGTGGATCGGATTCGATGTCATGACAGGTGTCGCCTTTGCAGGCGGTGCCTATGTCCTCACCTTTGTGGTCTATATACTCCGCGTTGAAAAATATCATCCTATCATACGGGCGACCGTCCTCAATGGTTTTCTCGCCTATGTCTTTTACGCCGGTGCGCTGGTGATTGACCTCGGTCGTCCCTGGCATATCTTTAATCCCGTCATTGGAAACAAGTTCGGGCTGAGCTCCGTGCTATTTCTTGTCGCCTGGCACTTTCTGCTCTATATGACGGCGGAGTTCATTGAGATCTCCCCGGCTTTTGCAGAATGGCTGGGGTGGAAACGGGTCAGGAAGATCCTCAGTTCTCTTACCCTGGGGGCCGTGGTCTTTGGCATCACGCTGTCGACATTGCACCAATCCGGCCTCGGGGCGCTCTTTATGATGGCCAAGGGTAAGATCCATCCCCTCTGGTATACACAGTTTATCCCTATACTCTTTTTTGTCTCCAGCATCTTTGCCGGGCTCTCCTTGGTCATTTTTGAAGGGACGATAAGCCACAAGGTCTTCAGCGATCAGCTCGATGATGAGCATCGGACATCTCACAACGACATCCTTATAGGGCTTGCCAAGGGGTGTGCGGGGGCGATGTTCGCCTATTTCTTTTTAAAAATTCTCATATTCATGCATGGCCGTCACTGGGAATACCTCCATACCGCATGGGGTTTGTGGTATCTCGTGGAGATCATCGGGCTGGTACTTATCCCCTGCTATCTCTTTCTGCGAGGCGCCATGTATAAAAACCTCACGGCCATCCGAATCGCCGCTATTATGACCATAGTCGGGATCATCATCAACAGACTCAACTATTCCGTCATCGCGTTCAAATGGTATATACCGTTGCCTGCGCACTACGTCCCCCACTGGATGGAGATCGTGACGACCCTGGCCATTGTCTTTGCAGAAATTTGGGTGTTCAGGTGGATCGTGAACCGTATGCCCATCCTTCGCAAACCCCCTGCGTGGGCGGCTGAAGAATGAGTGCCGGAGGAACGCGATTGAGAAAGGATTATTTCATGACGGAGGGTCTTACGAGAGGTGGATATCTTTATGATAACTGGTATAATTCTCTTGAGGAAAGGCGGATATAGTATCAGTGTTTATGTTAAGTGATTTTTAGGAAAAGTGGCATCGGGTACAATAGTACGATATAATCTGGTCTGTATAGAAAGTTCAAAAAAGGGAGGAGGAAAATAATGAAACTAAACATCGGGAAGAAACTGGGCTTGGCTTTCGGTGTGGTGGTGGTAGTGATGGTCTTGGCCGGGGGGTTTTCCCTGTATCAGTTGAACAAGTCGAGCGCTGCCCTGCGGGATGTGTCGGAGCATGAGATGACCGCAGCGCTTGCCGCCTTCGGCATCCGTGCCAACTTCGACGAGATGGTGTGGGCCACAAAAAATATTATCTTGCGTGGCACGAATCGGGAAATCTTCAGCAAGGAGATAGAGACATTCAACTATAAGCGGAATCGCCTGGAGACCATGTGGCAGCCTATGCTTGAGGAGGTGTTGGCAGGACCGGACATAACCGACGAGCAGAGAAAGTTCTATGAGGACTTTAAGGGTGAGTACGCCGCCTTCCTCAGTGCCTGGGACAAGGCCCTTCCGGCCTACCAATCTCGGGGCCGAGTGGCTGCGGATGCCATCATGAGAGGCAAGGGACGGGCGGGCGCTGATCCCCTCATCGAAATGGTGAGGTCGCTGCGTGCGCAGACCTTACAGGATATGGAGGAGGCAGCGGCCAGAACCCGAACGGTAGTCATCACCATGCTGGTCGCATTTCTCGTCGCCGTGGTAATAGCTGTTATTGCCACCTTCTACATTGCGGGACAGTTGACTCTCGCTATCGAGGGGACGACCGCGGTCAGCCGTGGCAAAAAGAAGTGATCTGATTGCCACACATAAAAACCGACAAAAGGTGGAAGTATTGAGAGACTTCTCGTGCGCATAAGAGGAGTTGTGATAATCCCTCTCTCATACATCAATCCAGCAGGGGAAAGGGGCAGGCCACGGAGACAAGTGCAGGCATGCCCCTTTTTATTACGTGCGGATACCAGCATGAAGCCATGTCCTCAAGGCTATTTCCATGGCCAGGGTTCTGGTACCTCTGTTAAGAGGTAAACCCCCTCTACTCCCGTGAGAAAGTGCTTGAAATTCCCCTAGGCAAAAGTTATTTTTTGACTACAGTAAAAGGGATAATAGACAGGAGGTAGAGATGGTGAGGTATTGCCGAGTGTGCGGGAGACGGATTGAGGGGGACGATGACTTCTGCGAGGCGTGCAAGGAAAACATTCGAGCAGAGGCATTGGGGAGACAGAGGAAGATCGCCAAAGAGGCCCCCACGGAGAGGGGAAAATCGGGCGAGCGCGATACGAGGGAGGGAATAAAGGATAAGGAATCCCCTTCACCCTCGCACCATGAGGAGGCACAGAAAAAACCCCATCATTTCAAGAGCATGGCTGAATATCTGGAATATTTAAAAAAGGAAGGATGAGGGTATTAGGTGATCTTATATTCCAAATTGATCATCTGCCCCCTGGCAAATCCCATGGTCTTGAAAAAGCACATCAAATCCCAGTCCTCCCACCTAATGAGGGTATAGATATTCTCTACCCCTTCTTTCTTGAACTCTTCCTTGATGGCCTTAAACAAGGCGGTGGCTATCCCCTTTTTTTGAAAATCGGGATTGACGCCGATGGTGTCTATCCAGCCGATGGTGTTGGGGACTCCGAATTCCCAGCCGCTCACCGCCCCCATAATGAATCCTTGCACCTTGCCGTCTAGTTCAGCCACCAGGGATTTAGATGGGAGGTCTTCTTCCCCCATCTCCTCAATCTTCTGGTGCCAATACGGGGGTCGCTTGGTCCCAAATACTCGATAGTCTATCTCCACGATGGCGTCAAGATCGGCCAGCTTAAGCTTTCTAATGCTTATCTTTTGCAACAGGTCCTCTTTGTTGTTCACTTAATCCCCCTCACCTTAATAATGTGATAAAAATCACTAGCATAATACAACTGACATGTCAACAGTAGATTTGTGCACCCTGTTTTGCCGCTGCCCACAGACTATCCGGCCTTGGCGTTCACCGTGAGAGCATTGCCCTTAAGATAGGGGGAAGTCTCGGTAGCCAACCGTGTCACATTTGATCTTGACAAAAGGAGAGGTGGGGGATTATCCTTTTCTATACTCCTTTAACGGGGTATTCTTTCTTTTTCTTTTATTTTCATCGCTTTTTCCTTTGGTGAAAAGGAGGTATCACTGGTGAGGGGAACGATCAATGTAGCAATAGCGGGGGTAGGGAACTGCGCCAGCTCGCTCATGCAAGGGATTGAATATTATCGACAGGGCGCAGACGCCGACCACCTGGGGCTCATGCACTGGGAGATGGAAGGGTATGTGCCCGGTGACATAGAGGTTGTTGCTGCTTTTGACATAGA
>CAZMFG010000006.1:26791-31900 GCA_964565525.1 uncultured Thermodesulfobacteriota bacterium
GTGGGGGCAGAGCACGCCGCCCAATTTTATGCCGAGTGCTGTCTGGAGACAGGGACGAGTTTGATCAACTGTATGCCCGTCTTCATCGCCTCTGATCGAGTGTGGGCTCAGCGTTTTGAGGATAAGGGAATTCCCCTCATAGGTGATGACGTCAAGTCTCAGTTGGGGGCCACGGTGTTGCATCGTATCTTAGCGGAGCTTTTTGAGGAACGAGGGGTGAAGTTGGAGAGGACATATCAGTTAAACGTGGGCGGCAACACGGATTTCCTCAATATGCTTAACCGCGATCGTCTCACATCCAAGAAGATATCAAAAACCAGGGCGGTGCAGTCGCGACTGAACACCCCCTTGGCGGATGAGAATATCCATATTGGCCCCAGCGACTATGTACCGTGGCAGAAGGATAATAAGGTGTGCTTTATCCGCATGGAGGGGACGGGATTTGCCGGAGTGCCGTTGACCCTTGAGCTTCGTCTCTCCGTGGAGGACTCCCCCAACAGCGGGGGGGTGACCATCGATGCCATCCGTTATTGTAAGATTGCTCGAGAGCGAGGAGCAAAAGGGGTCTTGCTCCCCATCTCGGCCTATACCATGAAACACCCTCCGGTTCAGATGGACGAACACGAGTCCCGGCGGTTGATTGAGGAGTTCCTGTTCGATGGTGAGGCGGGGGAGATAAAGAAAGAACTTTTCATTCGACGGACCGCCTAACGTTATCTCTGCTCTGGTGGGCGCATGGTGGGGATCGATCATCAGAGAGATTTTTGAGAGATATATCGGCAACCGAGGGGGAGAATGGATGTAAACCCTCTGGTGGGGGAGAGAGCTTCCCCCACTTTTTTGCAGAACCCATATTTCAAAAGGACGTTTATGGAGCGGTTGTGGGCCAGGGAACAGATGGGCATCGCTACCTACCTTCTGATGGAGGAGGGGTTGGCGGGGTTTATGAACTTTGCCGCTTCCCTCGGATTGAAGTACGTAGAAATCAGGAGTGAAAGACCCTATGCCTTTCCTCAGGATATGCACGAAAAGGAAATCGAGGATCTCCGGCAAAACCTCACCTCCCTTGCATTGGAACCCATCGTTCATAGCGCCGTTTATGATATCAATGTGGCCAGCCTCAACCCCTTGATCCGGCGGGCGTCCATACGGCAGACGATCGAGTCTATTCGATTTGCCGCACGGATCGGGGCGAAGATCGTGATCATCCACCCCGGCAGGCTCCCCAAGGATTATCCGTCCGCTTATCTGAAGAACTCCCGCATCAATCTGCTGACCAGCCTTGACGTCATGGCGAGAATGGCGAGCCGCATGGGCGTGATGCTCGCCATAGAGAACAGCCCCCGGGGGAGGGCACACCGGTTGGTCGCCACCCCCCAGGAACACCTCTACATCCTGCGCCGCGTGGGGTCACCGCACCTCGGTGCCTTGCTCGATATCGGCCATGCCCATACCTGGGGGCTCGACCTCCGAGAGTATATCAGGTCTGTGGCCGACTATATCCTCCTCTTCCACCTCCAAGACAACCGAGGAGAGGGGGACGAACACCTCTCCCTGGGGAAAGGGAATGTCGATCTCAGGGGCGTGGGGGAAGAGATCCGGCGGTTGAAGAAACGCCATCCCGTAATCTTGAGCATGCGCCGCACCAAGGACATTGAGGAGAGCATACGGTTTTTGGAGGGGATGGGAAAGGCTAAAGGATTGGGCAGGATCTTAGGTAATTGCGGGTTTCACAGGTGAACGGATGGTAGCTGAAGAGTGTTTTTTTACACAGAAGACCTCTATGATTGCAGATGAGCTCCCCCATATCGTGAAGGAGTATCTCGGTGAGCAGTAGCGCCAAGTCCACACTCCCTGATCCCCTGAAGAGGAGGGATATCCTGTACGGAAAGGATACTCCGGCAGAGGTCCTGAGAGAATACGGGGACCTCTATCTCAAGGATGGTAAGCCGAACGATGCAGTGGAATTTTTCGGCCGGGCGCGCCATACGGAAGGGCTCCGGCGCATACGCCGGATGGCCATGGATGAGGGGGACCTCTTCCTTTTCTCTCGCGCCGAGGAATTTTTGCAGGAGGAGGTGTCTCCGGAGGAGTGGAGGAATCTGGGGAACAAGGCCCTGGAGAAGGGGAAGCTTCACTTTGCCCTGAAGAGTTTTGAGAAGATCGGTGACCGTGCGGGCATCGATGAGGCCCGGGCACGGCTGAGCGAGGCACTCGGAAATGATAAGGAGGCATCATAGGGATGTCGAAAGATAATGAGGCCCGGAACGAGGAGTTACGGAAGATACTCATCGAACTCCGGGATGAGGTCTTGGGCAAGCTTGCCCAGGAGATGAGGGCTAAGGTGGATGAGGACCCGCGGATGTCCACGATCTCTACCATGGATATGGGAGACTTATCACAGCTCGATCTGAATGAAGACATCGATTACGCACTCCTGAATATGCAGATAGAACGGCTCAGAGAGGTAGAGGATGCCCTGGATTGTTTAGAAGAGGGGACCTATGGCATCTGTGAAGACTGCGGCGCATCCATCAACCTGGAGCGGTTGAAGGTCCTCCCTTTTACCACCTACTGTGTCCAGTGTCAGGAGAAACGGGAGCAGATGGGGCAGGAGAGCAAGCTCAAGCATATGAAGCGGGAGGAGGACTTGGAGCCTTCATGACAATTTTGGGGACCGACCTTGACAAAGGGGAGGGGCGTACTTATATTTACTGCGATTTCTTATACGCACAAATTGTATATCCTTTGTGGGGAGTTAGAAAACCAAGGAGAAAGGAGGAGGGATATACCATGAAGATTGTACCGTTGCAGGACAGGGTCTTGGTTAGACGGCTCGAGGAAGAGGAAAAGACCAAAGGGGGGATTATTATTCCCGACACTGCCAAGGAAAAGCCGGTTGAAGGCAAGGTCATTGCCGTCGGCAAGGGGCGGGTAAAAGAGGATGGTACGGTGAACCCTTTAGAGGTCAAGGCAGGAGATAAAATACTATTTAGCAAGTATGCGGGGACCGAGATAAACATAGATGGTGAAGAACACCTCATGATGCGTGAGGATGACATTTTAGGGATCATCAAAGACTAAATTCGAACAAAAGGAGGGAGTAAACGATGGCAGCCAAAGAGGTAAAGTTTGAGCAGCAGGCGCGCGACGCCATCTTGCGCGGGGTCGATATCCTTGCCAATACCGTGAAGGTTACGCTGGGGCCTAAGGGGAGAAACGTGATCCTGGAAAAGAGTTGGGGGTCACCCACCGTGACCAAAGACGGGGTTACTGTGGCTAAAGAGATAGAGCTGGAGGATAAGTTCGAAAACATGGGGGCCCAGATGGTCAAAGAGGTTGCCAGCAAGACCAGCGATGTGGCTGGCGATGGGACCACTACTGCCACCGTCCTTGCCCAGGCTATCTATCGCAACGGGGTAAAGGTGGTGGCCTCAGGGGCCGACCCCATGGAGGTCAAGCGGGGGATCGAAGCGGCGGTCAAAACGGTGGTGGATGAGCTGAAAAAATTCAGCAAGCCCACCAAAGAACAGAAGGAGATAGCCCAGGTCGGTACCATTTCGGCCAACAACGATGAGACCATCGGTCAGATCATCGCCGAGGCGATGAACAAGGTGGGCAAAGAAGGGGTAATCACCGTCGAAGAGGCCAAGTCGATGGAGACCACCCTTGAGGTCGTAGAGGGCATGCAGTTTGACCGCGGCTATCTCTCACCTTATTTTGTTACCAACCCGGAGAAGATGGAGGCCGATCTCGAGGATTGCTATATCCTGATCCACGAGAAAAAGATAAGCAGCATGAAGGATCTCTTGCCCCTCTTGGAGCAGATCGCCAAGATCGGCAAGCCCCTCGTGATCATCTCCGAGGACGTAGAAGGGGAGGCCCTTGCCACCCTGGTGGTGAACAAGCTGAGGGGTACCCTCAAGTGCGCCGCTATCAAGGCCCCGGGCTTTGGTGATCGCCGCAAGGCCATGTTGGAGGATATCGCCATTCTCACCGGCGGCCGCATGATCTCCGAGGATCTCGGTATCAAGTTGGAAAACGTCGGCCTCGACGACCTCGGCACGGCCAAAAAGATCCACATCGACAAGGACAATACCACCATCGTTGAGGGGGCCGGCACGAGAAGCGACATCGAGGGGAGGGTCAAGCAGATCAGGACCCAGGTCGAGGAGACCACCTCCGACTATGACCGTGAAAAGCTGCAGGAGCGGTTGGCCAAGCTGGTCGGTGGGGTAGCGGTCATCAATGTCGGGGCGGCCACCGAGACCGAGATGAAGGAGAAGAAGGCGCGAGTCGAGGACGCCCTCAATGCCACCAGGGCCGCCGTAGAAGAAGGGATCGTCCCCGGTGGCGGGGTATCCTACCTAAGGTCCATCCCGGCCCTCGAGAATCTCAAGCTCGAGGGTGACCAGCAGATCGGGGTGAATATCGTGAAGCGGGCCCTGGAAGAGCCGGCCCGACAGATCGCCGAAAACGCCGGCAAAGAGGGTTCTGTGATCGTGGAGAGATTGAAGACGGAAAAGGGCGCCTTTGGCTTCGATGCCTCCAAGGAAGAATTCACCGATATGAGCAAAGCGGGTATCATCGATCCCACCAAGGTGGTCAGGTTCGCCCTGCAGAACGCAGCAAGTGTCGCCTCCCTGCTGATCACCACGGAGGCAATGGTGGCTGAAAAGCCTAAGAAGGAGTCACCGATGCCCGCCATGCCGCCTGGTGGTGGAGGCATGGGCGGTATGGGCGGAATGGATATGTACTAAAACAACAGCTCGGGAAAAACCAGGGCCTGCTCAGATACAAGGGCAGGCCCTTTTTTGCTTTATTGTTTAAAATCCTTGACAAAAAGCGAAAAAGAGGCTAAAAAGTCTACTCTTAAAGAAAAGAAGGAGGTATTAATTAATTGGCTGTTCATAAGTCTGCAGAGAAGAGGATGCGACAAAACGAAACCCGCCGCATGAGGAACCGCCACGTCAAGACGAACATCAAGACGATGGTCAAACGGGTGCGGGAGGCGGTTCAGGAGAAGAATGAAGCTAAGGCCAACGAGGCATTGGCCCGGGTTATACCCCTGGTCGACAAAGCGGCGAGCAAGGGGGTCATCCACTGGAG
>CAZMFG010000007.1:0-2346 GCA_964565525.1 uncultured Thermodesulfobacteriota bacterium
GGTGAAAGCGGATCACCCGCCTACCGGCATCCAACAGGGCCTGCCGATCGCCCAGCGCCTGGGCCGTCTTGAGTATCCCAAAGGAAAGAGAGGAATGCGGTGACCCTGCCTCATCGGGGATCGGCATGTCTTTCGGGTCATCCCCGGTGATTTGGACAAAGAGGCCGCGGCCCGCATCCCCTTTGTGTAGCTGGCCGGTGGAGTGGAGAAAACGCGGGCCATAGCCGACCGTCGTTGCCAATCGGAAGCGATCACGCACCCGCATGCGCAGCGCCTGCAACGCCCTATCGATCTCAGGGGTGGGCTGGAGGTAGGCCTGGAGTGCCACGTAGCTCCCCTGCTCGGCCTGCGCGACAAAGGCCTGCAGCGCCGTGGCAGGCGTATCTGCCGAAACCTCGCCATAGACCTCGATGCCGTCTCCGATCACATTGGGGGTCTCAACCGGAAGCGTCCCCTTTTCCTTGTACGCATCGACTGCCTGGCGCGCACGGGTCTTGGCCGCCTCCACATCCGGCTGATCAAAGGGATTGATCCCCAGCCTGTAGCCGGCCACCGCGACGGCCAACTCCCATAAAAAGCACTGTCCGCCCAGGTCATAGGGATCATGCAGAAATAACCGAACTATGGGATGTCCCGCCCCTTCCAGCTGGGTCACTGCCGCATCGCAGGTCGTATCTCCCTCCAAACAGAGGTGGACGAAAAGACGATCTGCACCATAGACCTCTACTAACCCCAGCGCCTCCCCCACCACCGGCACGATACCCCGCCCCTCCTTGCCGGTGCTCTCGGCAATGAGCTGTTCTAACCAATGGCCGAAGCTCGCAATCTGAGAAGATATAATGAAGGTAAGCTTGTCCCGACCGACCTGGGCCAATTCCCCCACTACCGCGCCCAGAAAGGCCCCGGGATTTGCCACTGACCCCGACGTATTTGAAGGGCGGCACTCACGGACCATCGCCGCGGCCCGCTGGAGCATTGTCCCTATATCCATCCCGATCAGCGCCGCCGGCACCAACCCGAAGTACGAGAGGGCCGAGTAGCGCCCGCCGATGTTCGGGTCGTTCAAAAAGGTCTCCCGAAAATGGTAACGCGCGGCGACATCGACCAACGGCGAGCCGGGATCGGTGACGGCGACGAAGTGATCTCCCGCCTTTTCCGGACCCACCCCCTCGCTCACCCAGTTATAGAAAAACTTATAAAAGGAAAGGGTCTCAACCGTGGTGCCGGACTTGGTGGAGACGATAAAGAGTGTCCGTTGAGGATCGAGCCGTTCGGCATGGGCCGCGACCGCCCCGGGAACGGTGCTGTCGAGCACCGCGAGATCCAGGTATCCCTCTTTGGCACCGAAGGTCGTGCGGAAGACCTCGGGGGCCAGACTGGACCCCCCCATCCCCAGGAGCAGGGCATGGGTGTAACCATCCCCACGCACGGCGTCGGCAAAGGCTTGGATGCGCTGGACGTTGCCGGTCATTGCCTCAGCGATATGCAGCCAACCCAAACGGTTGGTGATCTCGCTCGGCTCGGGTTTCCAGAGCGTATGGTCGTGATCCCAGATACGCTCCATCACCCGCTGGTCCTTGATCGCGGCAAGGGCCTTATCGACTAAACCTCGGTATTGATCTGACTTGAATGTCATGTCTTGCCGCGCGGTCATCTGTGCCCTCGCCTCGGGTATCGGCCAAGACGATACCCGCCATGCAAGCCCTTGAGCGTTCACCTGATAACTGAATTTTTACCGCTTTCCTTGCTTCCGTTGGAGGAGCCCTTTGGCAGTCTGAACGACGCCTTCGACAGTAAAGCCGAACTTCTCGTAGAGGACCTTACCCGGGGCGCTGGCCCCGAAACCCTCCATACCCACGGTCTCCCCTTCCAACCCCACGTAATGCTCCCACCCCAGCCGGATCCCCGCCTCCACCGCAACCCTGACCTTCACCCTCGGCGGCAGCACGGTCTCACGGTATTTTATGGGTTGGCGATCGAAGAGCTCCCAACTGGGCAGGGCAACCACCCTGGCCCGGATCCCTTCGGCAGCCAACTGCTTGCCCGCCGCCAGGGCCAGGTGCGTCTCGGAACCGGTACCGATGAGGATGACATCGGGTATTCCCTCGGTCGACTCCCACAGGATGTAACCTCCGCGTTGCAGGGCCTCTGCAGGTGCGCACTCCTTCCGGTCTAATATCGGGAGGCCCTGCCTCGTCAAGATGAGGGCCGTGGGGCCGTCATGTCTCAACAGGGCCATGCGCCATGCCTCTGCGGTCTCCGCGGCGTCGGCCGGACGGATAACGGTCAGATTGGGGACGGCGCGCAGGTTCATGAGATGTTCGACAGGCTGATGGGTCGGTCCAT
>CAZMFG010000007.1:2446-21877 GCA_964565525.1 uncultured Thermodesulfobacteriota bacterium
TTGGGGACGGCGCGCAGGTTCATGAGATGTTCGACAGGCTGATGGGTCGGTCCATCCTCACCCAGACCTATACTGTCGTGCGTAAAGAGGTAGATCACCCGGGCCTGCGACAGCGCCGCCAAACGCATAGGCGGCCGCATATAGTCGGAAAATACCAGAAAGGTGGCGGTATAGGGGATAAAGCCGCCGTGCAGGGCCATGCCGGTAGCGATGGCGCCCATGGCGTGTTCGCGGACACCAAAATGCACGTTGCGCCCCCCATAACCCCACTCGCCGCCCACGGCGCCCTGCGGTCTCTCAGAAGACCTCGTCGGGGGCTGAAAATCGCCGAACCCTTTGAGCCACGAGACCGTAGAGGGATTGAGATCGGCAGACCCCCCCATGAGTTCCGGGATCTGTTGAGCAAGGGCCTGCATCACCGATTCGGAGGCCTTCCGCGTGGCCATACCCGTGGGATCTGCCTGAAAGGTCGGCAATGCGGCGTCCCAGCCCGTGGGGAGCTCACCGTTCTGCCTGCGCATGAATTCAGCCGCCTCATCCGGATAAGCCTCCGCGTAACGCGAGAAGGCCTCTTCCCACTCTGCCTCCTTCGCCTCTCCATCGTCCACGGCCTTGCGGAACTGCTCCGCTACCTCGTCGGGGATGAAGAATGTCGGCTCAAGGGGCCAGCCGAGGTTCTCCTTGGCCGCACGTACTTCCTCTTCACCCAGAGGCGAGCCGTGCGTGTGAAAGGTACCCTCTTTATGTGGCGCCCCATAACCGATAATAGTGCGCACACAGATGAGCGAGGGGCGGGAGATTTCGTCCTTGGCGGCATGCAGCGCTGCGTCAACGGCCGCGAGGTCATTGCCATCTTCGACCTGCTGCACGTGCCACCCATACGCCTCAAAACGTCCCCCCACATCTTCGGTAAAGGCAAGCTCGGTCGAACCGGCCAAAGAAATACGGTTGTCGTCGAACAGGCAGACCAATTTGCCGAGCCCGAGGTGTCCGGCCAGGGAACACGCCTCGGCTGCAACTCCCTCCATGAGATCACCGTCGCTGGCGATGACATAGGTATAGTGATCGACGATGGTATGGCCGGGCCGATTGAATCGAGCCGCAAGGTGGGCCTCGGCCAGCGCCATGCCCACCGCGTTGCCGACGCCTTGGCCGAGGGGGCCGGTCGTAACCTCGACCCCGGGCACAAGGTGACACTCAGGGTGTCCTGCCGCCTTACTCCCCCACTGGCGAAACGATTGCAAATCGGAAAGAGGCAGATCGTATCCCGTCAGGTGGAGCAGGGCATATAAGAGCATGGAGCCGTGTCCACCGGAGAGGATGAAGCGATCACGGTCCACCCACCGAGGATCGGCGGGGTTGTGCTTCAGGTGCCGCTGCCACAGGCAATAGGCCATCGCAGCGGCCCCCATCGGCATGCCGGGATGACCGGAATTGGCCTGCTGTATGGCATCGACAGCCAGAAAGCGAATGGTATTGATGCATCGTCCGTTGAGCTTATCCTGATCTGTCATCACATGCTCTCCCTCTGCGTCAATGATCGATCCTGGTATACTGCCAAGCCATGGAAGGCCGCACCCATCAGGGCGATCTTGGTATTGAGAATGATGTATACCGGTATGCGGTCCATGAGCTCCGAAAAGCGCCCTTTGCGGCGAAATGCCTCCATAAAGGGGCCGCTCGTCAAGGCAGAGATGATCCGTGGTGGGATGCCGCCGCCCAGGTAGACACCGCCGGTGGCCATCACCGTGAGCGCCACGTTCCCCGCCTCAGCCCCCAGGACAGCGCAAAAAAGGTTGAGGGTATCTACACACAGCTGAGCCCTATTTTCCAGGGCCGCCGTGACGATGGATGCGGTCGGGTCATCTGCCACAGCCAGTTGTTCTTCGAGCCAGGCTGGTTCCTCAGCATGGCCGCTGTCCCTGAGAAAGGCATAGATGTTGGGTATCCCCATGCCGGAGCAGATGCGCTCATAGCTCACGTGTCCCCATTGGTCACGAAGATAGTGCAAGAGCTCATCCTCAAGGAGATTGGAAGGCGCAAAATCGGTATGGCCGCCTTCCGAGGCATGGGCCTGGTACTGCGATCCGTCCCAGAAGAGAAACGCCTCTCCCAAACCGGTGCCCGGCGCGATGACGGCCTTTGTGCCGTGAGGGGTCGGCTCACCCTGGTTGAGGGTGTGTAGCTCGTCCGGCTTGAGCAGGGGTACCCCGTGAGCAGCGGCCTCCAGATCGTTGAGCAGGATCGCTGATTTCAGCCTCAGTTTCTCCTTGAGCTCGGCCTCATCAATGTTCCACGGTACATTGGTGACGGTAGCCTGACCGCCGATGACAAGTCCGGCCACCCCGAAGACCGCCTGGTCCACATCCAGATTGGCCTGGATGAGAAACGTGTCCACCAGCTCTACCAAGTCGGCGTACTGCCCGCTGGGAAAGGTCGCCTCTGCGAGCGGCTCATACGGCCCTTTCTCAGCCGCATAAATCCCCAGAATGGTCTTGGTTGCGCCGACATCACCGGCAAGCAGCTTCTTCATCTTCTTTGCCTTGGATTCCTCTATATCATATTCAGCCCAGCCGGGCAATAAAAAGGCCCAGCCGTGGTGTCTGGGCCCGTGGGATCTATCAATGCGCTGGTGCCGAGGGACGGAATTGAACCGCCGACACGGGGATTTTCAGTCCCCTGCTCTACCGACTGAGCTACCTCGGCACCGAATACTTACGTAGCCCAAAAAGAGGGCTATGTCAAGCCCTTCCTCTCTCCCGAACCATCTGATATACTGTCATCGGCGCCTTAGTGGAGGTGAAGCAAGGGTGGAAGAAATATATTATTCCTCAGTCTCCTCACCCATAGGTACCATCTGGGTGGCCTCGGACAGGGTAGGAGTCTGTCTCCTGAGATTTGGGCGGAAGGAGGAGTTTCTGGAAGAGATAGTGAGAGCAGGGGTGCAACCTATCCATGCAGATCAACAGATCAATCGAGGGGTCTCGGAGGAGATCACGGCCTACTTCGAGGGCACGGTAACGCGCTTCTCCTCCCCCGTGCACCTACGAGGGAGCCCCTTTGATATGAAGGTGTGGGAGGCCCTCCAAAGAATACCCCTGGGCGAGACCCGCTCCTATCAGGAGATCGCCCATCAGGTGGGCAACCCCAGGGGGTGCAGGGCAGTCGGGGGAGCCAACAGGAGAAATCCCATCCCTCTGCTCATCCCCTGCCACCGCGTGATCAACAAAGACGGCGGACTGGGCGGCTTTTCCAGCGGGACACAAATCAAAGAATGGCTGTTGCGGTTTGAGCAAGGGGCGATCCGCAACCACAGTTTAGTTGCGGGCGAGACAGACACTCGAACCCAATAGTCTACGCCAGTTTTCCCTCTGGTTACACAAGGAATTTCATAATTGGTAAGCGGTGAGCGTCTTTCTTGTTTGCGTCACCAGAATACGTCTTCATTCAGGAAACTGCACCGTGAGTTTAGCCAAGGCATCCAAGACCTTGCTTTTAACGGGAGACTCAGGGTAGAATTTAAAGATATCCCCTCGGACCTTGTCGATTTCCGCAATCATCTTCTTCGTCAGGGGCATGCCTAAAAACTGTCTCATCTCCTGGAGAAGATTATTGATAATTCCAAAGGCCCCATCGATAAAAATCAACCGGTCGGAAGGGCTCGGATAGCTGACGGATATATTTTTGAGAATCTTGTTTGCATCGAGGGAGAGATCTCCATCCAGAGATATCCCATGGAACATCTGATCATAGCCATCCTGTAAGTTTCCCTTGGCCCTATCCAACGCCTCTTCCGCCATCACACCTAAATCGTTCCGCAGCTCGTCCATCACCCTTTTGGAAATCTCCAGAAGGGTCTTCAGAAACCGAGAGACCTCTTCGAACTCGGTATCCTCATACGTGCCGATATCCTTCGACTTCTCGATCAAGCCCATTAAGAGCAACCGATGAAGGATATTGAGGGTGAATATCTCATCATCCCCGCTGAATTTGATCAGTTGATCGATGTTCCGTTTCCCATCGATCAAAGAAAAGACGAAGTTCTCGTTGACATTGAGTTCCTCCATAATCTTCTTCTTGGTTCCCGCGATATACGGAGGGATATGAAAGATGACCTTGTTATGGGGAACCATCTTTCTGAAGATGGAAAAATCAAGGGCCCTTCTGGCGGCGAACAGGGCGATGTCCAGAGGAGTGTAACGCACCACCACATCCGCATCCGCTACCTCTCTCTCAAAGAAATAAAGTTCACCCTCTTTCCATGACAAGAGGTCGCAGAGGATCTCCTTGATCTGAAAATCCAACAACTCTCCAAGCTCTTTCGCCGAGAGGAACCCGTTATCCACTAAGAATGTACCAAGCTTTACCCCTTTCTTGTTGGCCTGTGCGGCCATTTTATCCAAAACGGATTGAGATACAAATTTTCTTTGGATCAAAAAATTACCGAACCTCTCCTCAGAGTTGTTGGTACGGGCGGAGACGATCCATCCCTCTTTGAAAAAGACCTCTTTATGAAAATGTTCTCTGCGGACAATGGCCACCCCCGTCTGTTCATTGGAGGAAAGGACGTAAAAGAAGCCCACCAAGGGGACTTCATCGAGGTTGCCTTGATAGGAAACGTTGCCCAGTATCCGCTTGGCGGACTCAGGATCTGGGCGCATCTTGGCGGCTTCCTCCCACTCACTGATGGCCTTTTCAAACTCTTCATCCCAGAAGAACTTGGCACCCGTGGAGAGATGAAGGAAAAACTCCGTAACAGGAAAATCAGCAGATTGTAATGCTCCGTTATCTCTTTTTTCGTGTGGAATGCCCACTATCCCCCTCCTGGAAAATTTTCCTTATACTATGAATCCAAACGCTCTTCATTATGCAGCGCCGGATCACTGTGCTCCTCCCCAAATACCTCAGAGAGCTTGAACCCTTCCTTCTGAGGAGCAGTCAATATACTCCTGATGATAATAAGCCCCTGGGACACCGCGGCCTGATACGCTCTCATCCTATCCATATCACCGGAATGGTATCTCCCGATGGCCACCCAAGGATCTCGGTGTCTTTGCAGGTTGTATTGGAGTATCAATGCCCCCATGATGGCGCACACCCTCGAATTCAGCAGGTCTTCTTTTTGCAACCCCAGGGGTTCACCCCAGAGACGGTAGTTCACTTGAAACAGACCAATGTCCACGTCACCTGTCTTAAGTCCCCTGAGCATCTTCAGCGCCCGTTCCCGCGAGGTAAAATGGTATGCCTTTCCTTGCACGTTAATCGCATAGGGAAGCATTTTGCTCTCGGCCCACGCTACGGCGGCCAGCAGGTCCACCGTTACCCCCACCTGCGAGGATGCATATTCGAGCTCGTCCTCGATCATCACCATCCGCTCCCGCATCATCTCCTTGATAGGGGCACCCACCGACATCCCTGAAACGGCAGGGTTGCTCTCACCCCTTCTCATGAATCCCTCTGTGAGATCGCGCGCTACGTCCGCCGTCTGCACAGGGTCCATATCCTCGAGGATCGAATCCATCTGGGTCAGCAGCCCCTCATACCGCCTCGCCACCCGTACCTTCCCCGCCCTCTCCTTTAAGACCGGAAGTCGCCCTGTGACGTTCGAGAGTTGCTTGCTCTCCTTCTCCTCTTCTTTTTTCTCCCCATCCTCAATAGCGGAGAGGGCCTCATCAGGGGCCTTCTCAATATGTATCGTTATCGAATCATAGAATGGCTCAACCGCAGGTGGCCTATAACGTATAAAACCAATGATAAAAAAAACAAGGAAGCAAACTATCAAATATACAAGAAAAAATAGTATCGTCTTCTTTATGGTATGCACGGATATCGTAAGAGACATTATATCGGCACCTTGCAAACAGTCCTCACCCTCACCACACCATAATGGGGTGTCTTAACCTCCTTATCAGGCAGGCACTGCCCTCGGCACTTAATAAAGGGCAAGAAATATGCCATGTGGGTATTTGCTTAACTACTGGAAATTGCTGGTTTTTTATAATAGGAAGGGATAACCGTTGGGCTGGGAGACAATTTTTGTCATTCCTACAGGCCTATTTTGGCACTTTGGCCGCAAACTCTCGGCACCTCAAGGCCCCTCTGAGGGGTGGAGATGGGAAAGCGGTGTTACGCTGAATGACGAGAGGTCTCGACGACGGTAACCTATAAACGTATGGCCCTTTATGATTATTTGCACGACCTTCAAGCAGTTGTTGATCCATGTCCGCGCCGTTTCCCTCGTGTCAAAAGAACGAGGTTTCGGGCGTAGAGGAGGGGCAGGAAAAAATATCCCAGGATAACAGGCAGTTTATCGACGTGGAACGCATAGATCAACGCTATCACGCTTCCCCAGAAACTGAGGTGCCAAAAGATGCCTGGCACGACCAACGCCTTGCGCTTCTCTGAATAGACCCACTGGACAACGAATCTGAGACTAAACAGCACATTGCCGAAGAGCCCGAAAGCGGTCCACCAGGTAGATTCATAATAGAGCCACGGTATCACCGAGCCGAGAACGGGTTCGAGAAACGCACCAGGGTCACTCATAAGACCTCTCCTTTCGTAATTATGTAGCGCCTTGCGTTACAGTGGAAAGAACTGTCTGCCTTTGTATCACAGTTATCGATTTCGGGCAACCAAGGCCAAAGACCCGCCACGTCATACGTATAACGGACCTGGTGCCCTCTCTGGCAAGAGAGGATTAGGAGGAGGCTATCGTGAGGGGTATACAAAGAGCTCGGTACCGGCGAAGAGGTCCAGGATGCGCACTCGTATGTCGATCCCAACGATCTCCAGTAGGGCATAGGTGGGAGGATAACCCTTTTTGTCGTCTGCCTTGAGGTGTCCGGGGTTCACCCAAATAATCCCTGCTTCTTCTTTCACTTCCGGTATATGGGAGTGACCCGACAGCACCATCCGCACCTCCCCCCTTCCCACGACCTCCTCCGGCTTGAGGTCGTTGAGGAGGTCATGCTTATGAGCCTCCGGGGTGTGCGTCAGCAGCACCCGCACCCCCTCCCACTCCTCGATGAGACGATTGGGTATGCGCGGATCTTGATAATAGGCGCTGAAGACGCCGGGCACTTGAGTGATCGGGACCCCTCCCTGGTCAGAGAGGGCCGTGACGTCGTCATAGTCGTCACCCAGATGGACGATGAGATCCGCTCCTGCCTCCCTCATAACCTTGAGTGCCCGGCGGAGGTTCTCCACATGGCCGTGGCTATCACTCACCACTCCGATCTTCATGACCTCCTCCATCCAGGACCTCGGGCAGTCGCCTGAGGTCCCTGATGACATCGGGACCTGACCGTTCTCCCCCCCGGCTGAGATGAAAGGCGACAATCCCCATCTCCCGCGGGACCTGATAGTCGAACTCCCAATGGTCGCCGACGTGGATTAATCGCTGGGGGCGCACCCCCAGGAGATTACAAATCCTCTGGTAAAACTCGGGGCTCTTCTTTACCAGGCCGAAGTCGGAGGTGGCGGAAAAGACGTGTTCAAAATACCCCGCCAATCCCCCTCTCCTCATCTCCACCTCGATGAACTCCCGAGCGGCATTGGACAGGACGATGAGCGAATACCGCTCCCGGAGCCGACCCAATACCTCGTGGACCTCCGGATAGACCCGCACCTGAGAGGCGTATCGCTCCAGCAGGCCCTTCCATTCCCCGGGGAGTTCCAAGTATCTAAACCAGTATGCGATATCATACCACTCCAGTGTCCCATCCCCCACCTTTCGATACTCCTGCAGGACCTGTTCCCGGGCCTGAAGCGGGTCCATCCCCGCTTTCTGTGCGTAGAGCTCGGGGATTCCTTCATGCCACACCAAGTCGGTGAAGGCCGCATCGACCAGCGTGCCGTCAAGGTCAAAGGAGATATATGGCTTCGCTTCTTGTGGGGCGGTCACCGTTAATTACCCTTCATATCACACTATCCACTCACCCTATACCTTTTTAACCCCTTTAACCCCTCACCCGGATCCGGGGATCGACCCATCCATAGAGGAGGTCGGTCACGAGATTAACGAATACATAACTGAGAGTGATGAAGAGGACGCACCCTTGGACCAGGGGATAGTCCCGTGCCGCGATGGCGTTGATGAGGAGGGTCCCGATCCCCGGCCATGAGAAGACGTTCTCGGTGATAATGGCCCCCGACAAGAGCGCGCCGAACTGTAACCCCATCACCGTGATGATGGGGATGAGGGCATTGCGCAGGGCGTGTTTCAGGATCACCTTCCACTCGGGCAGACCCTTGGCCCTGGCAACGGTGAGGTAGTCTTCCCCCAACCGCTCCAGGAGGCTGGCGCGGGTCATGCGGGAGAGTACGGCGGCCAGGGCTGTCCCCAAGGTGACGGCCGGCAACACCAGACTCCCCACGCCCCCCCTCCCCGATACCGGAAACCACCCCAGCTGTATGGAAAACAGGATGATGAGCAATGGACCAAGCCAGAAATTGGGCATGGAGACCCCCACCAGCGAGAAGAGGACCGAGGCGTTATCCACCACCGTGCCCTCCCGCAGGGCGGCGACGATGCCCAAGGGAATGGCGATCACCCCCGCCACCAGAAAGGCGGCCAATGCCAGTTCAACGGTGGCGGGAACTCGGCCGGCGATCACCTGCGCCACCGGTCGGCGATAGAAATAGGACTCCCCCAGATCCCCCTGCGCGACCCCCACGATGAACCTGCCGTATTGCACGTACAGGGGGAGGTTCAGCCCCAACTCTTCCCGCAGCCTCTCCTTATCCGCCTGCTGGGCGGTCTCACCCAGCATCACCTCCACCGGGTCTCCCGGTATCAAGTGGAGAAAGAAAAAGACGAGGGTAACGGCCCCCACGATGGTAGGGATGACGAGGGCCACCCTGCGCAAGAAAAAACCCCTCACTTCCCCCTCTCCACCATGCGAGCGAACCGCTCCTGGAAGGCCACCCGCTTGAGCCACCAGGGGAGTTCACCGTAGGTCCTCTGTTCCGGGGGGTGAAACCTTATGACCTGATAGATCACATACCCGTTGGGCACCTCGATCACCGGTGTGATCTCCCCCTCCCGCAGGGAGGATATGATCTCGCCCAGGTCCCACCCGTCCTGAAGGTAGAACCTCTCCGGGGCCCCTGAGCGCTGAGAACACTCCGCCGCCACCTGGCCGAAGTCCTCTCCCTGCTCCAGGCGCTGGTGTGCTTCCTGGATTGCCAGGTAGGCCTCCTGGCGGGTTTGAGGGCCATCGTGAGGATGGACATAGCGGAAGATCGACCGGGCTTCAACGCTCCGGGGCAACAGCACCGTGTGATCAGGGGGGGGGACGGCGCGAGCATAGAGCTCTTTGGTCATGCGCTCAAAGGCCGCCGCTTCTTCACGCAACCGCTCTTGGAGGACATCCTCATCCATGCCCAAACGATCCAGGAGGGCCTGATAGTCTTGGAGGGAGAAGAACTGTTTTTTTAACGAGCGCCAGAGGAGCTCACCCCCCTCGACCTCAAGGTCGGGGGGAGAGGGATTGCCCTCTCCGGGTTGCCCCGCGTTTATCTCGGGAAGGGAGGCACGCCAGCGGTGCAGGAAATGCTTGATCCGCTTGATATACCGTTCGTCTTGATCCCTCATCCCCTGATACGAGAAATAAGAGAATCCATCCACCCCTATCCCCTTGAGTCCCTCTACCTCCTTCCTGATCTGTGCCGGGTCCTTGATCCATGCCCCCAGTCCGGCGAATACCACGCGATCCCCCGCCCTCCGCTTGGCCTCTGTCATCTGGGCCATCACCCGGTGGCGATCCCCGTGATAGGCCATGGGGACGATGAGGTCCAAATACCCCTGGTCAATCCAGGTGGGCCAATCTTGTCCTTTGAAATAATAGGCCGTGTGGGGGTCGGGAAAGACCGCTGCTGAGAGGGTGACCCCGGGCCGTATGGACTTCACCGCTTCATGGACATCCCGCACGAG
Organism: uncultured Thermodesulfobacteriota bacterium; assembly: GCA_964565525.1. Classification (GTDB taxonomy): domain Bacteria; phylum Desulfobacterota; class B13-G15; order B13-G15; family RBG-16-54-18; genus JAFGNJ01. The sequence continues at coordinate 12,384 of CAZMFG010000007.1, forward strand.
ATCGGTGACATAACGGCTCTTGGTCTCCGCCCAGAGGGAGTAGTAATAGTACTGCCAGAGGAGGTGGAGGGGGAGTTCCCCGGCTATGAACCGCTCGGGCATGGGGTTTTCTACCCAGACAGAGAGCAACCGGGGGTCCACCCCCCAGCGCTTGATGAATGCCTCCAGGGCCCCTTGATTGAATCCCCAGCGGGACCCCGGATAGCGGACGAAGTCGAGGTGTATCCCATCCACGTCGTATCCCTCCACCACCTCCCTGCAAACCTGCAGAAAGTAAGCGCGAACCAGGGGGTTGGCGGGATCGAGGTAGAGCCCCTCACTGGACTCGCGGGCGCGTTCATTTTGATTATACTGTATGAGGCTTCGCCCCACCTCATCCACCACCAGCCACTCGGGATGGCTGTTCACCACATGCTCCGGAGCAAGGGGATAGGGGGGAGGGTAGGGCCACACATAAAAGACGTTCAGCCAGGCATGGATCTGCAATCCTTCAGCATGCCCCTGCTGCAGGACGTAGTCTAAAGGATCGTAGTCAGGGGGCGTCTCAGCCAGGGCCTCGGAGCGCGGCACGATTTGGGAACGATAGTAGGCGTCCCCCCGGCCGTGGACCTGCACAAAGAGGAGATTGAACTTCCCTCGCCGAGCGTCCTCCACGATCTGATCCAAGGCGTGCGGGGAGCTCAGCTGATACCTCACCACCCATATCCCCCTCCCCTCCTGCACCGTGTGCACGAAGCAGCCGCTCGTGGTGAGGCACAGGAGCAGTATGACCTTAAGGATGCTGAGACGATACGATGTCATGTCCCTCCCGATAGACCTCTTGCAAAGATTTATACTCCCCCCCCGCATAGATCTGAAACCCGCGAAACTCCTCCTTCATAACCACCAGGTTGTCCCGATACCAGAGGCTCGTATAGACCGCATCCTCCGCCACCATTCGCTGGATGCGGCTGTACAGCCGTTTGCGCTGCACCTGGTCGACGGTGCGCCGCGACAGCTCCAACAACCTGTCAAGCTCGGGGTTTCGGTACCGCCCCCGATTGGCGCCGTTGGGGGGAAAGCTGCTGGAGTGAAAAAGATAATAAAAGATATCCGGGTCCACCACCCCAATCCAGCGCAGGGAGTAGACCTGAAAGTTCCCCTTCATGATGTCTTCAAAAAAGGTCCCCCACTCAAAGCTGCGTACCTCCAAACCGATCCCCACCTCCTTCAGATATCCCTTGATGATCTGGGCGATCTCCATGGCCTCCATATCGGTGGAGGTCTTGTAGGAGAGGAAAAAGCGCATCCGGGGACCCTCCCCGTCAGGATCGGGAAACCCGGCGGCATCCAACAGCCCTTTGGCCTTCTGGGGGTCATAGTCATACCTATGGATTTTCCCCTCATAGGCCCAGTGGAGGGGGGCAAGGACCACCCCGTCGGCCTTTACCGCCAGGCCCTTAAGGGTATGGGCAATGATGGCCTCCCGGTCGATGGCGTGGGAAATGGCCTGGCGTACCGCCCTGTGCCTCAGGATGGGATCGGTCAGATTATAGCCCAGGTACTGATAGGTAATCCCAGGTTCATGGACGACCCGCACGCCCGGAATCCTCTCCATGAACTTCACCGCGTAGGCAGGCACGCAGTTCTGCAGCAGATCCACCTCGCCTTTTTTCATCTCCAGGAGCCGCGTGGTGGTGTTTGCCAGAATCCGAAACTGGATCCAATCGAGCATCGGCCTCCGCCCGAAGTAGTGGGGATTGGCGAGCAGCACGAGCTCCTCACCTGGTCTCCAGCGCTGGAGTCGGAAAGGACCCGATCCCACAGGGGGGTCCTTGAGTCCCACCGGGCTCCCGCGAGGGACGATCCCCACCGTGAGGGCATAGGGGAAGGAGGTATACACATCCCGCAAGATGAACTTCACGGTGTATCGATCGATGACCTCAATACGCCTCACCGGCTCGTAGGCCCCCCGTTTGGGGGATCCATTGCGTGGATTCATGATAAAGGCGAAGGTGCCTCGTACATCCTCGGCCGTAAGCTCCCTCCCATCGTTGAAACGTACACCCCTGTGCAGTCGGAAGAGATAGGTCCGTGCATCTGGTTGCGACCACGAACGGGCCAGGTCCGGAACCAACCGCCCCTTCGCATCCAGCTGGAGGAGGGAGCTGTAGATGAGGGGATCAATCCGGGCGGCCCGGGCCTCTACCGCAAAGCGGGGATCCAAGGAGGCGATGCTCCCATCGAGCCCCACCCGTATTCCCGTGCCGACGAGGGTCCCCCGCGAACCACACGCCACGATCACAAGGAGTGTGAGGAGGAAGATGGCCTTACGCATGGGAATCGTGCGGTTGAAGCCCTCGGGCGAGAAAGGTAAAGTAGGGCTCAGGGATGATCTTGATCCTCCCCGCGGCATCGACACAGAGGTGTTTGGTTGCACCCTCTACCAGGGTCTCACTGGACCCTTTGCGCACCACCTGATAGCTAAAGTAGAGCGAACGGCGCCTCAGGGTATGCAGGGAGGTCCTCACCGTAATGACTTCATCATAGTGGGCAGGCTTACGATACGTACACGTGGCCTCGGCCACCACGATGCGGTAACCCAGTTCTTCCAACTCGAGATAATTGAACCCCCGTTGGCGGCAATATTCAGAACGCCCCATCTCGAACCACACGAGATAATTGGCGTGGTAGACCACCCCCATGCGGTCGGTCTCCGCATAGCGGACCCGCAGATCAAGCTCTACGCAATCGTCGCCCCTCACCCCTCGCGGACTCACGGCATCTCCCCTCACTACAAGGCCCGGAGGTAGTCGGGCCGCAACAAGGCGGGGTCCCTCTTGGCCACGATCTCATCGATGAGCTGGAGGGCTGTCTCCTTGTCCTTGGGCATCCTCACCTTAAGAGGGAGATAATTAGAGGCATGGTTGGAAAAGAAGAGTCCATGCATATCGGTATTGGCAAGCATGATCCTCAGTTCTTCAATCAATTCGAAGGGCGTCAGGGGTACAAACCGCCCCTGCACTTGTTCCTCGTAGAGGGGGGTCCCGGGGACGATCATCACCGAGAGGGCCCCGACGTAATCGGGATCCAGCTCCGTAAGGATTCGGCCGGTGGCAAGGGCGTGCTCCCTGCTGCGTTCCCGCCCTCCAATCCCTAACAGGACGGTCACCGACAGCTTGATTCCCGCCTCCTTGGCCATCCTGCCCGCTTGGAGCAACCGTTCATAGGTGGCACCTTTTCTCACCCTCTCGAGGACCGCCTCATCCCCTGATTCAACCCCCAAGTAGATGATTCCGAGCTTTGCCTCCTTCAGCTCCCGGAGCTCATCCGCCGTCTTCTTCAAGACCCCCTTGGCATTAGCATAGATCCCCACCCTCCTCAAGCGGGGAAGTCGCTCGTTGAGGTAATCCATGATCTCCATCAACCGAGGTTGGGGGCAGATGAGGGCGTCACCGTCGGCCAAAAAGACCCGCTCGATGGCCCAGCCAGATTGGGCCGCCTCGTCGATATCCTCCTTGATCTCCTCGAAGGTCTTGATCCGAAATCTCTTCGCCTTATAGGTGGGACAAAAGGTGCACCTGTTGTGAGAGCATCCCACGGTGATCTGGACGATCAGGCTGTTCGCCTCGCTCGGCGGGCGAATTATGACCCCTTCATACTTCATTGCTCCTCAAACCTTCTCTCGCCGTCAATGAGCGTTATTTCTTTTCCTTCTTAGGTGCGATGTCTTCATCTTCAAAAATGAAGAGGATTTCGTTTCCCTTGATCAACCCCAGATCCCTCCTGGCCACCGATTCCAGATACCGAGAATCCTCACGCAGTCGCCTGATCTCCTCTTGAAGCCTCGTGTTTTCCTCTTGGATACGGCTCACATCGGCGATGATCCGATCGCGTTCCCGCCGCAACTGGATAATCTTGACCACCCCCTTCTCCCCGAAGAGGATAAAATACCATACCAGGAGGATGAGCCCGATAAGAAGGATACAAAACCCCTTCCGCTTTATCTCAGAGGCGCGGGTCATCTCAGTACCGATTGCGCAGGGATCACCCCCCACACCTCCACCTGGGAGACATCGGCGGGCAGAGTTTCGAATCGATATTTCTTAAGCTGATCGATCGCCACCGCGATTGTCTGCCTGTCGCCCTGAACAAGGGGGATGACCTCTCCCACCGTGCCGTCAGGGAGTATCCAAAATTTGAGCGTGGCATCAGCATCCACCGAGTACGTGGACTGAAGGGGAGGGGGTATGGAGCGGACCCTGCGACTGGCTGCAGGTCCCCTGATATCCAAAGCGACGGTCTCGGTGGACTCCCCTGCTTCACTCTCTTGGTGAGTCCCCTCCCTGAGGCTGGAGATGATCCGCTGGGCCTCCGAATCCTCAGGCAACGGGACATCCCCCCCTGTGACGTCGCTCGTCTTAGGCCGGGGAACAGCAAATAAGGTCTCCCGCTGCTCCTTCCCATGAACTATCCGTTCCAGTTCATGATAGAAGCGAGAGCGCTGTAAGATCATCATCTTTTTGTGTTCTTCGAGCTTTTCAACGGGAAAAAGGCTCACCCGGGGAAGGGGGGGCTGAGGTTTGCGCTCCTCACTCAGGGCCATCTCCGACAATTTAAGCACCACCTCTTCCCTGATCGTTTGCACCAGGGGGTTTTCCAGGACGTCAATGCCCTCTGTACCTCGTTGTCCGCCCTCACGATACAGGTGCTCGGTCCCGAGCAAAATCGCGGGGATAGCGGCCTTCCTCATGGGGTTGGAAAGGTCGGGTGCAACCACTACCACCATGAGGTGGAGGAACAAGGCGAGGAAGATAAAGAAGGCAACGCCCTTCACGATGCGCCAGAGTTTATCTGCTTCCACCCTCTCGCTCCTTCGGTTGGGTGGCGATGGCCAGTCGGTTCAGTCCTGATTCCTTGGCGATATCCATTACCTCCACGACCGTCCCGTGGAGGGCCTTGGCATCGGCCTTGATGACCACCAGGGTCTGGGGGGCTTTCCGGCCGACCCCCACGAAGCGCTGTTTCAATTCCCTCGCATCAACGAGCACCCCTTCTATCAAGATCCTATTATCCTCGGTGATGACCACCTGCACCTCCTGTTTCTCTTGCGTGACCTTCTCCGCAGAAGAGCGCGGGAGGTTAACCTTGATCCCCGGGGTCACAATAAAGGTAGTGGAGAGCATGAAGAAGATCAACAGGAGAAAGACCATGTCCACGAGGGGGGTGATATCAATGTGGGCATCATCCTTGCGCGCACGTCGAAACTGCATCACCTTAATCCTCTCGCTTGACGAGGTCCACCATCCTGATGGAGTTCTCTTCCATCTCCAGGATCAGCGAATCGGCCTTGTTTGCGAGATATCGATATATCACAAAGGAAGGGATGGCAACCACCAGACCGGCAGCGGTGGTGATGAGGGCCTCGGATATCCCCCCTGCCAGCGAGGCAGGATCGGCCACCCCCTGAATGGAGATGATGTTAAAGGACTTGATCATACCGGAGACGGTCCCCAGCAGCCCCAAGAGGGGGGAAATGCCGGCTATGGTTCCAATGACGTTGATATACCGCTCCAGGGATGCCGCCTCCCTCCTGCCCACTTCTTCGATCTTCTCCTTAATGACATCCCGCTTTTTGCCGTAATTTTCTATTCCCACCCTGATCACATGGGCGATAGAGGAGTTATCCCGTTTGCAGAGGCTAATGGCCTCGGGGCGTTTTCTCCTCAACACCAAGTCCTCCACTTCAATCAAAAAATCCCGTGGCAGAACCCGCCTCCTGCGCAGGATCCACATCCGCTCCAGAAATATCCCTACGGCGATGATGGAGCACAAGGCAATAGGATACATCAAAATGCCACCCTTGAGAAAAAGCTCATACATCTCGTCTCTCCTCGTCCTTTTTCTTCATCTTTGCTTTGCCGTTTCCTCTCCGTCAGTAACAAACATCGCTTTTCACAATCCCTCTGGACACCCTTAAAAATTAGCATACTTCCCACTATGATAAAAGGGCAAAATGCCTCGGTAGTTCACCCCCAGGATTATAGAAATCGTCTAACGCCCCTTCGCCGCAGTAAGCGAGAAGATCACCGTCGTCAAGGATTTTCGATGTAATAGATAAGGTGCTGGCGGTCTCAGCCGGGGTTTCCGGGGTTTGCTTAAACCCCTGGAACCGGACATGGTAGGTTACAGGCGTCCTTGATAGATCCGGTAGGTCTTATATTTCTTCGCCCCCATGGCCTCGAGCGCCTTTTGCATGAGGTGATTGTCTTCCAGGATCCACAACATCTCCCCCCACCGAACCCCTCGGGCATATCCCCGCCGAAAGATCTCCAGATAGAGGAATCAAATCCTTGGGGACGATCTCGGCATGGTGCACAAAGGGGTTCTTGGGGGAAAAGTTAAATGCATATTCCTTGAGCAGGGGGGGGACCCAGTGGGGATCTCCCCGCTATATCTCCCACGGGAACCGGAGGAAGGTCTTTAGTTCCTTCTTGGTTGTGACCTCTTAAATGGTGATCTTCTGTCCAGCCATCTCATATCACCTCCAGTTTGCGGCCTGCCCGTTCAAAGGCATCCAACATTCTATCCAGCTGCTCATCGGTGTGGGTGGCCATATAGCTGGTGCGCAGCAGCTCCCTCCCTGGCGGGACAGCAGGAGAAATGGTGGGGTTCACAAATACCCCGTACTCCTGCAGCAGCCCGCACATCTCAAAGGTCTTCATCTGATCGCCGATGATAATGGGGATGATGGGCGTCTCACTGGTACCCGTGTTGAAGCCGAGCTCCTTGAAGCCCTTGAGCATCTTGCGGGTGTTATGCCAGAGCCGCTCCCGCAACTCGGGCTCCTCCTGGATGACATCGAGGGCGGCGCTCACCGCTGCCACCAAGGCGGGGGCAAGGCTGGCGCTGAAGATGAGCGATCGGGCGAAGTGCCTCACATAGTTCGTCACTTCCCTCGATGCGCAGATGAAACCGCCGATAGCGGCCAAGGTCTTACTATAGGTCCCCATAATCATGTCCACCTCATCCTCCAGGTGAAAGTGTTCCGCGGTCCCCCTCCCCTCTTCGCCCAATACCCCGATGGCGTGGGCGTCATCCACCATGACCCGCGCCCCATACTTCTTCGCCAGGGCAATGACATCGGGCAGGGACGTGATATCCCCCTCCATGCTGAAGATCCCGTCCACGATGATGAGCTTGCCCGCCGTGTCGGAGGCGCTGCTCAGCACCCGTTCCAGGTCCTGCATGTCGTTATGCCGGAACTTCCGCACCTTCCCGAAAGAGAGGCGGCAGCCATCGATGATGCTGGCGTGATCGAATTTATCCAAGATGATCACGTCATTCCTCCCCATCAAGGAGGAGATGGTCCCGAGATTGGTCTGGTATCCGGTGGCAAAGATCACGGCGGCCTCTTGACGGAAAAAGGCCGCCAGCTTCTCCTCCAACGCATCGTGGATGTCCAAGTTGCCGTTGAGGAACCGGGAACCTGCGCAACCGCTGCCGTACTTCTCCACCGCCTTGATGGCCGCCTCTTTCACCTTGGGATGGTTGGTGAGGCCCAAATAGTTGTTGGAACCCGCCATGATGAGCTTCCGGCCACCGACGATCACCTCGGTGTCCTGCGCTGACTCTATTTTGCGAAACAAAAAGTAGTAACCGGCGGCCTTGGCCTCATCCGCCTCGGTGAACTCATAACACTTGGCAAAAATATCCATTAACCGTGCCCCTTCACAGCCACCCCTTCTCTTGATACCATTGGAGGGTGACCTTCACCCCCGCCTCCAGACGAAAGCGGGGACGGAATCCGAGTTTTTTCTTCGCCTTGCCTATATCGCAGACCCAGTTCCGCTGACTCGCCTCGGCGCATTTGTTCCGGCTGAACGAAGCCGGCCTCCTCCTCGCAAATCCCCACCCATCTGCCGCTGAGGCATAGAACCACGCCGCCCACACGGGTATGTGGATAGTACGCAGCTTGACCTTCAGCGCAGACGATACCACATCCGCAAAGGAATCCAAAGAATATTTTCCCCCATCCGCTATGAAGAAGACCTCCCCTGAGGGATGTCTCCCCCGGATGGATAAGAGGAGGGCCTGAACAAGGTCCTCTACATAACAGAAGCTCAAAAATATCGGTTCCTTACCCAGCAAAGGCATGTGACCCTTGGAGATGCGCTTGAAGATTTCAAACATATAGGCATCCCGGGGGCCGTAGACGGCGCAGGGGCGCAGGACCGTCACGTGAAACTTGTCCCGGCACCGGAGGACCGCTTCCTCCCCCTGCAACTTGCTTTTCCCGTAAGGAGAGACAGGGCAGGGTGGATCCGCCTCCGTTTGCATCCTCTCAAAGGGGGAGGGACCCGCAGCGGCCTGGCTTGAGAGGTAGACAAATCGCTTGAGACCCCGGACCCGCCGGGCTGCAGCGATGAGCCGCTCTGTTCCCTCCTGGTTGGTCCGGTAAAAATCCCTTCGGCGCACGGCCTTGGTGGCACCCCCCAGATGAAAGATATGGGCGAACCCCTTGAGAGAGGGGAGTTTCCCTTTCACCAAGAGGTCGCCATAGAGATAGTCTAATCGTTTGCCCCTGAGCCAGCGCAGATCACTGCTCTCGCGTATGAAGGCTGTTACCTCATACCCTTTCCAGAGGAGCTCATCCACGAGATGGCTCCCGATAAATCCGGTTGCTCCCGTTACGAGAACACGCTCACCCACGACTCATTCTCCCTAGTCTGCAAGGTAGGCCCTTATACCACAACCACGGGGAAAAGACAAATGAGGGCATGGTAAACCTTTTTGGAATTGTTCTTCTTTTACCGCTGTAACACCAGCGGCAACCTCCGTGCGCCCACAACAAGGCGCGGTTGACAAAATCCAGCGGAGGTATATCTTAAAAGGGAAAAACGCCGTGAGGTTTTTTAAGGAGGTAGGATGAAGCGGATCGCTGATCTTCTCTTTGAGGTGGGAATGCTGAAGAGGACACCCCGAACCGGCTACCGTTTTCTGGGCACCGGCGAGGAATCCGTTGCCGAACACCTCTTCAGCACCGCCTTCATCGGATATTGCCTGGCCCAATTAGATGACAAGGTAGACGCCTTCCGCGTGGTCAAGATGTGCCTCTTCCACGACCTCCCCGAGGCGAGGACCGGCGATCAGAATTATGTCTACAAAAAGTACGTCCAGGTAGATGAGGAACGGGCAGCCGGGGATCTGGCCGCAGGGCTCCCCTTTGCCGAAGAGGTCACGGGCCTCATCGCGGAGTTCAACGCCTGCGAGACGCAGGAGGCCCTCCTCGCCCACGATGCCGACCAACTGGCCTTGCTGCTGCAACTCAAAGAGCACAAGGACTTGGGCAGCCGCTACGCCGATGAGTGGCTCCGCAATAATGCCAAACGGTTACAGACGCCCGTGGCCAAAAAACTGGCTGACGCCATCCTGCAGACCGACCTGTCCGCATGGTGGTTCACGGAGGGAGATGCGGACTGGTGGATAAAGGGAAAATAACAAGAGGCCGCGGA
>CAZMFG010000007.1:21977-24808 GCA_964565525.1 uncultured Thermodesulfobacteriota bacterium
GGCCGCGGAGTGGTGGGTGAAGGGGAAGGAGAAAAATTCTTCGCCATTGGTGACATCCACGGCAATCGTGCACACCTCGAGCAGTTAATAGAAAAGATCAAGCCCGCCCTGGACCCACAAAGGGATACGGTGATCTTTCTGGGGGACTACATCGACCGCGGCCCTGATTCAAAAGGGGTGGTGGATCGTATACTCCGGTTACGCAAGGATCTCCCCCATGTGGTCTGTCTCAAGGGGAATCACGAGGCAATGTTCCTCGACTGGGTCCTCAACGGCGAAAACTATGAACTCTACCTCTACAACGGCGGCGGTGCCACCATCAGGAGTTACTCCCAGGAGGGCGCATTCACGCTCCCGCAGGAGCACCTCGACTTCTTCACCTCACTCCTTTTGTATTATGAGACGGAACACTATATCTTCGTCCACGCCGGGTTGAGGGGAGGCATCCCCTTGGAGGAACAGGACTCCCACGATCTCATCTGGATTAGGGATGAGTTCATCCTCTCCCCCCACGACTTCGGCAAGATAGTGGTCTTCGGACACACCCCCCTACAGCGGGTTTTTGTAGCACCCAATAAGATCGGCATTGACACCGGCGCCGTCTACGGGGGGACCCTTACCTGCCTGGAGCTCCCCGCTCAGCGATTCTACAGCGTTTGACCCACGGTGTTCTTCGGTGAGGTCTCGATCAACGGGTGTCCCCCCGTGCGGGGGCGGCGGTGTAGATCTCTATAATGGCCAAACAGATGGTGATAACGAGGGGTCCCGCAATAAACCCCAAGAAGCCGAAGACCTTCAGCCCCCCCAAGATGCCGAAAAAGAGCAACAGGGTGTGTACCTGCGTTCTCCCGCTGATAAGGATGGGTCGGAGGAAGTTGTCCGACAGGCTCACGACCACTGCGCCCCAGACGAAGAGGATCACGGCCTTTAGATAGGCCCCTTGAATAAAGAGGATTGCTGCGGCAGGGACCCATACGAGGAAGGCACCTACGATGGGGATAAAGGAGAGGAAGGCCATCACCGCACCCCAAAAGACAGGCGACGAGAGCCCGACAATCCAAAAACCCAACCCCCCTAACCCCCCCTGGACCAGGGCCACCACGATCCCGCCGTAGATGGTGGCGTGGATCATCTCGACCATCTTCGTGAGGATATTGTCCCGCTCCTTGGCGGAAAGAGGGATGAGGGTCTTTATCTTCGAGAGCAACGCCTCGCCGTCTCTGAAGAAAAAGAAGAGGGCAACGGACATCAAAAAAAAATGAAAGATGCCGCTGGAGAGTCCCCTGATGAATTTAGAGCCCTGGCCAGCCATATAAACACTCAGCTTCCTCAGGTTATCCACCAGGAGCGTCTTGAGGTTTATCTGCGAAAGGTCGAAATTACGATCGAGTACCTCCCCGATCCTTTGAAACAGACCTACTTTCTTGAGACCCTCAAAAAGTGTGAGGTGTTTTCCCTCTTTAATGAACTGCTCGCTGTACTGATATACATCAATCAGCTCCCTGGCGATGAGGTTGAGCAGAAAACCTGAGGGAATGACTATGGCGATGATGACGATGACGGTCATCGTTATGGCGGCCCATTCCCGCCGATTACGATAAAGTCTGTTGACGACCGTAAAGAGGGGGTAAAAGATGATGACCAAGATTGCGGCCCAGGCGAGAATCGATAAATAGGGAGAAAAGATACGATATAAGAGATAAAAGGCCATGATGACCACAGCCAAGAACAACAGGTTAAACAAAGATTCTTTTTTCATGAGTCTCCTCTATCCGAGGGACCCGATGCGGATCCCCCGCACCTCCTTGCGGAACTGCTGGCTCCGCTTTGTCCAAAGGGCCTGATTATCAGGGGTGATCTCTCCGATCTCGGCACTGGACAGGTGCGTCAGCAGCCCCGCCTCTACGCCGGCGGATTGCAGTCGTTCTTCACCCCACTGGGGCAACAGGGCGATCACCCCCTCTGCTCCCTCTGAGGCGAAGAGCTGGGCCGCGATGGAGATAATCCCCGTATCCTTCCCCACACAGGCCACCTGCGCCCCTTGGATGGCATAGGCGTTGCCGTTGAAGGAGACCGCCAGGCCCCCTCCTTTTTTGACCATCTCCAGGGCCTGCAGATCGGTAATGCTGTCCCCCACGTACATGGCCTCGGCAATATCCGCGCCGCTGCGCTGTAAGATCGCCCGCAGGGCCTGCGCCTTCCCCTTACCCCCGATGGGATCTACCTCCTCCAAGACCCTCCCGATCTGCATCCCTGCCAACTGCTCCCAGAATACCTGGTTGAGCCGCTGGACCACCTCCCTCCCCTGTGAGGAGAGATCCACAAGCCCCGAGGCCCCTTCCCCCCATTCGATCATCGGCATCCGGGCGATCTCCCCTGCCACCTCACGCAGGTATTCCTCTTCGTTTTGAGGCAGGGGATACTGATCGAGCTCAAGCTCGGTGCAGTATGCGTTCTTGAAGGGAAAATCGATGACCTCACAGAGGGCCTTGATATAGGGCTCGTAACTGGTGCTAATGATAAAGGCGGGCATCTTCCCCCTGATGAATCTGAGGGTCTCCTCGGCGCCGGGCACCAGGAGGATGTGCGCACGGGAGTACTCCTCGATCTTTTTGTCCGTCGCGCCGAAGGCCTTGAGAAAGGGGAGGATCAGACGCAGGGTGTCGCCGGCCTTGTACCCGGGTCGCTTCTCCACATATGCCAGGTAGTCGTCGTACCTGCTCAGCAGGGCGAAGACCCCCTCCCCCTGGGGGACAAAATGGGCGGCCAGCTCCATGGCGTTGTCGTTCTTGGAGATCGGGCCTTCGCAGTCGGTGACAAAGATCCTCATC
>CAZMFG010000007.1:24908-31323 GCA_964565525.1 uncultured Thermodesulfobacteriota bacterium
TCCCTCCCTGTGGAGAACCACCCGAATTGAAACGACATCATTAACCCCTTTTAATCCCCTTGAGATCATCGGCACCTGGATAGTGCCCCCTTCCATAGCCGGCGAGGCTCTTGACCGCCACGTGATGGGCAAAGGACAAACAGACATCCACCGGCCTTCCCAAAAGCACGCCGGCCAGAAAACCGGCATCGAAGACGTCCCCAGCCCCGGTGTTGTCGACCACCGCTGCCCCTCCGTTGGGGCGGAAATCCACCTCCCCCTCCTGAGAGAAGCAATATGCCCCTTCCTCTCCCCGCTTGCAGACCACTATCTCTGGCCCCAGGGAGGCGATCTCCCTGCATCCGGCCTTGTAATCCTTTTTGCCGGTCAAGGCACTGATCTCGGAGGCCGTCGCGAAAATAAGGTATGATCGTTTGAAAAGGGGAAGGATCGCCTTCATTCCCCGTTGGGCATAGAGATCCCCAGGATCGAGGCTGACCTTTATTTCGATAGGGAGGACCTCCATGAGCCTGCGCTGGGCATCGAACGGGCCGTCTCCCACAAAGGCGCTCAGGTGGAGGTATCGACTCTGGGAGAGAGAGGGAAGATCCAAATCTTCAAAACACAGGTCGTCATTGGCATAGGGCTGGACCAAGAGGGCCCGATCCCTTCGGCGATCCAACACGGCCAGGCAGATACCGCTACTACCTTCTGCCTTGACCTGTGCAAGGTCCACCCCTTTCATCTCCTTGAGGATAAAGGCGCCTTCCTCATCGGTCCCCACCCTCCCCACAAATCCCGTCTCAAACCCCATCCTCGCCAGGGCCACAATGGCATTGGCCGCCGACCCGCCGCCGCTGCGAAACCGCAAGGTCCCCTTTTGGTCCAACACCCCCAAGAGGCTCCGGAACTCCTCAGGGGGAAGGGAGGTCTCCCTCCCCGCATGCAGGGGCCACCCCTCTTCCCGCAGGACAGCCAAGTCGTCGACCTCGTACATGAGGTCCAAGTTCAGGGCACCGATCCCAATGACATCTTTCATCTTTTTGGGAAGATACCACGGTATGCGAATAAGCTCAAGGATGTTCCGCCTAAGGAGTGGTTGACAAATTCCACGGGGAGGTGCTAATTATTGAAGATTATGGACAATCTGGAGGAGGCATCTGTATCCCGTATGTCTTTTTGTTACCATACGACCGAAGCAGAGGTAGATTTAGAGGCGCTGGACTATAACTATCATCAACTGCGTCAGCTTGTCCCTCCCGCGGTCAAGTTTTTGGCGGTGGTGAAGGCCGATGCATACGGTCATGGAGCGGTCCTCGTATCTAAACGGTTGGAGGAGTTGGGGACCGACTTCTTAGGGGTGGCCACGGTAAAGGAAGGGGCCGAGCTGAGAGAGGGGGGTGTTCACAAGCCGATCCTCGTCCTGAGCGGCGTCTATCAGGAGGAGGTGGAAGCGGTCCTCGCATATCACCTTATCCCCATGCTCTATCGCCTGGAGATCGCGGAGGCCCTCTCCGCCGCAGCCGGCAAACAAGGCACAAAGGTCCCCGTCCATATCAAGGTGGATACCGGCATGGGGAGGATAGGGGTCCTCGCCGAGGAGGCAGTCGCCTTCATGAACCGCGTGCGGAAATTGGAGAACTTAGAGATAGAGGGGATCGCCTCCCACTTCTCAACGGCAGATGAGGGGAATTCCTCCTTTGCCGCCGAACAGCTGGAGAGGTTCTCTCGGACGATAGAGGAAATGAAGCGATTGAACATAAATCCTCCCTTCTGTCATATCGCCAACAGCGCCGGCCTGGTGAATCTACCCTCTGCGCACTTCACCGTGGTGCGTCCTGGGATTATGCTCTATGGCTCCTACCCCTCCCCCTCCCTGAAAGCAAACATCTCCCTGCGGCAGGTAATGTCTTGGAAGAGCCGCATTGCGGACCTAAAGAAGGTCCCAGAAGGGTATCCCATCAGCTACGGGCGAACCTTCGTCACCCAGCGTCCCAGTATCATAGCCGCCATACCTGTCGGTTATGCCGATGGGTACCATCGCTTGTTCTCTAATCGGGGTGAGGTCTTAATAAAAGGAAAAAGGGCACCGGTGGTGGGGAGGGTTTGTATGGACTGGACCATGATGGACGTAACGGACATTCCCGGCGTTGCGGTGGGGGAGGAAGTGGTGTTGATGGGGAGTCAATTGGGGCAGGAGATAACCCCCGAGGAGATGGGGGAGTGGATGGGGACCATTTCTTATGAGATACTCTGCGCGGTGGGAAAGCGGGTCCGCCGCATTTATAAAGGATAAGTTATAATGAAGACGTGGAAGGCCATCAATCTCGTGGGGGAGGCGGTTGCGGGATACGTCAAGGAGATGGGGAGTATCCTCCTCCTCCTCCTTGATGTCATCCGTTGGTCCATCTATCCCCCTTTTCGCTTGGACCTCCTCTTCCAACAGATGGAACGGGTAGGGGTGAAATCCCTGGTGGTGGTGGTCCTGACCGGGGTCTTTTCCGGCATGGTCTTAGCCCTCCAGAGCTTCCACGCGACCAGGCAATTCGGTGCCGAGACCATGGTCGGCGTCGCGGTCGCCCTGAGCATGACCAGGGAGTTGGGGCCGGTCCTCACCAGTTTCATGGTGACGGGGAGGGCGGGGTCGGCCATGGCGGCAGAGATCGGCACCATGAGGGTCACGGAGCAGATCGACGCCCTCTTTGCCATGGCGGTGAATCCCATCAAGCACCTCATCGTGCCCCGGGTGTTGGCCAGCATCTTAGTGGTCCCCATCTTGACCATCATCGCCGATTTTGTCGGGATTGTGGGGGGATACGTCGTGGGGGTAATCTTACTGGGAATAAACGCCGGCGCCTTTGTGGCCAATATAGAGAAGTACGTCGGGCTGGGTGATATATATCACGGTCTCATCAAGGCAGCGGTCTTCGGCCTCATCCTCTCCGTCATAGGGTGTTACAAGGGATATAGCGCGACTGGCGGTGCGGAGGGAGTGGGTAAGGCCACCACCCAAAGCGTGGTCCTGGCGACGATAACCATCTTGATGGCGAACTATCTCTTGACGGCGGCGATGTTTTAAATGATCGAGATCAGGGGGTTGCATAAATCCTTTGGCGCGCTGAAGGTCCTCAAGGGCGTAGACATTCAGATCCCCAAAGGACGGACCACGGTCATCTTGGGCCGCAGCGGTACGGGCAAGAGTGTGCTATTGAAACATATTATCGGACTCATCACCCCCGATAGAGGTAAGATCTGGATCGACGGAGTCGACATCACCCGGCTGGGAGATAAGGCCCTCAATGAGATGAGAAAAAAATTTGGGATGCTCTTTCAGGAGGCGGCGCTCTTTGACTCCATGACGGTGGGGGAGAATGTGGCCTTTCCGCTGCGCGAGCATACCAGGCTTAGTGAGGAGAATATCGGCAAGATCGTGGCCTACAAGCTGGAGCAGGTGGGCCTCCCCGGTCAGGAAGAGAAGATGCCCGCCGAACTCAGCGGGGGGATGAAACGGAGGGTGGGCCTGGCCCGGGCCCTCGCCCTGGACCCGGAGATTGTGCTCTTCGATGAGCCCACCACCGGCCTCGACCCCCCGATGGCCGAGGCAATAGAAGACCTCATCATAGAGACCCAGCGGAGGTTGGGGGATACCTTTGTGGTCATCACCCACAACATTACTACCGCTTTTCACATCGCCCACAAGATAGCGATGTTGCATGAGGGCAGGGTCGTCGTGGAAGGCTCCCCCCGAACCTTCAGAAGGTCGCCGCACCCTGTGGTTCAGGCCTTCATGGCTCGGGGAGAAAAAAAGGAGGTGCAAGAATGAAGGGAGGCAAGGTCACCACGGAGGCAAAGGTGGGAATCCTCGTATTATTGGGGATCATCCTCCTGTTTTTCATGTCCTTCAGGGTCAGCAGGTTGGAACGGATAAAGGGTGAAGTCTACACGGCCCTCTTCCCGTCGGTCTCGGGTGTGGTGGTCAATTCCAATGTAGAGGTGGCCGGGGTGCCTGTCGGAAAGGTGGAAAAGATCGGCCTCGAGGGGGGGATGGCCAAGGTCTGGATGAAGATCGGGCAGGTTCAGCTCCACGAGGACGCCGAGGCGATCATCAAGACCCATGGTGTGCTGGGAGACAAATATATCGAGGTCAAACTGGGCTCCCCGGATGCCCCTGTGCTTCCGCGGGGTGCGGCCATCACCAATGCCCAAGCAGCGCCTGATATGGACCAGCTCTTCGCCTCGCTGGAGTCAGCCGCCAGCGGCATGGCCGACCTCGGCAGATCCCTCCAAGAGGCCATCGGCGGAGAAGAAGGACAGCTGGCGATCAAGGAAATCATACTCAACCTCAGCGATGCGAGCGCGGGCCTCAAAGAGATAGTCCAGGATAACAAGGGCAAAGTCAACAATATCGTCGCCAACCTGGAGGACATCACCGGCAAGATTAACGAAGGCGAAGGGACCTTGGGGAAACTCGTGGCCGATGAGCAGATCTACACCGAAGTCGAGAAGACTATGAGGAAGATGCAGAAGGCCGCAGAGGGGGTGCAGGAACAGACCCCCATTACCACCCTGGGGGCCCTGTTGGGTCTCTTCTTCTGATCGGGGGGAGAGGCCCGTTGCCTCGTACGGCCCTTCTCAGTCTCCTGAGCGCCGCCTTCCTATGTGCCCTCTATCTTTCCCCTGCCCAGGGGGGCGATTTCGGGATATGGCCCCTCTTTTCGTACTACTCGTCCGAGGGGGCAAAAGAGGTGGAGATCTTCGGGCCCCTTTTCACGTGGGGGACGGATGAGCGCGGGACCGAGTGGGGGGTCCGACCCCTCCTATATCTCACCAGGTACCCCTCGCAGGAGCTCTGGCGGTGGGAGTTTTTATACCCCCTGGGGAAGTACCAGGTCAAAGAGGGGGACGGCAAGGCCTACCTCGTCCCCTTCACCCTCTTCAGGGATGAGAAGACCTCGTCCGCACCTGAGCGACGGGAACGAACATCCTCTATTGTGACCGCCTTTTGGGGCCAGACCGACGAGGGTGAGCGTTATGGTGGATTTTTCCCCATCGCCGGCAGGCTCAAGGAGAGGTTCGGACGGGACGAGATACAATTTTACCTCTGGCCCCTCTACTCGCGCATCGAGGATGAGGGGGAGACCACTTGGCGAACCCCGTGGCCTTTGTTCTCGCGCTTCGGGGGCGCGGCCGAGGGCCTCTATATCTGGCCCTTGTGGGGCCGTCGAGAACGGGCAGGCGAATATAAAAAGGGATTTGTGCTCTGGCCTTGTTACGTCTATATGGATGAATACCTCAACACCGACAACCCGGTGAGCAAACGATACTATCTCCCCTTCTATGCCACCGTGCGCTCGCCCAGGGGAAGGGTCGACATCTTCCTCCCCCCCCTCTTCTTCCACCAATGGGCCTACAATTCCTCCTTCGAAAAGTGGGAATTCCCGTGGCCCTTTGTGACGCTGGTAAAGGGTGAGGGGGTGAGGGAATGGCAGGTCTTTCCCCTCTTTCGGCTTCGCACAGAAGAGCACAAGAAGCGCTCCTATTACCTCTGGCCCCTGTACAAATACGAATGGGACCTTACCTCGACCGAAGAGGAGGTTGTTCGCCGCTTTCTCCTCATTAATAGGTATCGGACCGTAAAGGAGCTGGAAACGGGGAGAGAGGCCGTGGACGCTAATTTCTGGCCCCTCTTCGACTATCGCCGAGGATTAGAGGGTGAGGTGCGCTTCTTTATCTTCCCTCTCCTCCCCCTCCATGATGAGGGGATGGAGCGCAATATCTATCCCCTCGGATGGGTCTATCGGTACACCCGCTCCCCTGAGGGCGAGACCCTCTCGGATTTCCTGTGGGGACTCTACCGCCGCAGGACCTCGTCTGAGTTCTCTTCCACCCGATTCGCCTTCTTCCTGCGCATCAACAAGCACGGGGATGAAAGATTTTCTCTCTCTCTATTCGAAGGTCTGTTTCGCTATCAGAGGGCACCGAAGGGGGGCGAAGTGGGGTTCTTCTTTATGGGACCTTCCGACTAGGACTAGGCTCTAAAGCACTGCGGCTATGGCGCGCATGAAGAAGAACTGCTTAATACTATTCTTAGGCATAGTAATTTCCCTTCTCCCTCCTGCAGGATATCCTTCACCCAATGCCGGCACCGTCACCGTCGCCTTTGGGGGAGATACCCTGTTCGGTGGATATTATCATAGCAGTGATCCCCGTTTCGACACCATGGATGATCTCGCGCAGATGATCGATCGCTATATACAAAGCTATGGGGAAAAAGAGGGGATAAAACGCTTTGTGGCGTATGCCTTTCAAAACGTAAGGCCGATCTTTGCGAGATCGGCGTATGCGGTGGTAAACCTCGAAGGCCCCATTATCGGTACACAAGATACGTTCTATCCAAAGGTCTTCCCCCTCAGACAGCATATACGGACCCCCGACA
>CAZMFG010000008.1:0-1284 GCA_964565525.1 uncultured Thermodesulfobacteriota bacterium
CCTCAGGGGTTGGCATATTCTTCTCTGCATCCTCCGCAATCTGCCAGTCGGACATCTTGGTGGCATCGTAAGCCATATGTAACCCTCCTTTCGCGATTATTGTTAGTGCCTTTCGTCATGAAAGGCCCTGTGCCAGGACTGTTACACCGCTCTCATTAAGTTCCAAACTTCACAATGGGATGTATTATATGAACCTCTCCCCTTTGTCAAGAGACATTTTGTGTCCTCGGAGGGGATATTACACCCTGTATAGGGCCTTGCCGGGTGATCTCGTAGTCCCGCAGGCGGTGCTTGACAAATAAGATGAGGCTATGTTTTAATTGCACTCACAATAAAATATTTAGAATCTGGGGGATATAGACGGTTACATGAAGAGGACTTATCAACCAAGTAGGATCAGCAGAAAGAGAACCCATGGATTTTTGCAGCGGATGAGTACCAAGGGGGGCCGAAGTGTCTTGAAGCGCAGAAGGGCTAAAGGGAGGAAACGGCTGACGGTATAGGCCATGCCTCGACCAACAAAGAATGAGGGGTTACGAAAAGAAGAACGATTGAGGAAGAAGACAGATTTTGAGACCATCGCCAAAGAAGGCATCAGGAGGCACACCAAAAATTTTCTCATCATCGCGAGAAAGAACGAGCGGGGATTTTCCCGAATGGGAGCGGTCGCAAGCAAAAAGGTAGGGAAGGCCGTAGAGAGAAACAGGGTAAAACGATTAATGCGGGAATTCTTTCGGAGGAACAAGGATAGACTGCCCCCCTCTACTGACTACGTGTTCGTCGGCAAGAAGGGGGCTCAAAACTTGCACTATGCCCAAGTGGTGAATGAACTGGGTGCCCTTGCGAAGCTACGCACGGAGCATGGGCAGAGGAGTGGAAGTGCTTCCCTGTAAACGTCCCATCTGGAGGGATATGGTTATAGGGATCATCAAGGCGTATAAGATCTTTGTCTCCCCCCTCTTTGGTCCCACGTGTCGGTTCTACCCGTCTTGTTCCAGGTATGCCATTGAGGCCATCAGGGTTTACGGATTGAGGCGTGGTACCCTTCTCTCCATAAGACGAATTCTCAAATGTCATCCCTTTCACCCTGGCGGTTACGATCCAGTACGATAGCCCTCTGGCGCCCCGCATATACGAGGAGGTTGGTATAATGAACACGCGATTGATCATCGCCTTGATTCTTTCTGTACTCGTAATGTTGCTCTACCAATTCTTATTTATCAAACAGCCTTCAAAAGAGGTCCCCAATGGCAAAGAGGTAGCGGTAGCGGAGAAGGCCAAAGA
>CAZMFG010000008.1:1384-4660 GCA_964565525.1 uncultured Thermodesulfobacteriota bacterium
GAGGCCAAAGAAGAGGATGTATCACCACCTGTCCCTCTAGCGCAGTCAGGGCCGAAAAGTGGGGTGACCTATCAAGATGTCGTCATCGATACTCCTTTATACACCGCTACCCTTACCACCTACGGAGGCAGACTTAAAAGCTGGAAGCTCAAGAACTATATGGACAGGGTCCCCCTTGATCCGCTGGGTAGGTTTGTGCAAAACCTTGTGGGGGGACTTTTGGGAAAGGGAAAGGTGGACGAGGCCCCGCCGCAACCCGTTGACATCGTGACCACAACGAGCATGGCTGATTCACCTTTGGGGATTAGTTTTAGTAAAGGTAGGATCGGATACGACGAAGGAATCCCCTTTGTCCCCTCCTCGAGAGAGGTCACGCTGACTCCCCAGGGGGAGGAGCAGACCATCACCTTGCGCTGGAGATCCCCCAGAGGGGAGCAAATTGAAAAGCGGTTTACCTTTTACGCCGATACCTATCAAATGGATATGGAGGTTATCGTCTCAGCCCCCCCTCATCAGAGTTCGGTCGAAGACACGCTGGAGCTGGAGTGGACGGCAGAAGTTCAACAAGAAAACAGAAAATACGGGTTTTTCGGCCCCATCTATTATGCCAGCGGCGACTATCACAAGGACAAAAAACCGCAGAAGATAAAGGAAGAGGGGACCATTGTCAAAGAGATGGATTGGTTCGGCTTCAACCAATACTATTTCATCGCCCTGATCTGCCCATCGATACAGGGAACTAGCCTGATATTGGGCCGTGACCCTGAGGATGTTATCCACAGCGTCCAGCTCACCCCCCTGGAGTTGCAGCCGGGGAATAAGGAGGGGGTATCCTATACCCTCTTTTTGGGGCCGAAGGATTCCCACCTCCTCTCTCAGATCACCCCAACGGCCACGGAGGCCGCACGGTATGGCTTCCTGCATGTTCTCGCCGTTCCTATCGTGTGGTTCCTCAACTTCACCAATACCTTTACGGGCAACTATGGACTCGATATCATCATCTTGGCCATCTTACTCAAGATCCTCTTCACCCCCCTGACCCACAAGAGCCAGCAGTCGATGAAGGAGATGCAGAAGTTACAGCCGGAGATCAAGAAGCTTCAGCAGAAATATAAAGATGATAAGCAAGCGCTCAACCGGGAGACCATGGAGCTTTACAAGAGGCGTAAGATGAATCCCCTCGGTGGCTGCCTCCCCTTGCTCCTACAGATGCCGGTCTTTTTTGCCCTCTATCAGGCATTTCTCGGCGCTATCGAGCTCAGACATGCTCCCTTTATTTTATGGATCAGGGATCTGTCAGACAAAGACCCCACCTATATCACCCCGTTGCTCATGGGGGCCACCATGTTTTTGCAGCAAAAGATGAGCACAGTGACCGCAGACCCGGCCCAGATGAAGATGATGACCTTCATGCCCATCATCTTTACCTTTATTTTTCTCAACTTTCCCTGTGGGCTAGTTATCTACTGGTTTGTCACCAATGTCCTGGCTATTGGGCACCAATTTTACATCAACAAGAAGGAGTAAGGAGGCGGGAAGATGCCGATAGAGAAAGAGGCGAAAAGCGCCGATGAAGCCATAAAAGAGATATGCGAAGAACTCGGCAAGGAGAGGGATGAGCTGGAGTTTGAGGTCATTGAAGAGAAATCCCGCGGCATCCTCGGGCTGATGGGGAATAAGCGGGTACGGGTGAGGGCGAGATTAAAAGAAGCGCAGAAAGAGAAAGGCCAAGAGAAAAAACAGGACGCTCAGGACACAGGGGTTGACGCCCTCACCTATGCAAAGACGGCCCTGGAGAGGATCATCGCAGGCATTACGGACTCCGCCCAGGTGGAGGGACGAGTAGAAGGGGGGACGATCTATCTGAACATCAAGGGTGATGGAAGTGGATTGCTCATAGGCAGACATGGTCAGACCTTGGATGCCCTCCAGTATATCGTGGGGAGGATTGTAGGGAAGCAGCTGGGCGAGAAGCGGATGGTAGTGGTTGATACCGAGCGATATCGTGAGAGGAGGCGAGAAAGCCTGGAACAGGTCTCACGGCGCATGGCGGAGAAGGCCAAGAGTACGGGGAGGCCCGTCACCCTCCAGCCTATGAACGCAAGCGACAGGAGGATCGTGCACCTTGCCCTGAAACACGATCGGGAGATAGAGACCAGAAGCGAGGGGGAGGGGGGTATGAGGAGTATCAGGATAATCCCCCGCAAAAGGGGATCGTGAGGGTTGTTCCACGTGAAACACTGGCCCGAGCAGAGATTTTCCCCTCATGTTCTTTAGAGGGAAATACCCAAAGGGCCTTTGCTTATGCACACCGAACGAAAAGGCCCTTTAAAGATTCCAAGTAGCTATATCCCCTGAGAGTGCTCTATGAGCATGGTGTTACAGGGAAACGAGAATGACACCATTGCCGCCATTGCCACGCCTTATGGAGAAAGTGGCATCGGCATTGTGCGGATAAGCGGACCGGAGGCCGCGCTGATCGCAGAGAGGGTCTTCCTGCCAAAGAGCGGGCCAAAAACCCTCCAGTCGCACCACATCCGCTACGGGGAGATTTGCGATCCCGAAGGAGGGCGGGTCATCGATGAGGTCCTCCTCACCTTTATGGCTGCTCCCCGGACCTATACCAGGGAAGATGTGGTGGAGATCAATTGCCACGGGGGTTTTTTGGTCCTTCAGCGGGTACTAGAGGTGGTCTTGCGACAGGGGGCTAGAGGGGCCTTGCCCGGCGAGTTCACCAAACGGGCCTTTCTCTCGGGGAGGATAGACCTCGCCCAGGCCGAGGCCGTCTTGGATATTATCCAGGCAAGGGCCGATGAGGGGCTTCGGCTAGCCGAGGAACAGCTCCGGGGGAGGCTCACCCGAGAGGTGGAGGGGATACGGCAAGAACTCCTGGAAGTCCTCGCCTCTATGGAGGCGTACATAGATTTTCCAGAGGAGGATATGGACCCACCCTCTACAGAAGAAGTTGCAGAGAAACTGCGCCGTATCCGTGCTCGGCTAGGGGGCCTAATCGAGGCCTATAAGGAAGGTGCGATATACCGGGACGGGGTGCGGGTGGCATTAGCGGGCAAGGCCAATGTAGGGAAGTCATCCCTCTTAAACCAATTGCTGGAGAGGGGGCGGGCCATCGTCACCGCCATCCCCGGGACCACCACCGATGTCATTGAAGAAGCGATCACTGTATCGGGTGTCCTGGTCAGGCTTATGGATATGGCGGGTTTGAGGGAGCCACGCAATGAGGTGGAGCAAGAAGGGGTGCGGCTCGCCAGGGAGCGG
>CAZMFG010000008.1:4760-17188 GCA_964565525.1 uncultured Thermodesulfobacteriota bacterium
GGGCGAAGACCGCCCTTGATGAGGTTGTAGAGGGACGCGAGCAGGGGATACCATGGGACCTCACCGCCATCGAGACCCGGCAGGCCCTCGATATCCTAGGTGAGATTGCGGGAGAGACGACCCCTGAGGAGGTCTTGGAGACGATCTTCGCCCGCTTTTGTATAGGAAAATAGGAAAAGTACAGGCTGCATTTAGCAGGGGGGTTAACAGCTCGGGCCACATAAAAAATTTGTATAATAAAGACAATAAATAGGATGAAAGCTGTCGGAAAAATGTTTTTGCGAGCAGAGAAAACATTGGAGGGGACAAGTTCTTCGGGCGGGGCAGTTGCCGAGAAAGTAGCATATGGCAAAGGAACCCCCGAAGCAGAAAAAGAGATGCTGAAGAAATTGAGCAAGCAGGTTGCCAAGGGTGCTGGAATAACATTTGTTGGTGATTTCTTTGGAAAGGGCACGAATTATATAAGCCAAGTTGTGATAGCAAGATTACTCGGAGTTGAAGTCTTTGGACTCTATGCTCTAGGACTTGTTATTTTTAATGTGGCTCAGACTTTTGCAACGATGGGACTGGCTCAAGGGGGGCTCCGCTATGTTTCTATATACCAAGCAACTGGTGATAAAGACAAGGTTAAAGGGACGATCATTCAATCACTGTGTATTCCTTTTATGCTCGGCTCCATAATAGGGTTGATAGGCTTCTTTCTTGCAGATGATATAGCACGCATTTTTAATAAGCCGACACTCACAAACGTTATAAAAATTGTTTCACTGGGCATACCCTTCATGGCCACTTTGATGGTAGCCGCCGTTATTCCCAGGGGATTTCTAAAAACACAGTACTTTGTTTACTCAAAAAATATCTTCCATCCAATCGTTAATCTAGCACTTGTTATGTTGTTCTACTGGTTAGGGTTTTATCTTTTAGGGGCTGTCTCTGCGTGGATAATTGCTGCGGGACTCGGATTGTTATTAAGTATCTATTTTATAGGAAGGGAGTTTCCGGAATTTACAAAGGTAAAAGCATCTTATAATGCGAAGGAGTTAATAGCATTCTCTATCCCCTTAGCATTGGCTGGCTTTATCGGTATGTTCTATTTGCAAACTGATATCCTCATGCTGAGTTACTTTAGGCCATCGAACGAAGTAGGTACTTACAATGCAATTGCACAGACTGTTATCTTGCTGTCATTTGGTTTAACAGCTTTTAACTCTATATATTCCCCTCTTATCGCTAACTTATATCATACAAGAAAGCAAGCGAGATTGGCACAGCTTCTCAAGATAGTAGCAAAGTGGACATTTGTTGTAACACTTCTGCCATTTTGTATAAGTATTTTATCATTGAAAGAAATACTGAATATCTTTGGACCTGAATTCGTAGTAGGGTGGAAAGCCTTTTTGGTCCTACTCGTATTTAAATTTTTATCTTTCAGTTTAGGCCCAGTTACAGAAACCCTTATTATGTCAGGCAAACAAAGAATCGAGCTTTGTAATACCTTTTGTGCTTTAGCGCTCAATATTATTCTTAACTTCTTCCTAATACCCGTGCTCGGGATTATTGGAGCCGCATTGGCAACGGGCATAAGCTTGCTCACCATTTATGTGACCAGATTGCTTGAACTCTATTATTTCTTTAGACTATGGCCTTTTAGCAAAAGATACGTGAAGGGGTCCATTGCTGGGGCAGTAGCCATAATGTTTACTTTCTTTGTCAAATCTTTGATTCCAAACGTTAACTATCTCTACTCCCTTTTTATTACCACAATGTTGGTTGGTATCTCTTTTGTAGGGACGATTTTGGCGTTAAAGTTAGATGAAGAAGATAAAGTAGTCATCAGCGCTATAAGGAATAGGATGAGATAGATCATGAAATATAGGTGATCTCCTTGTTTTACCTGCAAGTTACGAGCCCCCAAGGGGCATTATTTATGAGGCTATGTGCTTTAGAATTCCCGTTATTGTTTCCGATCAAGTCGGGGGTAGTGCTGATCTGGTAAGACATGGTAAAAACGGATTTGTTTTCCCTTGCGATGATACCGAAATACTTGTCGTCATATATAGACGAGTTGTCTGATAAAGGGCAAAGGATACGTCTTGGCAAAGAAGCTCTAGAGATAATTAAGCAGGGGGGTTATATTAAGGCAATTAATGGATTAATTGAAGCCTTTGATGCTCTGTGCCGAGCAAAACCGTTAGTTGACGCGTAAGGCGATAATACGGTAATCTTTGCTAGAGGATGTTCTATGTGCGTGAGCAAGCGACATTTAGCAATTGACGGAAGTTTTTGGGCAGGACGCACTGTTCTTGTAACGGGTGCATCGGGATTTAAGGGCAGTTGGCTGACGGAGATTCTCACCCATACTGGTGCACATGTTGTCGGGACAGCTCGCCCTCGATCACATCGCCTTGCTTTCTGGACGGCAAGGGAGTTGTCAGAGCGTATAGACACGGCTCACATTGATATATGCAATCTGGAAGAGGTTACCGAATTGATCAACACTATTGCTCCAGATATCATATTCCACTTGGCCGCAAAGGCATTAGTTCCTTTTGCCAAACGCGAACCACTTAAGACATTTAAGACTAACTTCATGGGGACCATTAACATCATCGAAGCCTGTCGTAAGCTGCGACTCGTTGAAAAACTTGTTATTTGCTCAACAGATCATGTTTTCGGCAATCCTCCGGGAATCACGGAAGACATGAAGTTCGATGAAAAGTCTCCCCTGCACTACAGCGGGCCATATGACACTTCCAAGGCTGCAATGGAGATGGCTACAGCAAGCTACGTCGACCTGTGCCGCGAAGATTTGCCAGCAATAGCTGTGACTCGGTGCGCAAATGTATTCGGGCCTGGCGATGTCAACCAACGCAGGATTATTCCTGAGTTTATACAGGCTTCACAGACACAAAAACAGTTTGGACCGCGGTATCCGGCGAACCGCCGTCAGTATATCTATGTTCTTGACGCTGTGCTGGGGTACATCAAAACTGCTGAGATGATTCAACGGGATCAATCTGGAGAGGCTTTCCACTTTGCCATTGAATCGTATGACATTGGAGAAAACACGAAGGTTTCGATTTCTGCTTTGGAACTAGCCAGATCTATAGGGAAGATTGCCTCTAGCCGCGGTCGCCATATCCTTATAGATGAAAGTGTAAAACAAGATGACTTTGCACCCAACGAGAACAGGTTTCAAGCTTTGGATTGTACTTGGACGAAGAGATATCTTGGGTGGAACACACTGTATACTTTTGAGGAGGGGCTGGAAGCTACCTATGACTGGTACGAAGCTATAAGCCGCGATGACAGCCACGTGACAGATATCATGGATAACATCGTGAGAACACAACTAGGACTGTCGCCTCATAGTTTTTGAGCCTCTGTATATACCGTACGCTCAGGGCTTCCCCGTACACGTTATTTCCCCTTGCCGGCTCGCACAATGCGCTGAGGTTATATGCTGCTAATGTCTTACTGCTTTCTCTAATTTCTAAAGTTATAAAGGCGTTTATGGCCAAGACAAAGCATATGGAAATAAAAGCAAAAGTGTTCCATCTTCATCCCGAAATAACTCCGTATAGACTCCCACTCTTTGAAGAGCTGTCTAAAAAAGTAGATTTATATGTTTTTTTTTGCAAGACGAAATCAAAAGAGCGTTTATGGAATGCTTCAGCAGGAAGATATTCTTTTCGGCACGAAGTCCTTAGGTCTATTACCATTGGTCCTGTGATCATAAACTATCTACTGCCATTTAAGGTCTTAACAGAACGTTATCAGGTTTTTATGATAGATGATGATCCTAGGATTACCCTGTCGAAGATTTTTGCTTTTCTTGTGGCCAAATTGCGCCGAAAAACTGTCATCATATGGTCCGAGGCTATTGATGAAGGGTACTACAATAAAATAAGGGACCTTATAAACAGATATTTCTTGTATCCCATCAGGAGATTGGTCTATCACTATGTTGATGGATGTGTGGCCTTTGGAGAAAAAACAGTAGTTTTTTTGATTCAACATGGAGTAGCGAGGGAGAAAATTTACGGTGGTATCCAAACGCTCCCTGCAAGAGGGTTTAAAAACTCGATGTCTAAGGCCAAGAAGGAACAACTCAAGAGGACATTGGGTTTTTCTTCCAAAAAAATTATTTTTTTTGTAGGATACTTAACTCAACGCAAAGGAGCGAGAGAATTGATCAAGGCTTTTAAACAATTAGATCGCGATGACGCTGTCCTGATTATTGCAGGAGCTGGTAAAGAAGAAGGCCACCTACGCACCCTCGCTGAAGGGAACACACATATCTACTTCACGGGCTATGTCACAGAGCAAGAGAAAGCACAGTATTATGGGATAGCGGATATTTTTGTGATGCCATCTTTTGTTGATTCTTGGGGATTAGTCATCAACGAGGCCATGATGTCGGGTTTGCCAATTATTACAACTACAGGAGCAGGTGCGAGCACGTTAGTACAAGGGAATGGTATCGTTGTAGCACCAGGAGATATTAAGGCATTGGCACAGGCCATGGGTTATCTCCTTGATGAAGATAGAGAGAGGAAGAAAATGGGTGTTAGATCGAAGGAGATCATCCAAGATTATACGATTGAACGTGCGGCCGAGTGCCTTACAAAGGCTATTCATACAGTGCTCGAAAAGAGGTAAAAGTCAAGCCTCTTAGGAAATTGCTCCAAATGTAAACAGCAAACAGGTTGGGCTTGCACCATCCCCTTCGAGCAGACATTGAAAGATTTGCTCGATTATTGGCGTGAACGCATTGGGGGGTAACAGCGAAGACGGCTTTCGATTCTTGAGCATAAGAGATGAAACGAATTTTAGCTCTTGCCTTCCGTGTCCCATTTCCACTTACAGAGGGGGCACGCATCCGTATCTATCATATCTGTAATGTCCTTGCGAAAAAATACGAGGTGGATCTTTTGGCCATTAATGAGGGTATGTTACCCAATGGCTATCAAGAGACACTCAGGAAAGTTTTCCAGAGAATCGTCGTTTATCCTTTTCACTCACTAAGATTTAAGGTTAATACCATAAGAGGTTTTTTTGCACGCGAGTCTCTGCAGACATATTACTATCATTTTAAAAAAGTACAGCAATGGGTAGACACGCACTCTTCGGAATACGACGCACTCTTTTGCTTCCACATGAGGATGACCCGGTACTTGGAAAACATAGTGAAGAAGCCAAAGGTAATCGACTTTATCGATGCTACCTCCATCAACTATCGTGAAGCCCAAGAGAGGGCGAGGGGTATGTGGAGATTTATTTATCCGATAGAAAACCGCAGGGCATTAACTTCTGAACTCAAGATACTCGCATCATTTAACAAAGCTTTCATAACCTCTCCCTTCGATAAAGCCTACCTGGATGAGAACTCCGGCCATCCCAACGATAATCTGATCGTGATCCCCAATGGGATTAAAGAGGAGCTTCTTGCCAGAAACAATAGGTTTCAGCGAAAGGAAGAGGACTGGCTTGTCTTCCTTGGAAAGATGGATTATGCTCCTAATGTGGATGCTGTCACCTATTTCGCCAGAGAGATATTCCCTTTAGTGAAGCAGAAATGCGATGTAAAGTTCTATATCGTGGGTACCAGCCCCACTAAAGAAGTACTTGAGTTGCGAAAGATGGATGGAGTAGAGGTGACCGGATATGTTGATGATCCTTACTGGTACTTAGAGAGGGCTAATCTTGTGGTAGCACCATTGAGGTTCGGTGCGGGGAGTCAATATAAGATCCTCGAAGCCATGGCCCTGGGAAAGGCCGTGGTGACCACCTCCAAGGGTGCACGGGGAATTAACGGAAAAGACGGCGAGCATTGCCTGATAGTCGATGATCCCCATGACATGGCAAAAACCATTATCCTGTTATGTCATGATGCAACCTTACGTCAGTATCTGGGAGATAATGCACAAGAATTAGTGAAAAAGAATTACCAGTGGAATGTTATTGGGGAGAAGCTCCTGGCTGAAATCAATGATGTATTCTCACTCTGAGAAGAGGAAATCCATTTCATTAAAGAGATGGACATATGGCTAAGATGAAAAGAACGAAAAGGATTGAGTACCCTACACAGCAATAATCAAGCAATGGCCAACAAACCGAATATTCTATATGAATCATGCTGTGACTTGGCTTGTACGGAATTGTTATGAAAAAATATAGAATAGCGTACATAACTGATACAGGCAAAATAGGCGGTGCCGAAAAAGTTTTATTTTTTTTGTTAAAAAATATCAACCGGGACATATTTGAACCTTTTGTGATTCTAGGTTCTGAAGGGCCCTTAGTAGAAAAAATAAGGTCTCTCGGTATAGGATATACGATTATCGAAATGCCAGAAATGAAACGAATCGAAATGAACCTTGGACAACATCGATTGTATAATCCTTCTGCTTTACTTATAAATTTTTTCCATCTGGTGAAAGTAATTTTTAAACTGGTTTCTTATTTTAAAAAGCATAGTTTTGATGTTATTCATACTAATAATCTTCAATCGAAACTTTGTGGCTCCGTTGCTGCCAAGGTAACAGGAAATAAAATGGTTTGGCATCTTCATAATATCCAGCCCCCTGGATTAAGAAGAAAGATAATTTCATTGATGGCTAATGTTTTCCCTAACAAAATAATAGTTGTTTCCGAGGCAGTACAGGCGGTTTACCTTCCTTACACGAGAGATACTAAAAAAATTGTAGTGATACACAACGGATTCGATGTAAGCGACCTTATGGATCTTGATTCTAGACTCGACATTAGAAAAGAATTTAATATTCCTCCAGTGACTTCTCTGGTCGGGATTATCGCATTTTTGCGACCCTGGAAAGGACAAGACAATTTCTTGCGAGCAGCAGCCGAAGTTAAAAAAAAGTATTCCGGCATAAAATTTTTGATAGTGGGCGATGAACAGTTTGGCAAGGATAAAGGGTATAAAGAATATTTAATAAATTTAAGTAAGGAACTCGACATTTTTCAAGATACCATTTTTACTGGCTTCCGAAACGATGTTGCAACAATTCTATCTCGCCTGGATATATTAGTCTCCGCTTCAGTTTTGCCCGATCCTTTCCCCACCATAATTTTGGAAGCAATGGCATCCCAAAAACCAATTGTTGCTACCAATATAGGGGGGATTCCAGAAATGGTAAAAGATGGTGAAACAGGGTTATTGGTACCTCCAGACCAACCTATTGCGATGGCGAAAGCTATTTTAAAGTTATTATGCAATAAAGGGAAAGCTAACGAGATGGGGCTTGCAGCGAGACAAAGATTGGAAAATCTTTTTTCAATGGACAAATTCATTGCTAATATACAAAAAGTATATTGGGCTATTTTAGAATAATTTAATGAGACCTGAAAATTTTTATAAAGCCTATAGAAGATGCTTTTAACGAGGAGATGTTACTTATGACCTTTTTTGCTTTCTTGTTTTTATTTACTTTTTTTATAACGTTCGTGATTATTTTTCCCCTTATCATACCGAGACTCACAAGAGCGAGGATTGTAGGAAAAGACATACATAAGCCCCAGAGGATTGAACTCCCTGAGATGGGAGGATTGGGGATAATATCAGGATTTTGCCTGGGAACAATTCTAGCCATAGGTGTAAAGATCTTTATAGATAACGCCATTCCTCTGGATGTAACCTCTCTCTTGGCGGTATTATCCTCTATTTTGATGATCTCTCTGATAGGCATCTTTGATGACCTTTTTGCCATACGTCAGTGGGTAAAGACCCTGTTGCCCGCCTTGGCGGCCTTGCCCCTGATGGCCACTAAAACGGGTTACACTGTTTTATTCATTCCCTTTGGGGGCCCCGTTGAGTTTGGGATCTTCTATTCTTTGTTGCTCATACCACTGGGGGTAACCGGTGCCGCAAACGGGGTCAATATGTTGGCAGGATTCAATGGACTAGAATTGGGGATGGGGTCAGTGGCCATCATTACGCTCGCTATCATCGCTTATCACCTTCAAGCCATGACTGCCTTTGCCATCTTGATCATCGCCATGGGGGCGTTACTGGCGGCCCTTTATTTCAATCGCTATCCGGCCAAGGTCTTAATCGGTGATGTCGGGACACTGAGCATAGGCGCTATCATCGCTTCAGCGGTCATCATCGGCAATTTTGAGATGGCAGGAATTATAATCATTATCCCCTATTTCGCTGACTTTCTGCTCAAGGCAGCACATAGATTCCCAAGTAAGGGCTGGGGGGGAATCTATAAAAACGGCAGGCTCTTCTGCCCTGACTATGGACCTGTGGGGTTATGCCAGTTGATTATGAAGATCGCCGGCGGCATAACGGAGAAGAGATTAGTCTTGACCTTAATAGGAATTGAGGCCCTCTTTGGGATTGCAGCGATCTTTTTTTATGTAATGTAAAGTCTCGTTCGCTGAACGATTACATTAATCAAGGGAGAGGGGAAATGCCTTTACGGCTGTTTAGAGAAGACGGGGAACATCTGATAATGTTAGGCGTTGTTGGATTGGCCACGTACCTTTTTGCATTCACACAGATTCACCTCATCAGTTTAGATGGAGCCTTTAGCTACATACCCGTAGCACGGCTCTTCAGTGAAGGGAGATATCTCGAGGCCTTGCAGCAGCCGCGGCTTCCCCTCTTTCCCCTTCTGATCTCCCTTCTCTCCCACCTCACAGGAAGTCTGGAACTCGCTGGAAAGATCATCTCGATGACCTTTAGTCTTCTTGCCATAGTTCCTCTCTACTGTATTGTTCGATATGTAGTGAATTCCCAGGTCGCCTTTTGGGCAACTCTATTTTACCTCGTTAATCCTTTGATGGTCCAATGTTCGGTTGACGTTCTTACAGAGGGACAAATAGTATTTTTTTTCCTTGCTTCCGTATACTGTTCCCTGAGGTTCATCGAACAAAAGAGTTGGAATTGGCTGCTTTTTACTTTAATCTTCGTCTTGCTGGGGGCAATGACAAAGTTAACGACATTGATAATCCCCATAGTCATGATCATCTGGTTGGGCTACAAAGGCGCAAGGACGATGGTCAGGGATAAAAATCCCAAGGATCTCATCATTCTCTGTGAAATTGTAGGGGGCATTATCGTCCTCATTCTCATAGGCATGTGGTTCTGGAAAGCTCGGGATCCCTTTGAGATAGTGCAAAACCTCTTTATTCGGTGGATCGGTCGGGAAACGCCAGGTTTTTCACACGTGCTACACACGTGGGGCATTATTGTCGGTAGATTCGTAGATGCGGGCCATCCACTCTTGTTGCTCTTCATGTTGTTGGGCTTGATACTGCGTATCAGGCAAAAAAAGATCAGCCCCTCTGAGTGGTATATCGGTTTATTGGTGCTGACTACCTTCATCTTTTTCTTTCTCAACCTCTATGCTGTTGGGAGGTATTTTTTGCCGATCATAGCTCTTCTCTACCTATGGGCAGGCTATGGTTTCGAAGAGGCACGGGATTATTTACGTCTTCGCTTTAAAAATTTTCCAAAGCTGGCTTCGTGCCTTCCTGTTATCGTGGTTCTTGTAATCCTGCTGCCAGCTGCCTTTGCTCCCCAGAGGTTAAATAAGATTGGCAGAAAGGAAGTAGGGCGCTGGCTGAAGGCAGAAGGCTCCTCATCTCCCATCATCATGACCAATATTCCTCGCGTGGCCTACTATGCGGGGGGAGACTTTATTCTCTTATCCCCCGATGAACATTCTGAAGAAATTATCCAGAGGGCGAAAAAAGAAAGGCCAGATTATGTGGTGATAGAGAGGGAAGAGGAGGGGTTTGCTCAATCCATGGGTCCTTACGAGAAGGCCGGGACTTTGGAGTTGGTGCTCCGGTATCCTTACGGGAAGTGTAAGGTCATCTATGTTTACAAGTGGAGAACATAGGCGTAATGACTTCACGTCCTCCACCCAGCAGTCGTGGAGTGGGGTGCAGGAAAATTTAATATACTGATTTTGATGTCCCATATTACATTATTATATTATTATTTGTTTGTCTTTACACCATCCTTCAATGAGCCGGGCAAAAAGGTAAAGCGTTTTTTTGATTTCAACGACGTTATGTTTTCCTTTTAATTACGAGTTGATGACATTGAATCTCTCCTCATACCTTCATGTACAGGACTCTTCGATTGAAGAATCCTCAAAACTATGATAGAATTATTTAAAAATTACTCGACAGGGGGAATATAATATAATGAAGACACTGGTTACCTATTTCACGCAGACCGGCAATACGGAGCAGGTAGCGCGAGCAATATACGAGACCATAGGTGCTCAGAAGGAACTGTTACCCGTCAAAGAAGTAAAAAGTCCGGATGGATATAACCTTATCTTCTGCGGCTTTCCGGTCCATGCCCATAGCGTGCCGTTGTCTGTCCAAGACTTTCTCAAGGGCATCCCCCCCGGCACAAAGCTCGCCCTGTTTGTCACCCACGGGTCGCTTCGCGGCGGGGAGCTAGCCACCACGGCGATCGAACACGCCATAAGCCTCGCTTCAAAATTAAAAGTACTCGGCACCTTTGGGTGTCGGGGGAAGGTAGATCCAAAGATTATCGAGGCCCTGCTTAAACAACCGGAACATCGGGCATGGGCCGAGACCGCAAAAAGTGCCGCGAGTCACCCTGATGAGTCTGACTTGGACGACGCCCGGCAATTTGCAAAAACGATAATCACGTCATCTCACTAGACTCTGTTGCCAAGCGATGAGACGCGGCCCAACACGCACCAAAACGACCTGAAGGCTGACCCCATGCAACCATGGCAGGTTTTGGAATATCTTGAGGGTCTCGCAGAGAGGCTCGGCGTTGAGATTGTTTATCAAAAACTGGGAGATGAAGAGCTCACTGTGAGAGGAGGCTTGTGTAGGGTCAACGGGACCTTTAAAATCTTTATAGACCGATCTCAATCAATAGAGGATCAGATTAGGGTTGTGGCCAAGGGGCTTGTTTTCTTTGACACAGATGAGGTCTATCTCTTCCCCTATATCCGCGAAGTTCTGGAGAAGGCCCGGAGGCAGCCGTAATATCTCCGCGGCCTTTTTTGTTTTATCTGGTGCGGGACCTTTTTTATCCAATAAGGTAATTATTTTGCAATATGATATATAATAGTTAACAACAAAGACCAGCAGGAAGCCGCCAGTGATGCAGCAGATGAATCTCAAAGAGGAGAGTGTTATAAAATGGCCTCTCGTTGTTTTACTGGGCATAGGGCTTTTCTCGTGGCTCTATATCTTTGGCGGATCGACTAAATCTTCATCCTATACTTCCCTCGTTGCCTCTCTCAGAATAGACACCCCTTTGGAATTCTGCGGCGAACGGGTCCCCCTCGAGATTCAGGAGGTGCGAGAGCGAATGGAAAAGGAGATCCTCCTTACCCTGTGGGATCGACCTCAGGTGATCCTCTGGCTCAAGCGTTCTCGTCGCTACCTGCCCTACATTGAAGAGATCTTGCAACGGCACGCGATGCCGGATGATCTCAAGTATGTTGCCCTCGCTGAGAGCGCCCTTCGACCACACGTGGGTTCATCAAAGGGCGCGATAGGCTTCTGGCAGTTTATGAGGCACACCGGCCGGCAGTACGGCCTCGTTGTCAACAGACGTATTGACGAGAGGAGAAATATATTCGCCTCTACCCAAGCGGCCATCCGCTATTTTAAGGACCTCAATAAGACATTCGGATCATGGACACTCGCTGCCGCCGCCTATAATATGGGGGATGAGGGGCTGGCAGCGGAAATCCGAGAACAGGGGACCACGGACTATTACCACCTCTATCTCCCCCTGGAGACCCAGCGGTATGTCTTCCGCATTCTTTCCATCAAGTTGATTTTCTCAGACCCTACACGATATGGATTTCACCTCTCCGACGAAGATTACTATCCACCCGTAGAGTTCGATAGGATTCAGATAAACTGTTTGCGCGATGTACACCTGCGCATTATCGCCCAAGCCGCGAAGACCCACTTCAAAGTCATCAAAGATTTGAACCCCGAAATTCGAGGATATTCTCTCCCTGCGGGGGAACATACCATTTTGATTCCCCAAGGCGCGTCACAGGGCTTCGAAACACGATACCACTATCTCCTCAATCAACGGTCCGTGGATCAGAAAGAATAAATCTATAATTAACTGATACCGTATTGCGTGATTTGGCATAAGGGTATGGGGAAAATGCAGGAGACCCCTCCGTAATGGAGGGGTCTCCTCTTGTTTGTTCGCCTTTTTAAGGCGATGCCCCAGTAAATCAGTTCTCCCCTAGTCAGCTATTTTTTCTTGGGGCTTTTTTTGCTCGCGGTCTTCTTCTTGGCGGCGGGTTT
The DNA here is from genome assembly GCA_964565525.1 of uncultured Thermodesulfobacteriota bacterium. Taxonomy (GTDB): domain Bacteria; phylum Desulfobacterota; class B13-G15; order B13-G15; family RBG-16-54-18; genus JAFGNJ01. Next base: position 17,067 of record CAZMFG010000008.1, read on the forward strand.
CTTCTTCGCGGCAGGTTTCTTTTTGGCAGCAGTCTTCTTCTTGGCGGCAGGTTTCTTCTTCGCGGCAGGTTTCTTCTTCGCGGCGGGTTTCTTCTTCGCGGCGGGTTTCTTCTTCGCGGCAG
>CAZMFG010000008.1:17288-22196 GCA_964565525.1 uncultured Thermodesulfobacteriota bacterium
GGTTTCTTCTTCGCGGCGGGTTTCTTCTTCGCGGCGGGTTTCTTCTTCGCGGCAGGCCTTTTCGCAGCAGCTCTCTTGGGCGCGGCCTTCTTCTTGCCCTTACCGGCAAAACCGTTGTAGAGCCAGGCGAAGATTATGCCGCATATGCCGCCGACCACCAACGCCCACACGATTCCGATAATCAGGTCGAGGATCTCACCCGAAGCACCGTACCACGGAAAGGGTGCTGCCAACATAGTTAAGTACGCCTCTCCGTAGCCCTTAAAAATAATGTTTAAGACACCCACTACCAATACTATTAAAGCCCAACCAATGCCTGAAGCAAACATCAAACCTTTGACACTCAGCTTCATGATGCCCTCCTTTTTTTGGTTTTTACCTCATCTACACATTCACCCATCCATTCCTGTATTAGGGTCTTCTTTAGCACACATTATTAATAAATGTCAAGCGTAATGTTCTTCATCGCTCAAAAAATTTGCAGGCATAAAAATAAGCAGAGAATGGGTATTCCGTGAAAGGCAACGAAGTTTTAGTGACGTCAATGAGCTAAAAACCTTCCTCTTGCCCCTCCCTGATTGATATGATACAGTTATCCTTGGAAAGAAAGCGGCTTTAGTGCCAAGCGACGGTATACTAAGAGGTGGCAGAGTATGTCATCGGTGGTAAACCTTATCTGTTTTGTCATATGTCTCGTCTGTATCGTCGCAGGCACGACCATCTCCATATTGGCGATTTGGGGCGTTGTCGAAAAGAACTACGTAATTTTAAAATCCCTCTTGACGTTCGGCGCTATTTTCCTCGCTGCCTTGCTTACCATAACCGTCAACAAATTTATGTCAGTCCGCAGTGAAAATGAAAAACACGAGAAACGGTGAGCACGATACCTCAACAGAAACTCATGGGGTGAAACCCGTGTTTTGTTTGGCCGTCGCGCGCTGTCAGCGGGACACAGAGAGATTCATCTATCAGTTTTTAGGCAAGAGAGAGATGCGTAGCTTGTATGAAATCCAATAAGACGTTTCTGCCCACGAGCCTACAAAAAAGAATAAGCTATCAATTTCGGAACACTCAGCTCCTCACCCAGGCCCTCACCCATCGTTCCTACCTCTACCAGGGCGCAGAAGCAGGGGAGGATAACGAGCGGCTGGAGTTTCTGGGTGACTCGGTGATAGAGGTGGTTGTGAGTCATCTGTTGCTGGGCCGTTTTCCGCACCTCACTGAGGGGGGGCTTTCCAAGGCGAGGGCCGAGTTTGTCAAGGAAGGCACCCTTGCCTCCCTTGCCCGCCGGCTTCAATTGGGAGAGGTCCTCCGGCTGGGGAGGGGAGAGGAGGAGACCGGAGGGAGGGAGAAGGATTCCATCCTGGCCGGCTGCCTCGAGGCGCTGATGGGCGCCGTCTACCTCGATGGCGGTTATACAGAGGTATTCCGGGTGATCGAAGATCTCTGCGCCCCCCGTTTCGCGGAGATGAAAGGTGCAATAGAGGACAACGACTTCAAGACGAGACTCCAAGAATATACCCAGAAACACCTCAATGATCTTCCCCATTATATCGTCACCGATGAAGAGGGACCAGATCACGCGAAGACCTTTGAGGTGGTCATCTCCGTGGGGGGAAAGGTCTATGGCATGGGGAAGGGAAGGAGTAAAAAGGAGGCTGAGCAGCGGGCGGCCGAAGAGACCTTGAAGACTTTGCAGGAGGACTGAGTGTGGTTGATAAGAGGTTTATTATTCCCATCTTTATTTCTCATCTCGGATGTCCTCACCGGTGTGTCTATTGCAATCAAGACCGGATCGCCCACCCTGTCGCGACTCTCCCCACCCCCCTGGACGTCGCCACAGAGATTGAGCGCTATGTGGGGCAGAGCAGTCGTAAACGAGGGAGTGCCCGACGGGTGCAGGTGGCCTTTTATGGGGGGAGTTTCACCGCCCTCCCCCTTGACATCCAAGAGAAGCTTTTGTGCATGGTCAAACCCTTTCTCGATGAGGGGAAGGTCCACTCCCTTCGCTTATCCACCAGACCCGATTCCATCTCCCCTCAGGTCTTAACAATGCTCAAGGCGCACAGGGTGGAGACCGTGGAGCTGGGGGTTCAGTCCATGGCAGATGAGGTCCTCAAGATCTCTCGCCGGGGGTATACCAAGGAAAAAGTAACCAAGGCCGTCAGTGACCTCCATCGAGGGGGCTTCGAGGTGGGGATCCAGCTTATGATCGGTCTGCCCGGGGACAGCCCGGAGCAGTTTGCCGCTACCGTTGATGAGGTGATCCGACTGGGCCCACACTGCGTGCGGCTCTATCCCACGCTGGTGATCAAGGGAACGGTGTTGGAACGATGGTTTCGGCAGGGGCGTTACCACCCCCTCTCCCTGGAAGAAGCGGTCACCCTCACCAAGGGGGCCCTGCGACGATTTCAACAGGCCCACATCCCGGTGATTAGGGTAGGGTTACAGCCTACTGCCTCCCTAGAGGCACCGGGGACCATCGTGGCCGGTCCCTACCACCCTGCCTTCAGACAGTTGGCCGAGAGCTCGCTCCTTTACGAGCGGGCAGTCGACCTCCTCACGGCATTTCCTCACCAGGAGAGCAAGTCGCTCACCTTTCTCGTCTCCCCCCGGGATATATCCACGTTCTACGGTCAGGGGGGGCACACTATCGCGAAGCTCCGGGAGGCCTTTGGCCTGGATGAGATCAGGGTGAGGCCTGATCCTCAACAAGAACGGGGCTCGCTGTCCCTCTGCGTGTAGCGCGGTGACCAGAGGATGCGGCGAATACTCCTCATATATCTTGTCCTCAGCATGACCTGCGGTTGCGTCCTCTTTAGGAGGGAAGCGGCCCCACCCCGGATCAAGCCGGTGGAGGTCGGATGGGCCTCGTGGTACGGCGAGCCGTTTCATGGACGCAAGACCGCGAGCGGCGAGGTCTACGACATGTATCAGTTGACCGCCGCCCATAAGACCCTTCCCCTGGGGACCACGGTGATGGTTACCCACCTGAAGAACGACAGATCGGTCATGGTTACCGTCAATGACCGCGGTCCATTCGTCAGGGGGCGGATTATCGACCTCTCGTATGCCGCCGCCCAAAGTCTGGGGATGGTCAAGGAGGGGGTGGCTAAGGTGCGTGTAGAAATCATAGCAGGTAAGCCCCCATCCGCTTCTTCCTCTGAAGGGTCTTTCACCGTCCAGGTGGGGTCCTTCATCGACCGAACCAACGCCCTCAGTTTGGCGGAAACGCTGCAGAAGACATATCGGGATGTTTTTATCACGGAACTGGAGGCAACGGAACATACCTATTACCGCGTCAGGGTGGGGAAATTCCGAACGAGGGATGCGGCCTATCAGCGCGCCGTGAGCCTGGCCCACGACGGATATACCGCCTTCATAACCACCACGGAATAACGCCTATTTCCATCGGTGGTGTTGCTCCTGATACTGTTTGGCCTGGGCAATAAAGGCCTCAAGGCGGGTCATGATGTTGCTCTGTTCTTGACCATCATAGGCCATGTGCAAGATGGGAAGCGTGTTGTTCTCCTTCCGATATCTCTTGAGGATGGCGCTCACGATAGTACCCGGCATACAGGTAAAGGGCATGACATTGACTACCCCACTGGCACCCTTGAGGGTGAAATCCACCGTCTTGCCGATGCTCAAGATCGCCTCCCCTTCACAGGAGGAATCGAGATAGGGCTTGGCACATCTCAAGACCTCGGCGGTCCGCGGCTCCTCCAGATTCCTGATGCTCCCCTGAAAGATACGATCGAGACTCCGTTCATACTTCTTCTGGTAGAGTTCGGTTACCAGCACCTTGAGGAGGTTCGAGTAGTCTCCCCTGCGCCAGGTGTGCCTGCGGGACATGACGTTGATATAGTGTATCCATTCAACCAGGGGGGCAAGCCATACCTCACCGCCTAAGGCCTCTATCTTGCGGACTATATGCTCGTTGCCGAAGCGATTTGACCGGAGATAGATTTCTCCCACGATCCCGATCTTCGGCTTGCTCCCCGGATGCACGAGAGGGATGCGCCCAAACTGCTCCCGCGCCTCGCCAAGGGCCTCCCCAAGCCCTGCTAAATCCTCACCTCCCGTCCGAATGGCCTCGCACACCAAAGCAAGGGACTCCTGGTAGACCCGGTCCGTCTCTCCCGGGTGTTGCTCATACGGTCTGGTTTCATGGAGTTTCTTGATGAGGAGGTCCACCGCCACAATGGCCCACCACGCGAGCTTTTCGAAGGTAGGGCCCATCATCCCCACATCCCTGTACAGGGTACCGTCCTGATTGGGGGCGTAAATGGGGATATCGACGTATCCGAGTTCATCCAGGACGAGACGGTGAAGGCGATGATATTGCCCGAAGCGGCACGGGCCGTTTCCCGTGGGCATAAAGAAGGCCACCTGGTTGGGATCGCAGTCCGGGCTCTTGAGAATCCGGATCATGTCCCCCGTGGTGAGGATGAGTGGATAACACTCTCTCCCCGTGGTATATTTCCTCCCCCAGTAGAGTGTCTCCTGGCTCGATTCGGGAAAGACGTGGGCCGCAACACCACAGGCCTTGAAGGCGGCGACAAAGGCATAGGCATGGTCCGCCATGTGGGGGATGTATAGCGTGCGGGTAACATCCCCTCCTATCTTTCCCCTCCTGCGTTCCTCTTTGTGCGGTGCGCGTGCGTGTTTGAGGCTGTCGAGAAAGGCCTCGCACCTGGTGATGACGCCGGCATCGGCGCTGTGTTCATCGATCTCCAACTGTAAATACGGTTTCCCCCTGATGGTGTCACGGAAGAAATGGGTGATAAAAGAATCAGCACCACAACCGAAGTTGCTGATGTAGATCCCAAAAAGCCTGGGGTCGTCTTTGATCAGATGGGCCGCAGCCAAGATCCGCTGCCCGTATCTCCAGTACATGTCCCTGAT
>CAZMFG010000008.1:22296-25969 GCA_964565525.1 uncultured Thermodesulfobacteriota bacterium
TCAGATGGGCCGCAGCCAAGATCCGCTGCCCGTATCTCCAGTACATGTCCCTGATTCCTTCCCGGCCGGCTACGGACTCCAACGGCAGATAGTCCATGGGTATGGGGAGCGCCCTCAGGTGGCGGAGTTTTTTGGGGATGTCCAAATTCACCCCTGGATCACAGCTGTTATAGGGGCGGCCCACAATCACCATGCCTTTTTCCCCCTGTTGCAAACCCTCTAGGACCTCTTTCCCCCGGGCGGCGATAATCCGGTAAAATCGCCCCTGGTGCTCTCGGGCCCGGGCGCAAGCTCGACGTACAGCACCCGACCGCCTCCGCAACTTCTTCCCCAGCTTAAGCAAGGCCCGCTCCACCTCGTGGGGGCTTCCCCCGAAGGGGATCACCGGCTGCAGTATCCGGGCTTGATATCGTTTACAATCTATGGAGGAATGTACGGTGTACGGGAAAGACTGGACGTAGGGGCAGGTCTGGGAGTGCTTATTGTCCGCTGCGAACTTCTCCATGCTGATGACACTGGGGATAAAGATATGTTTTATCCCTTTTCCCAATAGGTTTAGGACGTGACCATGAGCCACCTTGATGGGAAAGCAGGTCTCGGCCACTACCGACTCCACGCCCTGCCGGATCAATTCCTTGTTCGTAGGGTCTGACAGGACCACCCGGTAGCCCAGCTCCGTAAAAAAGGCCTTCCAAAAGGGTAAGAGTTCATGAAAGGTAAGGATACGGGGGATCCCGATGACCGGGGCATCATCCCCCAAGGACCCTTCTCCAGGATAGGGCCCCAAGAGGAGTGCTTCTCGCTCGGCGAAGAGATCCGGGAGGTTGCCCCCCGTGCTCTTGCGCACCACATCATATTTCTCGCATCGGCTCCCATAAAAGAGGGGCTCTTCCCCTTCGATGCTCACCCTTCTGATGAGGCACATGTTGGGGCAACCCTTGCATTCAAAGGTGGTGATTGCATAGCGGCGCTGACTCAGGTCGAACCCTTTGAAGTTGCTCCGCTCCCAGGTGCGCTCCTTTTTCGCCAGCAGAGCCGCGCCGATGGCCCCGGTCACCTCATGATTCTCGGGAACGGTAATATCCTTACCCAAGACCCGCTCAAAGGCCGCCACCACCCCCTTGTTGAAGGCGGTCCCTCCCTGAAAAAATATCTTGTCACCGATGCGCCGGTCCCCCACGACGCGATTCAGGTAGTTCTGGACAATGGAGTAACAGAGACCGCCCAGCAGGTCGTTGGTCTCTGCCCCCTGCTGCTGGTGATGGACGAGATCGGATTCGATAAAGACGGTGCACCGTTCCCCCATCCGTACCGGTGCGGGGGCAGCGAGGGCCTTGTGTGCGAACTCTTTCTTGATGGAGATGCCGAGCTTCTCTGCCTGTTCCTCAAGGAAGGAGCCGGTGCCTGCGGCACACACCTTGTTCATGTCGAAGTCGACGATGACTCCCCCCTGGAGGCTGATGTATTTGGAGTCTTGTCCCCCGATCTCAAAGATGGTGTCCACCTGGGGATCGATGTTGGCCGCCGCGGTGGCTTGGGCGGTGATCTCGTTGCGGACGATATCCGCCCCCACGAAGTCCCCGGTCAGGTACCTGCCGGATCCCGTCGAGCCCACCCCCTGGATCTCCACCAGGGCCCCGATCTCCGCCCCGATCGCTTGCAACCCTTGGCGGATGGCCTCGATGGGCCTGCCCGCCGTCATGAGGTATTGTTTGGCCAGGACCCGTTCCTCCGCATCGATGACTACCAAATTTGTGCTGATGGAACCAACATCCAACCCCAGATAGGCCGGTACCTTCTCCCTGGTGGTTGCAGGCTTAAAGACCCGCCCTGTGTCCTCCAGGTGGCGCGGGGCGAGGGAGAGCGGTTCCCATCCCTCCTGCTTTGCCTCCCCTTGCCCTTCGACATACCCCTGCAGCAGTTCTAAATCCACGCCGCTCTTTTCCGTGAAATTCGCTTCCTCGAGGGCGAGCAAGACCGCCCCGATTGCCCCCATGGAGGCATGGTGCGCGGGGATGATGAGTTCATCCTCGCGCAGCCCCAGGATATCGCAAAAGGCCCTCCGCATCCCTGCGTTGGCCGCCACCCCCCCCTGAAAGGCCACGGGCCTTCGGAACTCCCTCCCCGTGCCGATGTTGCTCTTGAAGTTTCTCGCCAAGGCATAGCAGAGCCCGGCCACGATGTCGTAGTCAGGGGTAGCGATCTGTTGGAGGTGGATCATGTCCGACTTGGCAAAGACGCTGCACCGCCCGGCGATCCGCGGGGGGGTCTGCGATTGCAGGGCCAGTCGGCCGAACTCCTCGATGGTGAGCCCCAGACGTGATGCCTGTTGATCGAGGAATGACCCAGTCCCCGCAGCGCACAGGGTGTTCATGGAAAAGTCATCTATCCTGAGCCGATCATCCTCCTGTTCCAGGATGATGAGTTTGGAATCCTCCCCCCCGATATCCATGATGGTCCTCACCTGGGGGTAGAGGCGTTCGATGGCCTTTGCCTGGGCGATGATCTCGTTGAAGAACCTCCCTCCCCAAAGCTCAGCCAAGACCTTGCCGCCTGCGCCGGTAAGGGCCATCCCCCCGAACCGCTCAGTGGGGATGCATGAGAATATTTCATCTAAGACACCCTTGACCGTTCTCAGGGGCTGGCCCCGTAGGCGGGTATAGTGCTCCTCTACGATATCCCCCGCCCGATTCATCACGACGGTATTGGCGCTGATTGAGCCGATATCTATGCCCAGATAATAGTGCTCCACTGTGCTTCGCACCCCCGAGATCTTTGGGAAGAAATGTATTATATGATTTCGTTGACTTTTTGCAAGGGGCGTGTAGCAACCTCCTTCCTCATCCAACCTTTTCACCCAATCGTGTTGCAGCAACATGAGGTTTGTGATACGCTCTGCGGCATTCAGCAGGGCATGTTGGCATGACAATGATGATCCACACTATCGTAAGATCCCTTTTTATTTTGTGTGTGTTCCTCCCCCTCAGCGCCCAGGGTCTTGAGCTGAGGCATCTCAAGACCTTCGAGGGCGCAGGGGCACCGAAGTCCGTGGAGATCTCACCCGACGGGAGTTATGCGGCGATCATGAACCTCGAGGGAATGGATTTCTGGCTCATTTCCACCGCCACCCTGGAGATCACCAAGAAGGCCCGATTTTTTAAAACCCCGGCCCAAGGGTGGGATTACAAAAACCGTCAACCGATCAACTCCTATGCCCAGAAGCCCGTTGAGTGCGCCTTCTCTGAAAACGGCAGGCTGTTGTGGATCTCCTTGCATAATGCCGAGGCCGTAACAGTCTATGATACCGCGGAGACCCTTGTCCCCCCAGAGGGGGCACCGTATGAGCGGCTGCGCATCACCGATTGTGTTGATCAACGATCCTATGAGACGCGGATCATAAAGATTAAAACAGGAAAGACCCCCAAGGTCATCAAGATGACACCGGATGGACGATACGCCCTCGTCGCCAACTGGCACTCGAGCTCGGTGTCGGTAATAGATACGCAGGAGTATAAAACGATCAAGGAGATCAGGCTCGGCGGCAAACGGTGGTATATACCGAGGGGGATCGCCGTCTCTGCCGACTCGCAGAAGGCCTATGTTGCCAATATGGGAGGGGGGACGATCAGCGTCATCGACCTGACGGCCCTTGAGGTCATCGCAGACATACCGG
>CAZMFG010000008.1:26069-30207 GCA_964565525.1 uncultured Thermodesulfobacteriota bacterium
GGGACGATCAGCGTCATCGACCTGACGGCCCTTGAGGTCATCGCAGACATACCGGCTACGGCAAACCCCCGGCACATCATCCTTGCCAAGGATCAGCGCACGCTGTATATATCGGACAATATACTCGGAAAGATCCTCGCCTTTGACCTGATCGCCAAAAAGCAGATGAAAGAGGTCTTCATCGGCAAGAAGGCCCGGACCATCGCCCTGTCACCGGACGAACGGTACCTCTTCGGCGTGTCGCACGATGCGGGCAAACTGGTCGTTGTGGACACGGAGAGCTTTGATATACTATATGAGAAGGACTTTCCCTTCCCTATGGGGTTGGCCATAACGCCCGACGGGAGGCAGCTCTGGGTCACGAGCTATCGGATGGGTATCATAGAGGTATACGAAATACTGGAAGAGTAGCCTGTCGTTGACTACAGAGGAGTTACTTCTTTGCTGGATTCCTGGTTAAATCACCGCTTGGACCCCTATCTGAATAAACTGACGGCGTGGACCGAGGGGGTCATCAGGCCCAATCACCTGACCATCTTGGGCCTGCTCGTCACCCTGGTGGCCGCCGTATTCCTGGCCCTGGGGCTGTGGCTCGTGGCCGGGGTGACCATTATCATAGGGGGATTATGTGATCTGTTGGATGGGGCAGTGGCCCGCTCTCAGGGAAGAGCGACCACCTTTGGGGCCTTCCTCGACTCGGTCATAGACCGATACTCCGACTTCGCCCTCTTCATAGGGATATTCTTCTATTACGCCTCTAACGGGCGCCCGTATTTGATGCTCCTTGCCTCCCTGGCCGCCATGGGGAGCTTTTTGGTCCCCTTCACCAGGGCGCGGGCCGAGACAATCATTCCCTCATGCAAGGTGGGGATCATGGAGCGGCCGGAGCGGATCATCCTCCTGGCCTGCGGCGCCCTGTTTAACCTTATGGTTTATGCCCTCTGGGTCCTGGCCATCCTTACCCATATCACCGTGATCCAACGGATCATCTACACCAGGAAAGAACTTGGGGGTCCTTAGCCGACCATCCGCTCCACTTCCTCCACCAACCGCTGGACCCACGCCCCCTCTTTGACCTTCGCGATGACCTCGCCTTTCTTAAAGAGTAACCCCACCCCCTTGCCGCCGGCGATCCCGATATCGGCCTCCCTGGCCTCCCCAGGCCCGTTCACCACGCACCCCATCACGGCCACGGTGAGGGGGGTCTCGATGTGCTCCAGGCGCTCCTGGACCTCCTCCACCAGAGGGATGAGGTCCACCTCGCACCTCCCGCAGGTAGGGCATGAGATGATGTCGATCCCCCGCTCCCGAATGCCGAGGGCCCGCAGGATGCCGTACGCCGCCCGTACCTCCAACACCGGCTCGCCGGTCAGGGAGACCCGGATGGTATCCCCGATCCCCTCGGCCAGGAGGATACCCAGCCCTACGGCGGACTTGATGACCCCGGAAAAGGGGGGTCCCGCCTCGGTGACCCCCAGGTGGAGGGAATAATCAGAGCGCTGGGAGAAGAGGCGATAGGCCGCTATGGTCATGAGGACATCGGAGGCCTTGAGAGAGACCTTGATGGCCTGATGCCCCATATCCTCACAGAGCTTGATACAGTCGAGAGCGCTCTGAACCATGGCCTCGGGGGTGGGGTGACCGAATCTCTTCAGGACGCCTTCCTCCAGCGATCCCGCATTGATCCCGATCCTGATGGGCACCCCCCGTTTTGCGGCCTCTGCGATGATTCCCTTTAATCGCTCTTGCTGACGGATGGTCCCCGGATTGATCCGCAGGCCATGCACCCCTGCCTCCAGGGCACCCAAGGCCAGGCGATGATCGAAATGGATATCGGCGATGATGGGCAGCGGCGCGAGGCGGACGACCTCACGCACGCCCGTGACGGCCTCCTTATCGGGCACGGCCACCCGGGCCAGCTCACACCCGGCCCGCTGCATCCTCGTGATCTCCCTCATCGTAGCATCCACGTCACGGGGATTGGTGGTAGTCATGGACTGAACCACCACCGGGGCCTCGCCGCCGATAAGGACGCCGCCGAGGGAGATCTGCCTGGTCTTTTTTCTGGGGATCATCGATTCCGAAGGCAGGGAGGAGGGGCTATGATTGTCCCCCTGCTCATACCAATTAGGAAAACTTTTCCTTCAGCTTTCGGGCTACATTTGCCGGCACAAATTCCTTCACCGACCCGCCGAGGCTGGCTACCTCCCGGATGGTCCGGGAACTGATAAAGAAGTAGTCTCTACCCGTCATCATAAAAAGGGTATCGATCTCGCCGTCGAGGCTGCGGTTCATGGCTGCCATGTGATACTCGTACTCGAAGTCCGAGGTGGCCCGCAGTCCGCGCAATACCACGGTGGCCTTGACCTTTTTCATATATTCCATCAGGAGCCCCTCAAAGGAGTCGACACTGACCGTGGGGTAGTCTTTCACCGCCTCTACGATCATTGCTACCTTCTCCTGGGAGGTGAAGAGGGACTGCTTGTCATAGTTGCGGGCCACGGCCACGATGACCTTGTCGAAGATCTTGAGTGCCCGCTTAATGATATCGAGGTGGCCATAGGTGATGGGATCAAAGGAACCAGGGTAGACCGCGATCTTCGCCTCCATGCTTATCCTCCGTCAAGCCTCTCGTGATGATGCATTATAAAAGATGTGCGCCTGAGGTGTCAAATGCCCTGCTTGCTCCGGGATATTAAGGGGCGTACTCTTTCTTGACAAATCGGAGGGCCTCTTCTTTATTCCGCAACTCCCCTGCGATCTGCCTCTTTTTTACCTCGTCGAGGATCTCACCCATCCTCGGGCCCGGCGCATGCCCCAAGGCTAGCAGATCCCTCCCCTGAAGTAGCGGTACAGGGGCGATGAGGTCCTCCCGTTCATACAGATCCCATATCCGTCTACAGAGGTCCATAAATCGCGCCTGTTCATCTTTGTCCCCGTCCCCCTTGGACCCCGTCTCGGCCATCCCCAATATGAGGAGCAATCTGATCGCCTCCCCCATAAGATGGATAAGCCTGCGCAGGGCGCTATCCTTCGGTTCCCCCCTGGCGAGGGTGAGGATGCGCATGTGGTTCTCCACCACCAGGAGGACACCCTCGCGCACCCGGTTGGGGAATTTCAGACGCCGTATGATCCCCTGGGCGAGAAGGGAGGATTCCTGTGGGTGTCCATAGAAGTGGACCTCGCCCCCCTCGTCGATGCTCTTGGTGGCGGGTTTGCCGAGGTCGTGGAACAGGGCGGCATATCCCACGATGAGACGATCGTGGTCAGTTGGGTGGATGGGAAAGGGATGTCCCTCGTTCATTAATCGATCCACCTCTCCCACTACCTCGATGGTATGGGAAATGGCGTCGGTGCGATGATGCCGCCCCTGGGGCAGACCCTCCAAGGGGGCCAGCTCCGGAACAACGCGGATAAGGAGCCCGAGCTCGTGCATCAAATGCAAACCTGCAGCAGGGTCAGGAGAGAGGATGATCTGATCCATCTCCGCCCTGATCCGCTCCGGGGCCACATCGCTGATCAGCCCTGGGTGACGCGTGATCGCGTCTTTTAACCTTGGGGTGAGATCAAAGCCCGGTAGGGTGCATCGGTAGCGCACTGCCCTGAGCATGCGCAGGGGGTCCGCCTGTAGGGCCTGGGGGGAGACGGGAGCGATCCTTCCGGCCTTGAGGTCCTCCACGGCCTGGGGAGGGGCGAAAAAGTGCTTTTCAGTAAAGGAATAGGCGATGGCGTTGATGGTGAAGTCCCTTCTTGTGAGGTCTTGATCAATTGTATCCCCCTCCATGACCGCAAAGTCGATGGTGTGCTCCCCCTTGACCAGCCGATAGACCCCCTCATGTCTCCCCTTGCCCATGGGAAATACGCTGGCCTCCAAGAGGGCTCCCAGTTGATCGAAGAAGGCTGTCGTCATCTCCTTCACGACGAAATCGTAGTCCTTGATCTCCCTTTTCAGGATGATGTCGCGGATGGCACCCCCTACCAGGTAGATCGATAGTCCCTTGTGACGGGCGAAGTCCCGCACCTGCTGGATAATGGGATCAGCCAGGATCTGCTGTTCCACCTCCTTGAAGTCCTTTGAAAACGTATTAGAAGTCTTCTTTTTTTTCTGAGTCTTTTCTTTTGTCACCTCACCCCTCTC
>CAZMFG010000009.1:0-15000 GCA_964565525.1 uncultured Thermodesulfobacteriota bacterium
CCGTGGTCGATGAAGTCCCAGGGGAGAATCTCCGCTTCCCTCTTTTCCCTATACACCCAAAAGTCAGGGTTGATATAGGAGCTCTTCAAGGTCGCGCCCCAGTCCCCTTTGGCCTCATGGACACGAAGAAGGATGTCCCCAACCCTCCGATCACCCATGGAGAGGAGGGTCTGTACGTACCCCCACTTGGGGAGGTCGTGGATCACCCGGACCCGGGGGATCTTCCCCACGCCCTTTTTGATGGTCCGGATCTTCTTCTTGAGGGTCTTTATCTCTTCGAATGGATGCCACTGGAACGGCGTCCATGCCTTGGGCACAAAGGGGGTGATGCTGAGGGTGATCTCCCCAATCCTCCGCCCCCCCTTTTCCATGTGGTGCCTGATTTTTTTGGCAAGGGTGCAGATCCCCTCGATATCCTCCGGGGTCTCGGTGGGGAGGCCGATGATGAAGTAGAGCTTAAGATTGATAATGCCGTGGGCCGCAAGGGTCTCGGCAGCGCTGAAGATCTCCTCGTCCGGTAACCCCTTTGCCACCACCTTACGCAAGCGCTCGGTCCCTGCCTCCGGGGCCATGGTCACGGTGCGATGTTTGCTCGCGGCCAGGAGCCGGGCGCGCTCCGGGGTAATGCTATCGGCCCTGATGGAGGCGATGGATATCTTGCCCCCGTTCGCCGTGATATACGCACATACTTCATTAAAGCTAGGATGATCCCCCAGGGCGGACCCCACCAGGCCGATGCGTTTTCCCCGCTGCAGGCCTTGATCGGCCTCTCTCATCAGCGTTTCTAATGCCCTGTTGCGGAAGGGGCGATAGATGGTCCTGGTGGCGCAGAACCGGCAACGGTGGGGGCACCCCCGGTTTAGCTCCATAAGGAACATCTCCTTGAATTCCGTCAAGGGGGTGAGGATGGTTGACGTGGAGGGGGTCAGGCTCGGGTCTTTGACCCATCTTCGCTTCACCCGCGCCGGGGTCCTATCACTCAGCGGTGCGAATTCCACCAGCAGGCCCCTTTCGTCGTAGCGCGCATCATAGAGGGTGGGGCAGTAGATCCCCTCGATCCCGGCCGTTTGTTTCAAGAGACCCTCCTTGCCTTCCTCACCGGCGTCCTGAAAGACTATGAGAAAATCCAGAAAGGACTCCTCCCCCTCGCCGATGAAGAAGAGGTCCACAAAGGGGGCCAGGGGTTCGGGGTTGAGGGTGACGGCTGCCCCTCCGGCCACGATCAGGGGGGAGCGCCGATCCCTGGCACCGGCCTTGAGGGGGATCTTGGCCATCTCAAGGATGGATAAGACATGGAGGAAATCGTTCTCAAAGGGGATGGAAAAGGCGATGATCTGGAACTGAGCGAGGGGTTTATTGGATTCTAAGGAACGTAAGGGCCTACCACTTTTCTCATACCCTTCCCCGTCCGGCAGAAAAGCCCGCTCACAAACCACATCAGGAAGGGCGTTGAGGATGCCGTAGAGGAGCTGGAAGCCCAGGTTGGACATCCCCACATGGTAGGTGTTGGGGAAGACCAGGCAGATGGGGGTCTTCCCCCCCCATTCCTTGCAGATGGTCCCCTCCTCCTGTGCGAGGAGGTCCCTGCGGCTGAGGGCGATTCTCCGCGTCACGAGGTCATTTTACCACGTGCAGGGGACCGTGTGCATGCCCTAATCCGGCTGTTTCCGCATAAAGGTGGGGACGTCGTACCGTTCCTCTATCTCGGGAAAAGACCCCGATCCCGATGCCGCGGCCTTGCGGAAGCGGAAGCCGGAGAAGTCGTCGATGCTCTTTCCCCTCCTCAGGAAGGTAGGGACGTCCATGTTTTCCGCCGCCTCATCGGGGATCACCTGCAGCCGGCGAATTCGCTCCTGCTTTTCCTCCTCCTCGCCGAGGCCGGTGGCAATCACCGTCACCCTGATCTTGCCGTCCATCCGCTTATCGATGACCGCCCCGAAGATGATGTTCGCCTCTTCATAGGTCTCTTTCTGGATGAGAGAAGAGGCCTCGTTTATCTCGTGGAGGGTCAGGTCCGCCCCGCCAGTGATGTTGATCAAGATACCCTTGGCACCATGGATGGAGATGTCCTCCAACAGGGGACTGGATATGGCCCGCTGCGCCGCCTCTAAGGCGCGGTTTTCTCCCGATGCCACACCCATCCCCATCATGGCCATCCCCATCTCGGACATGACGGTCTTGACATCGGCGAAGTCGAGATTGATCAGCCCGGGGACCAAGATGAGGTCCGATATCCCCTTGGCCGCTTGGTAGAGGATCTCGTCGGCCTTCCGGAAGGCCTCCAGCAGGGGCATACCCTTGCCGCTGACGGCCAGCAGCCGCTCATTGGGGATGGTGATGAGGGTATCGGCATAGCGATTGAGCTCTTGCCACCCCTGTTCCGCCTGGTGGTGCCTTTTGCGCCCCTCAAAATTGAAGGGTTTGGTGACGATGGCCACACTCAGGGCGCCCAGCTCCTTGGCGATGTTGGCCACGATAGGGGCACCGCCGGTGCCCGTCCCCCCTCCCAACCCTGCAGTGATGAAGACCATATCCGCCCCATCCAGGACGTCCCTGATCTGGTCCACGCTCTCCAGGGTTGCCTTTCTGCCGATCTCGGGGTCCGCTCCCGCGCCCCTGCCGCTGGTGATTCGTTCTCCCAGCTGGATCTTCACCGGGCTGGGGGAGATCTTCAAGACCTGGGCATCGGTGTTGGCGGCGATGAAGTCGACCCCTTCCAAATTGAGTTCGATCATGGTGTTGAGCGCATTGCAGCCGCCTCCCCCAATGCCGATTACCTTTATCCGTGCCCCCATGTCATAATTTTCATCGAGCTCAAACATTCTCAACCTCCTTTTCTATCCCCCGTGCGGGAGATTACCAGCCGTTTTTTTAATCGTCATATAGTGTTCAGCCTGTCTAAAAGAACTCCTTAAACCACCCCTTCATCCTCCGGGCGACCTTGTCGAAGATGTTGTTCTCGCCGGGGGCAAATCCAACACCCATCTGCCCTTTCATACCGTAGAGGACGAGCCCCACGGCGGTGGTGTAGATGGGGTTTGCGACGATGTCCGTCAGCCCCCCTACGTCCCGGGGAGAGCCCTTACGTACGGGGAGGCTGAAGATCTGCTCGGCCAGATCCACGACGCCCTCGAGGAGGGCCGAGCCCCCGGTAAGGACGACCCCTGAGGCGATGAGCGTTTCGTAACCGGAGTTTATGATATCCCGATGCGCCAGAGAGAGGATCTCCTCCGTGCGGGGTTCTATGATCTCCGCCAGGGTATATCGTGAGATGGTTTTGGCCCCCCGCTCGCCTACGGCGGGGACCTCCACCCGTTCGTCCTTCCCCACCATGGAGGTAAGGGCGCATCCGTGTTTCTTTTTGATCTTCTCCGCCTCTTCGATGGGGGTCCTGAGGCCAATGGCGATGTCACCGGTGACGTGGTCGCCGGCCAGCGAGATGACCGAGGTGTGTTTTATGCTCCCCTGGTGGAAGATGGCGATGTCGGTGGTCCCCCCACCGATATCGATGAGGGCCACGCCCAGCTCTTTTTCTTCGGGGGTGAGGCCCGCTTCGCTGGAGGCCAGTTGCTGTAAGATGATGTCGTTGACCTCCAACCCGGCCCTGTTGGCGCACTTGATGATATTCTGCGCCGAGGTGACCGCCCCGGTCACGATATGGACCTTGACCTCGAGCCTGACCCCGCTCATCCCCTGGGGGTCCCTGATCCCGTTCTGGCCGTCTACGATGAACTCCTGGGGCAAGATGTGGATGACCTCCCGATCCATGGGGATGGCGATGGCGCTGGCGGCGTCGATGACCCTTCTCATGTCTGCCTCGGACACCTCGTGGCTCTTTACCCCCACGATCCCGTGGCTGTTAAATCCCTTGATATGCCCGCCGGCTATGCCGGCGTAGACCGAGGTGATCTCGCACCCCGCCATCAATTCCGCTTCTTCCACCGCCCGCTTGATCGACTGCACCGTGCTCTCGATATTGACCACCACGCCTTTTCTGAGACCGTGCGATGGGTGCGTGCCGATCCCGATGATATCCAGCCCCTTTGGGGAAGGGACGCCGACGATGGCGCAGATCTTGGTCGTCCCGATGTCCAACCCCACGATGAATTCTTCCTTCTTGCCCATGGTGTCACCCCCTTTCCTCAAGCCCGACCACGATGCGGTCGGGGCTTTCATACAGGATATAGTGCACAGGGAGGTTTTTTGCCGTCACCCTCTTCCAGACCTCCTCCAATCGTCTCACTTTGAGCTCCACGTCTCCTCTGTGCATATAGATCATGGTCCCTCCTTTCACCATGTAGATGGTCACGTCACCGATCTCGTTAAAGGTGATCTCAGAGACCCCCTCGCGGGAGAGGTGAGGGTGATTGTTGACCTCCCTGATGAACCACAAGGCCTCACCGATGAGGTCTTTCCGCTTGCCGTGCTCCCACACCTGGCCTTCCCACCCGCTTACGACGGGGTAGTCGAGGGCCTCGCCGGGGGCGGGCTCCGTAAAGGGGGTACCGTCTTCATCGACGTAGTAGAGCTTATCCAGGCGGATCAAGGCCACCGGATTTCTCTCCGCTACCCGCAAGGATAGCGTATCCGGCAGCACCCTGCGCACCTCGCAGGATCTGACCCAGGGGAGGGTTTCCACCCGCTTGGAGATCTCCCGCAGATCGAGATTGAGGATTGGCGTATCGGGTGAGACGGAGGCGGCTGTGATGATCTGCTGGGGGTCGGTGCGAAGGCATCCCTGCACCTCGATGTTGTCCAGCTCGAGGTGATAGGCGAGCAGGAGTCGGGTGCCCCTCTCCAGACCCCAGATGAAGGCGATGAGGGCCACCGCTATACCCACCAAGAATAGTTTCTTTCCCTTTTTCATTCCGTTCCCTCCTCGATCTTCAACGAGGCCTCCTCCAGGATGATCTCCACCAGCTGGAGGAAGGAGATCCCCGCCTGGGCCGCCGCCTTGGGGACAAGGCTCGTCTCCGTCATCCCCGGCAGAGTATTGACCTCGATGACAAAGGGTTCCCCCCCTTCGCTCAGCCGGAGATCCACCCTGGCACACCCGCTGCAGCCCAGGGCATGGTAGGCCTTGAGGCCCCATCCCTGTACCTCGTCCCGTTTTCCGTCGCTGATTCTCGCGGGGCAGAGGTATTCCGTCTGCCCCGGCGTATACTTTGCCCGGTAGTCGTAAAATCCACCTTTGGGGGCGATCTCGATGACGGGGAGCGGCTGACCGTTGAGGATCCCGACGGTGAGTTCCTTCCCCTCGATGAAGCGCTCGATGAGGACCTGATGATCATACTCCCTCGCGCTGCGTACGGCCTTTCGGAGCCCTGTGGCATCCATGACGATATCTATCCCTATGGTCGATCCCTCTGAGGCCGGTTTGACCACCCAGGGGGGAGGGAAGGGCGGGTCCTCCAGCGCTCCTTCCTGAGGTGCCGTGAACTCCGGGGTGGGGATGCCGTGATAGCGGAAGATCTCTTTGGTCTTGATCTTGTTCATGGCCAGGGCGCTGGCCAATACGCCGGAACCGGTGTAGGGGATGTGCAGCAGTTCGAGGAGCCCCTGAACCGTTCCGTCCTCACCCCACCGCCCGTGCAGGGCGATAACGGCCGCATCGATGTGCTCCTCCACCAGGCGCGGGACGATATCGGCGGAGACCTCTATCCCTATTGCCTGGTATCCCCCCTCCTGGAGGGCCTTAAGGATTGCGCCGCCGGTCCTCACGGATACCTCCCGTTCATGGGAGATCCCTCCCATCACGACTCCGATGCGTTTATTCCTCCACCTCTTCTTCACCGATGATCTGCACCTCCAGCTCCAGTTTGGTCCCTTTCTCTTGATAGACCCGTTTGCGGATGCATGCTATCAGCCCCAGGACATCCCGCGCTCGGGCACTTCCCACGTTGACGATGAAGTTCGCGTGCAGGGGTGACACCATGGCATCCCCTCTGCGCATGCCCTTCAACCCGGCCTCCTCGATCAGCTTCCCGGCGGCCATCCCCGGGGGATTTTTAAAGATCGAACCGGCGCTGGGCTGAAAGAGGGGCTGCGTTTCCTTTTTGTTCCTCAGGAATTCCTCCATCCGTTTCGTGATCTTCGAGTATTCCCCCTGCTGCAAGGAGAATTCTCCTTGCAGGATGATCTCATCCGGGGGGAGGTTGGTCCCGCGATAGGTAAATTCAATGTCCTCTCGTTTCACCCACCGGACCCCTCCTGTGCGATCCATGACCAGGAGGGAGGAGACCAGATCGCCTATCTCCACCCCCCAGCTGCCGGCATTCATCCAGATCCCCCCTCCCACCGTGCCGGGGATACCGGCCAGCGCCTCCAGACCGCTGAGGTCATTGGTCCCGCAAAACCGCAGCAGTTGAGGGAGCCCGGCCCCGGCCCCGGCCATGACGGCGGTCCCCTGCTTCCTGATCTCTTCGAAGCCGGGGGAGAGGTGTATGAGGGGTTCACGCACGCCTCGGTCCGAGACCAGCAGATTGGTGCCGTTGCCGAGGAGGAGATATCCCTTTCCCTGTGCTCGGCAGAGGGCGATCGCGCGCTGCAGGTCTTCCACCTCCCGGGGGTAAAGGATAAGGTCCGCCGACCCCCCGATCCTCAACGAGGTGATCTCGCTCATGGGGGCACCCCGGCGGATCTCCCCCTCGAACCCCTCTGTTCTGATCGTTCGCTCCAGGGCGCCGTCCCTCATGCGGTTTCCTTTCGTAAGGCCTCCACGATGGCCTCCGATACCTCCCCGATGTTCCCCGCGCCCAAGGTTATGACGATGTCCCCGGGTTTTACCCGCGGCATGATTTCTTCGACCAGTTTTTCTTTCTCGGGCACGTACAGGACCTCTCTATTCCCCCTCTTCTTGAGCGCCTGAACCAGGGCCTCGGCGGTCACGCCCGGGATGGGGTCCTCTCCCGCAGGGTAGATATCGGTGATGAAGACTGTATCGGCCCCTGCGAATGCGGAGAGAAATTCATCGAAGAGGTCTCTCGTCCTGGTGTATCGGTGGGGCTGAAAGAGGGCGAAGATCCTGTTCTTCCCCACCCCCTTGGCCGCCTCTAAGGTGACTCGGATCTCCACCGGATGGTGGGCATAGTCGTCGATGACCGTCACCCCGGCATGCTCCCCCTTCAGCTGAAACCTCCTCTGGACGCCGGTGAAGCCCTCTAAGGCCTCTTTAATGGTGGTGAACTCAATCGCCAGCTCCAGACCGCAGGCGATGGCGGCCAGGGCATTGTAGACGTTATGGGTCCCCGGCATCCTGAGCCTTACCGTTCCCAAGGGCCGGCCGTGCCAGGAGGCCTGAAATTCGATCCCCCAACCTTGCGGCCTTATCTTCCCCCCCCGGAGGTTCGCCTCCTGGTCGAGACCGTAGGTGATGTAGCGCTTGCCTATGGAGGGGATGAGGGCCCGGACGTTTGCATGGTCGAGGCAGAGAATGGCGCTCCCGTAAAACGGCACCTTATTGATGAACTCCGCGAAGGTCCTCTTGAGGTGCTCGATGTCATCATAGTAGTCCAGGTGTTCAGGGTCTATATTGGTGACGATGGCTATGGTGGGGGATAATTGGAGAAAGGTGCCGTCGCTCTCATCGGCCTCGGCCACCAAAAATTCCCCCTCACCGAGCCGGGCATTGCTCCCCACACTATTGAGCCTCCCGCCGATCACCATGGTGGGGTCGAGCCCCGCATGGGCCAGGACGGTGGCGGCCAGGGACGTGGTGGTGGTCTTGCCGTGGGTGCCGGCCACCGCGATGCCGTATTTCATCCTCATCAACTCCGCCAGCATCTCGGCGCGTGCGATCACCGGGATCATCCGTGCGTGGGCCTCCTGGATCTCAGGATTGTCCCTTCTGATGGCCGAAGAGGTCACCACCACATGGGCCCCCTCCACATTTTCCTTGCGATGGGCATAGGTTATGGTGCACCCTAAGTGCGCCAGACGCCTCGTGATCTCGGTCTCCTTGGTGTCCGAGCCGCTAATGCGATTGCCGAGATTGAGCAGGACCTCGGCGATGCCGCTCATGCCGATCCCCCCGATCCCCACGAAGTGTATGTGCTGAATTTTTCCCCTGTACACGCTCGTTCCTCACTTCATGCCCAGCAAGGCATAGCACTCATCGACGATGCGGGGGGCGGCATCGGGCAGCCCCAAGGAGGCCGCCCTCTCCTCCATCGTCTCCCGTTCCCTTCGGCTATGGTAGAGGGGGAGGATCTCCTGGGCCAACCGCTTTCCCGAGAGTTCCGCATCGGAGATCATCCTCCCCGCGCCGTGCCGGACTAAGACCTGGGCGTTTTTGCGCTGGTGGTCGTCGGCGGCATAGGGATAGGGTATGAGGACCGAGGCCCTTCCCCATGCACAGAGCTCGCTTATGGTGGCGGCACCGGCCCGACAGACCACGAGATGGGCCTCCCGATAACAGGGGGCCATCTCATCGATAAAGGGGTGGACCGAGGCCTGAAGACCCTTTTCCGCATACGCATCCTTGACCCAGCGGTAGTCCCCCTCGCCGGTTTGGTGGATGATCCTCAGGTCCTTTTTGATCTCCTCCAGGGCGGGTAATGTCTCCAGCATCGCCCTGTTGATGGTCGTGGCCCCTTGGCTCCCCCCGATGACCAGGAGGGTGAACCCCTTTCCCTCTCTTTTTTCCCCCCTCCCCGTCAGGACCCCCCGGCGAACGGGGTTGCCCGTCACGTGCACCTTCTGCGGGGGGAAGAACCGAGCGCCGTCCGCCCAGGAGAGGAAGACCCGTTGGACGAACCGGGAAGCCATTCTATTGGTGAAGCCGGGGTAGACATTTTGTTCTTGGATCACCCGCTTTATCCTGAGCAGGTACGCGGCGAGCACCACCGCCCCTGCCGAATACCCCCCCAGGCCGATGACCAAACGGGGCGAGATCCTGCGCAGGAGCAGGAGGGACCACCATACTCCCACCAAGAGGGTCGAGAGCCCCGTGACCTTCCGCCACCAGGTTCCCCCCTTCAACGGCGCGGCGGGGATCGTTACCAGCTCAAACCCCCAGCGGGTGAGGATCTGCCGCTCCAATTCTTTGCCCGTTCCCATGAAGATGACCTCCCACCCTTCTTTCCTTCGGGCGAACTCCTCGGCCAGGGCAATGCCGGGGAAGAGGTGTCCACCGGTCCCCCCGCCTGCGATGACAACCCTTTCCGTCATTCCTTTCTCCCCTTGGCCGAGATGCTCAACAGCATTCCTATCACTACCAGATTCACCGCCACGGAGGTCCCGCCGTAACTGATAAAGGGGAGGGTAAGCCCTTTGGTGGGGAGCAACCCCAATACCACCCCCATGTTGATGATCACCTGGAGGGCGATCATGGTGGTGAGCCCCATGGCCAGATGCGCCCCGAAGGTGTCTTCGGTCCTGAAGGCGATCCGAACCCCCCGCCAGATCAAGAGGGCAAAGAGGAGTACAATCACCATGATCCCGATAAAGCCCGTCTCTTCCCCCACGATGGCGAGGATAAAATCGGTATGGGCTGCGGGGAGGAAGAAGAGCTTTTGTCTCCCATCACCGAGCCCCACCCCCCAGGGCCCACCGGAACCCAAGGCCACAAAGGACTGAATGATCTGGAATCCCATACCCTGCATGTCCTCCCAGGGATTGAGGAAGGCCAGGAGCCTGCGATAGCCGTAGTGAAAGCGGGTGATAAAGACGTAAAAGACCGGTGCCGCGACCAGGGGGACCGTCAAGAGGTGGACGAACCTCGACCCCCCGATGAACAGCAGGATCATGGTCAATAACCCCATGAATATGGCCGTGCCCATGTCGGGCTCTAAGATCACCAGGAGGATCATGAGCCCGGAGATGGCGATGACGGGGAGAAATCCCAGGAGGAATTCTTTGATCCGGTCGCCTTTTTTGGCCAGGGAATAGGCGACAAAGATCACCAGGGCCACCTTCCCCAACTCGGACGGCTGGAAGGTGAACCAGGGGGTCATCAACCACCTCCTCGCCACCCCTACCCGATGACTCAGACCGAGTCCGGGGATCAGGACCACGATCAACAAGAGGATGCTCAGACCGACGATGGGGTAGGTCCAGGCGCTCAACCGGCGATAACTGACCTTCATGGCCCCTATCATGCCGATGAGGCCGATGAGGGAAAAGAGGAGCTGCCTTTGTAAGAACCGGAAGCTATCGTGGTACTGGATCTCGGCCATCACGGCGCTGGAGCTGTAGACCATGATCCACCCGATGATCAAGAGGGCCAAGGTGGTGTAGATGAGGATGTGATCATACCCTTTTTTCATGGCATCTCTCTGGGAGGCGGAGCACACACTCCTTAAAGGCTCGTCCCCGCTCCCGGTAGTCTTGAAACATGTCAAAGCTGGAGCAGGCCGGTGACAGGAGGATCGTATCCCCCGTCCGGGCCAGCTGCCAGGCCGCATGTACCCCCTCTGCCATATCGTCCACCAGGTGGATGGGGACGAGGTCTTGCAGGGCCGCCTGCATCTTTTCCCGTGCCTCCCCCATCAGGATGAGGGCCTTGACCCGCTCTTTGATGATCCCTCTCATAGGGGTGTAGCCGCCCCCTTTATCCCGCCCCCCTGCCAATAAGATAATGGGCCCCTGGAGGCTCTGGAGGGCGGTGACGGCCGAGGCCACATTGGTGGCCTTGGAGTCGTTGTAGACGCTCACTCCCCTCCATGCGCCCACCAGTTCGAGGCGGTGCTCAAGGCCTGGGAAGGACTCTAATGATTCCTGTATGATCCCTCCCGGCACACCGCATACCATTGCCGCCCCCACGGCGGCCATGATGTTTTCGCGGTTGTGCATACCCTTGAGCTGCACCCCTTTCAGGGAGATGGATTCTTTCCTCCCTTGTTTGCTATATACGACGGTATCGGTCCCCTCCAGCCACACCCCGCTTTTCGCCCCCCCCGCTCGGCTGAAGGGGAGGATCTGCGCCCTGATCCGGGGGTAGAGGGCCTGAACAGCCGCATCGTCCGAGTTGACCACCGCCCAATCGCTCGGCCCCTGGTTGAGGAAGATCCGGGCCTTGATCGCTGCGTAGGAGGAGAGGGTAGGGTGGCGGTCGAGGTGGTCCTCACCCAGGTTGAGCAGGAGGGCGATCCATGGCCTGAACGAGGAGACGGCCTCCAGCTGGAAGCTGCTGATCTCGGCCACGATGTAGTGGGCCTCTTCACCTCGCAGGAGATAGTCCGTCAAGGGGGTCCCGATATTCCCACCCACAAAGATCCGTTTCCCCCATCCCGTTAGGATGTGGCCGATAAGAGCGGTGGTGGTGCTCTTCCCGTTGGTCCCGGTGACCGCAATCAGCGGCGGGCTCAGAAACCACGAGGCGAGCTCAACCTCGCTTACGATGGGTATCCCCTGCTCCCGCGCCGCCTCCAGGGGGGGGATGGCGGGGTCCACACCGGGGCTGAGGACGATCAAATCCCCCTTGAGAAAGGTCTGAGTCACGTGCCCCCCCATCTCCACCTCGACGCCCAGGGTGCGCAGTCGCTGGGGGGCGGTCCCCAATTCGGCCTCGGTCTTTATCTCGCTCACCACGACCGCTGCACCCCGCTGTACGAGGAACTCCGCTGCCGCCATACCCGTGGTGGCCATTCCTACCACCACGATGCGTTTCCCCGTGAGGTCTTTTTTAAAACCATCTATCCGTGTCATGACTGTGGCCTTCATCTCAACTTTAACGTGCTGATGGCGATCAATGCGAGGATGATGGTGACGATCCAGAACCGCACGATGATCTTCGGTTCCGCCCACCCCTTTAACTCGAAGTGATGGTGGATGGGGGCCATTTTAAAGACCCGTTTTCTTTTGGTTTGATAAACCGCCACCTGGATAATGACCGAAAGGGCCTCGATGACGAAGATCCCCCCCACGATGGCCAGGAGGATCTCCTGTTTGGCAATGATGGCCACCATCGCCAAGGACCCTCCCAGGGAGAGGGACCCGATGTCCCCCATGAAGATCTGGGCCGGATAGGTATTAAACCAGAGAAACCCCAACCCTGCGCCCACGATGGTCCCACAGAAGATGCTCAATTCCCCACACCCGCTCGTATAGGGGATCTGGAGGTAGTGGGCGAACTGGGTGTTTCCCGACAGATAGGTGACGAGGGCAAAGGTCCCCGCCGTGATCATCACCGGGCCGATCGCCAATCCATCGAGCCCATCGGTGAGGTTGACGGCGTTCGAGGTCCCCATCAGGATGAAGGTGATGAGGATGATATAGAAGATCCCCAGGTCGGGGCGGATATCTTTGAAAAAGGGGAGGGTGAGTTGGGGGGTAAAGTCGACAACGGTGAACAGCGCGCCCGCTGCCGCCACGGCGATGGCCCCCTGGACGATCAGCTTCGTTTTACCGGTTACCCCCTTGCCTTTTTTTATCTTTCTATAGTCGTCCCAAAATCCGAGCAGGCCGTACGAGACGGTGATGAACAGGACCAGCCATACATAGAGGTTTGTCAGGTTGCTCCACAGCACGGTGGACCCGACGACGGCGATGATGACCAGGCTCCCGCCCATGGTCGGGGTTCCCTCCTTGGCCCGGTGCCTGGAGGGGACGTCTTCCCTCACCCGCTGTCCGAGCTGGAGTTGCTTGAGCTTTTTGATGAGCCAGGGACCCAGTATGAAGGTGATGAGCAGCGCGGTGAGGGTGGCGGAGATGGTCCTGAACGAGATGTATTTCAGGACGTTGAAGACGATATGGGTGGTATAGAGCGGATACAGGAGGTGATAGATCATAGTATCTCCCTGAGTTCTTGGATGATTTCTTCCATGCGCATGATGCGAGAACCTTTGACCAGCACCCAATCACCGTTCTTCACGGTCCGGGCGAGCTGAAGGCTTATATCGTGGTGATCTTTTCCGATAGCGATAGCCCGCGGGTCCATCCCCGTCTCCTGCGCCCCCTGGGCCACGTGGGGGGCGAATCGGCCGAGGAGAAAGAGGAGGTCCACCCCTCGCTCCCTCACCGTTCGGCCCAGTTCTTGGTGGGCCTGCTGGGCATAATTTCCCAGCTCCCACATATCTCCGAGCACGGCGATCTTCCGCTTCCCCCCGCCCTCCTGGAGTGCCCGCAGCGCCGATTCCATCGAATGGAGATTGGCGTTGTAGGCGTCGTTGATGACCTTGATCCCCTCTCCCAGTGTCATCAATTCCATCCTCATGGGCGGGGGTTGGACGGCCTCAAGTCCCTTCTTGATATCCCCAATCCCGATGCCCAGGGAGGAGGCAGCGGCCGCCGCCCCCAGGGCGTTGTAGACCTGATGCCGCCCCATGAGGTTCAATGAGACGGACGTAGTGCCGGTCGGCCCTTTCAATTGAAAGGAGATCGCGCCTGTATCCAGGGGACGGATATCGGTTGCTTGCCAGTGGGCAGGGTTTTGGACCCCGAAGGACAGCTTGTCTCCCTTAAACCGCGTGCTCAATGCCACGACCCGGGGGTCATCGGCGTTGAAGATGAGCACCCCTCGTGCGCCCATGCCCTCTAAGAGTTCTCCCTTGGCCTCCATGACCCCTTCCACGGACCCCAACCACTCCAAATGGGCGGGTCCGATGTTGGTCAAGATCCCCAGATTTGGTTCCGCTATCTGGGTCAGCCTCAGTATCTCCCCCTTGCGATTCATCCCCATCTCCAGGATCGCCACCCGGTCTTTGGGGCCCATCTGTAAGAGGGAGAGGGGGAGCCCGATGAGGTTATTGAGATTTCCCGTGTTTTTCATGACCGTGTACCGTCTGCCGAGGATCCCTGCCGCCATCTCCTTCGTGGTGGTCTTCCCGTTGCTCCCCACCACGGCCACGAGGGGGATGGGGTGTCTCTTTCGCCATCGGTTGGCCAGATCGCCCAAGGATCGGATGGTATCCATCACCTTGATGATAGGGACGGTCTTATCCGCGACCTCTCCGATCTCCTGTTCCAGCACGCCTCCCCCTCCCCCCCGCTGGATTGCCTCGGCGAAAAATCGGTGTCCGTCGAAATGCTCCCCCCTCAGGGCGAAGAAAAGCTCACCCGGCCTGATGGAGCGCGAATCGGTGGAGACACCGATAAAAGAGGTCTGCGGATCACCCTGGATCAGGACCCCGCCGGTGGCCTCTAATACTGTTGCAACCGACAACTGTTCTTCCTCCGCGCTCATTGCCCCCGGCCCCGTGCCCCCAAGGCCTGGCGCGCCTCCTCGCGATCGTCAAAGGGCAGCCGTTCTTCGCCTCTGATTTGGTATGTTTCATGTCCCTTGCCGGTGATGAGCACGCAATCCTCCTCACCTGCGAGGGCAATGGCCTTCTTGATGGCCTCCCTCCTGTCGGGGATGACGAGGTAGGGGTGGGGGGAGGAGGCTTCTTTGGCCCCTTTTTCTATCTCCTCGATGATCTTGAGGGGGTCCTCGGTGCGGGGGTTGTCGGAGGTGATGATAGCCAGGTCCGACCTCTCCACTCCGATCCTCCCCATGGGTGCCCTCTTGCTCTTGTCCCGGTCACCGCCACAGCCGAAGACGACCACTACCTTCCCCGTGGCGAGCCTCTTGACCTCCGTGAGGCTCTTCTCCAGGGCCTCGGGTTTATGGGCGTAGTCGACGAGGACCCACGGGTTGCCTGTACCGACCCGCTCCATCCTCCCCGGGACCAGGGAGAGATTCGCGATCCCCTGTGTTATAGCTGCGATGGGGATGTCGAGGGAGATCCCCACGGCCGTGGCCGCCATGATGTTGTAGAGGTTGTACTCCCCGATCAGGGATGTCCCTATCTCGATGGTTCCGGCGGGGGTGGAGAGGGTAGCCCGTATCCCCCCCAATGAGATCTCTCTCTGCGGCGCACGCACCGCTCCCCCGTCGAGGCCATAGGTCATCATCCGCAGGGAGGGAAGCTCCCTGGGAAGATCCCGCAACAGGGGGTCGTCGAGGTTGATGACGGCCCAGGGGTCCTTTTCCGACTCGGGCAGGATCTCGTGAAAGAGGCGCTTTTTGGCGGCAAAGTATCTATCCATGTCCTCATGATAGTCGAGGTGTTCGGGGCTGAT